>DAISYX010000080.1:0-8618 GCA_036825095.1 Clostridia bacterium | reverse complement strand
CTGTGTGCTCCCGGTGGATGCCCAGGCCAAACACCAGGGTGATGTCTTTTTTGTCAACGCCCGCGGCATACAGGCTGTCAAGCAAGGCGGGCATCACCTGGGGGGTGGGCATGGGGCGGGTGATGTCGCTGGTGATGATGGCGATTTTCTCCCCGGGTTTTACAATTTCCCCCAAAGGCTTGGAGGCGATGGGGTTTTCAAGCGCCCGTTTAACCTCTTCCTCGCCGCTTAGGCCGATCTCCACCGTGTTGGCGCCCAGGACGCCCAAAAGGTTTTTATCCGGCACCTGGACGCTTTGGATGCCGTTGCCAAAGCCAAAATCAATCTTCATGAAAATGTGCTGGCCGCATGGCGCAGGGCCTTCACCACGGGCAGCTCCTCCCCGGTTAAAAAGCGGATCAAGGCCCCGCCGCCGGTGCAGATATAGCCGATTTGTTGCGTTTTGCCGTATTTGGTGGTGGCGGTGATGCTGTCACCCCCGCCGATGACGGTGTACCCCTGGGTGTCCCCCAGGGCATCCCAGAGGATTTTGGTGCCAAGCTCTGTTTCCGCCTCCTCAAACACCCCCATGGGGCCGTTGACAAAAACAGTCCTGGCCCCAAGGATGATGTCAGCGTAACGCCTGGCGTCTTCCCCGCTGATGTCAAGGGCTGCGGCGTCCTGGGGCAGATCCCTGAGCGCTGCCTCCTGCCGCCTGCCCTCTGATAGATAGGCCAGGGCCCCGGGCAGGAGGATTTTATCGGCGTGCTTTGCCAGCAGCTCCCGTGCGGTATCGATATACCGGGCGTTGCCGGAGCGCTGGATAAAGTCCAGGCTGCCCTGGCCGATTGCTTCGCCTTTGGCGGCCAGGAGGATGTTGGCCACCAGCCCCCCGGTTAAGACCTGATCGGCAGCGTTCCGGGTGAGCACGGTGTCCATCATCAAAAAGGCGTCGCCCACCTTGGCGCCTCCTAAAACGTAGACGCAGGGGCGCTCCGGCCGCTCCATCAGTTCCGAGATCACCACATATTCCCGCTCAAACAGGCGGCCCATATAGGAGGGCAGCAGCTGCTGAAAGCCGCAGAGGCTGGGCTGATCCCGGTGGGCGGCGGCAAAGGCGTCGCAGACATACAGGTCAGCCAAAGGCGCCAGCTTCCGGACCACCTGGGTCTGGGCCTGCTCCTCATGGCTTAATTGAAGCTTTTGCTCAAAGAGGGTCTGTTCTTCAGAGCAGAAGCGCACGTTGTCCAGCAGCAGCAGCTGCCCGTTTTGAAGCTGCCGGATGGCCTCTCTGGCCGAGGGGCCCGTGACATCATCAATAAAAGCCACCTCACGGCCCAGAAAGCCGCTTAGCGCCTGGGCGTGGGGGGCAGTGGTGTAGAAGTTTTTATACTCGATGTCGCTGCCCTGGTGGGCCAGGATCACCACCCTGGCCCCCTTGTCGGACAGCTCTTTTAAGGTGGGCACGCAGGCCTCAATGCGGGCGGTGGACTTCAGCGTCCCCGTTTTGCGGTCCACCGGTTGGTTGATGTCCACCCGGCACAGCACGGTCTTGCCCATTAGCTGCGCCTCATCCAAGGTCCTGATCCCAAATCGCATGCTTATTTCCCCTTGCCGATGTGCAGGTATTTGTTGGTTGCCGCGGTGCCCTCAGCCCCTGTTTTCTGCATGCCCATGGCGGCGCGCACGGCGTCAATGGTCTCCGGGATGGTAATGGACTCCTGGGGGATGTTGATGGCGAACATGATGGCGTTCCCCGTCTCCACCACCGCATCCTTCCAAAGGCCGATCTCATACATATCGCCCCGGCGGTTGCCCAGATCCCGGGCATAGCGGAAGAAGGAAGCGTTGCCCTTAAAGCCCTCATCAATGGTGACCACGCGGATGCGGGGCTGGCGCTCAAAACAGCTGATGGCCGCTTCCCGGGTGATTTTGCCTTCCTTGGGGGTGGCCACCACCGTGATGATGTGCCCATGGGTCACCGGGGTGTGCACCAGGATGCCCGTGGCCTCAATGTGGGGCATGATGGTCATCAGGTCCACCGCCTGGTGGCTGGGCGCCTTGTCCATCTGCAGGGCGTTGGTGAGGCCCCGGTGATAGTCGCCCGGGTCCGCTACGCGGCGGATGATGGTGATGGCCACATGATCCAGGCCGAACTCCCGGTCCAGCGCGTCCACCGCGCGGATCAGGCCAGTGGTGTTGCAGGAGGTGAGCTTCAGGTAATCCGCCCCCACGCCCGCCTCATAGTTGGCTGCGCCGTGGAAGAAGACATCCGCCACCGCGTTTTGCTCGCCGCCCTGGAAGACCGCCTTCTTGCCGTATTTTTTGTAGACTTCTTTGTTTTTGACGCCCACGCCGCCGGGGGCGGAGTCTAAAATGATGTCCGCTTTTTGCACCATCTCTTCAAAGGTGCCGGCCACCGGAATGCCCAGGGCGTCAAACTGGGCCTTGTCCGCTCCGTCCACCAGGTAAAGCTTGTATTCGGTGTTGTTCACGCCGATCATATCCATCTCCGTCAACGCGCGGATGGAGAGGGTGGGGGCCAGATCAGCAATACCGATCAGCTCCATATCCTCCTGCATGGCCACGCCATCGGCCAAACGCTGGCCGATGACGCCATAGCCGGAAACCGCTACTTTAATTTTACTCATGCAAACCTCCTTCAAGATCTTGCTGTTATTATTATACCCGGCCCGCCCTTTATTCGGAGGCGACGCGCACCGGGATGCCGCCTGCCTGGCAGGACTTTTGGGCGGCGTCCGCGATGAGAATGGGGGTGAGGCCGCCCTTCACCCCGATGAGGGTGGGACGATCATCCAGGCAGGCGTCCACAAAGCTGATGTCCTCATAGAGAAAGGCATCCGCATAGCGCTCCAGGAAGAACCACAGGGGCTTTTCCTGGGTGCTGGTGTCCGCGTTTAAGAAACTGGTGTTATCCACCCGCTGATTGTCCGCCGTGACGCAGCCCTTTGAGCCAAAGACCTCCAGGCGCTGGTCATAGCCGTAGACCGCTTGGCGGGAGTTGTCGATGACCGCCAGGGCGCCTGAATCAAGCCTCAGGGAGATGACGCAGGTGTCCACGTCCCCCGCCTGGGCAAACGCCGGGTTGATCAGGCAGGCCCCCAGCACGCTTACCTCCACCACCTGAGCGCCGCTTAAGAACTGCACCATGTCAAAGTCATGGATGCTCATGTCCGCGAAGATGCCGCCGGAGGTTTCCACATAGCTCATCGGCGGCGCCTGGGGATCCCGGGAGGTGATCTTGATGATCTGCACCTCACCCACCAGGCCCTCATCCACGCTTTTCTTTACCTGGGCGAAGTGGCGGTCAAAGCGGCGGTTGAAGCCCACCTGGAACTTCACCCCCGCCTGCTCCACGGCGCTGATGACCCGGCGGATTTCATCCGCGTCATGGTCGATGGGCTTTTCGCAGAAGATGTGCTTGCCCGCCTTTGCCGCCTCCAGGGCCATGGGCACATGGGTGTTGGTGGAGGACAGAATGAATACCGCATCAATCTCCGGGTCGTGGATGATCTCCCGGTAATCCTGACACACAGGAAGCCCCAGGGGATCGCCCAAGGCATGGGCCTTGTCAAGATCCAGGTCGCAAAGCTTTTTAACCCGGGCCCTGGGCACCCGCTGGGCCAGAAGGGGCGTATGCACCCGGGAGATACGCCCCGCGCCGATGATTCCGATATTCAATTTATCAGACATATTATTCCACCTTTATTGGTTTCCCGCCCTGCTGCCAGCTCTTTTTGGCTGCGATGGCGATTTTCACCGGCTGCAGGCCGTCAAAGGCGCCCACCGGGGTGTCCTTGCCGTCCAGGCAGGCGTCCACAAACTCCCGCACTTCCTCCACAAAGGCGTCGTTATACCGCTCCAGGAAGAACCACAGGGGCTTTTCTTTGGTGACCGCGTCCGCCGTGTAGAGCACGGTGTTGTTGGCGGTTTCGTTGTCCGCCATCACGCAGCCCTTGGCCCCGAAGACCTCGATGCGCTGGTCATAGCCGTAAACCGCCTGGCGGGAGTTGTCAATCACGCCCAGGGCGCCGTTTTTAAAGCGCAGGGTGATGATGCAGGTGTCCACATCCCCGGCTTCCCCGATGGCAGGATCCACCAGCACCGCGCCAAAGGTGGACACTTCCTCCACCTCGCTGCCGGTCAGGAAGCGCACCATGTCAAAGTCATGGATGGTCATGTCCACAAAGATGCCGCCGGAGGACTTGACGTATTCAGCAGGAGGGGGCGCAGGATCCCGGGAGGTGACCTTCACAATGTGCACCTCGCCCACATCCCCCGCCTGAACCCGCTCCTGCACTTTTTTAAAGTTTCGGTCAAAGCGGCGGTTGAAGCCCACCTGGTATTTGACGCCCGCCTTCTTGACGGCTTCCAGCACCGCCTCGATTTTGTCCAGGTCGTGGTCAATGGGCTTTTCACAGAAGATGTGTTTGCCCGCCTGGGCGGCCTCAATGGAGATGGGGGAGTGCAGGTCGGTGGGCGCGCAGATCAGCACCGCGTCCACATCCGGGCGCTTTAAAATCTCCCGATAGTCCTCGTAGGCGTCCTTTACCCCCAGGGAATCCGCCAGCTCCCGGGCGCCCTTGAGGTAAACGTCCGAGACAGCCACCAGCCTGGCCCTGGGGATGCGATTCACCAGGTTGTTGGCGTGCAGTTTGCCGATGCGCCCAGCGCCGATGACACCGATGTTGAGTTTTTTTTCTGCCATTTTCCCATTCCGCCTTTTTATTAATACGCTTTTGCGTCTTTGATATGATCCAGATGCTCCTGCCAGGCTGTGTGGTTGCGGGGGTTTTCAGATACCTCCGCTGAGCCCACCCGCCACCAGGAGGCATAGCCATCCGTCATGCTCTTGGGCAGCACCTTCAGGTCAAAGAGCACGGGCCGGCTTTTCACCTTCAACGCGTCTTTAACGGCCGCTTCCAGCTCCTCAAGGGTGCGGATGGTGTAGGCTTTGCAGCCATAGCCTTCCGCGATTTTAGCATAGTCCACCGCTAAAAAGCTGCCGTCATGCCGGCCGGATTCCGTGCGGTAGCGCAGTTCCGTGCACAGGGAGTCGTTGCCCTGGCCCACCTGCAGGTTGTTGATGCAGCCAAAGCCGGCGTTGTCAAACAGGCAGATGTTGATCTTGATCCGCTCCTGCACCGCGGTCAGCAGCTCTGAATGAAGCATCACAAAGCTGCCGTCGCCCACCATGGAGTAGACCTCTTTGTCGCCCACGGCCAGCTTCTGGCCCAGGGCGCCGGACACCTCATAGCCCATGCAGGAGTAGCCGTATTCCATGTTGTAGGAGTCCACGCTCTCAGGCCGCCACATCCGCTGCATGTCCCCCGGCAGGGAGCCGGAGGAGCCGATGACCACCGCGTCCTTGGGGATCAGGCGGTTCAGGGCGCCCAGGGCCGCCGTCTGGGTGAGGGCGGTGCCCAGATCCAGGGCGAACTGGCCCGCGCTGTCCGCGTTGGCATCGTTGATGAGGGGTGGGGTCACCTCGTTATAAACCATGGTGTCCAGGCGCGCAAGCTCTTTCTTCCAGTCCTCAAGGGCGGAAGTGATCTCGTCCCCATAGCCGCTTTTGTAGCCCGTCAGGGCCTCCGACAGGGCCTCAAGGCCCTCTCTGGCGTCCGCGATGAGGGGCAGGGCGTCCAGCTTGCCCGCCTGGAAGGGGGAGACGTTGATATTGAGGAACTTGGCCTCTTCATTAAACAGCCATTTGGAGGCGGTGGTGAAGTCGGTGTAGCGGGTGCCCACGCCGATGATCAGATCCGCCTCTTTGGCCAGGACATTGGCCGCCTGGGTGCCGGTGACCCCAATGCCGCCCAGGTTCAGCGGATGATCCCAGGTGAGGGCGGATTTACCGGCCTGGGTTTCCCCAAAGGGGATGTTGAAGCGCTCAGCAAAGCGGGCAAAGGCCTCGTGGGCCTCTGAATAGCGCACGCCGCCGCCGCAGATGAGCAGGGGATTTTTGGCCTGCCGGACGCGCTCGGCCGCCAGGGCGATTGCCTCTTTTTCCGGCGGGCGGCGCTGGAGGCGGTGCACCCGGCGCTCAAAGAAGGACAGGGGGTAGTCATAGGCTTCCCCTTCCACATCCTGGGGCAGGGCCAGGCAGACAGCGCCGGTGTCCGCCGGGTCGGTCAGCACGCGCATGGCGTTTATCAGGGCGCTCATCACCTGCTCCGGCCGCTCCACCCGGTCAAAATAGCGGCAGACGGCGCGGAAGGCGTCGTTGGTGCTAAGGCCGGCGGACTGGGCCAGCTCCACCTGCTGGAGCACCGGATCCGGCTGGCGGGAGGCGAAGGTGTCTCCCGGCAGCACCAAAAGCGGGATGTTGTTGGCCGTGGCGGTGCCGCAGGCGGTGACCATGTTGGCGGCCCCGGGGCCCACTGAGGAGGTGGCCGCCATGATCTGCTTGCGCTTTTTTTGCTTGGCGAAGGCCAGGGCAGCGTGGGCCATGCCCTGCTCGTTCTTGCCCTGGTAGACCTTCATGCGTTTGGCCTCCTGGGCTAAGGCCTGGCCCAGGCCCACCACATTGCCATGCCCCGGAATCATGAAGATGCCGGCCACAAAGGGCTGCTCCTGATCATCCCAGGCCAGATACTGGTTTTCCAGAAAGCGCACCAGCGCCTGGGCCATGGTTAGGCGGACGGTTTTCATGTCTCCCCCTCCAGTTTGAAAATATGATCGTTGGCGTCCGCCTTCCAGAGCCACTCGTGCCCCGGATCGTCAATGCGCGTTTTCTGCCAGGGGTTATCCGGCAGATGGCGGATGCCCCACACATAGCACATGGCATAGCCGGGGGCCGCGGTCTGGGAATGGAAGCCGTCCAGAATCACGGTCAGCCCGTTTTGCCGGGAGGCGTAGACCTGGCCGTTGCCAAAGCTGGCGCCAAAGCCCAGGGGCTTGTCGAAGCGATGGAAGTACACCTCCGGCTGGGGATGGTGGTGGGGGGGATAGCTGGACCACTTCCCGGGGAAGTTCAGCACCTCGCCCAACACCATCTGGCTCCAGGGGGCGGATTCATAGTCGAAAAAGGTTTTAATCTCCCGGCGCATGGCGCCCAGCAGCTCGTTTTTGTTCCCCGCGTGCTGCACCATCACGTCCTTGGGGGTGTAGAGCTTGCTGGGGAAGGGAACAGGGTTTTTGGCGGCCTGGATATAAAGCTCCGCATGGCTTACCGCCTGAATGGCAAAGGCCTGGCCCGGCCCCGTGTGCAGGCAGTAGGCCTCGTCCCTGAAGGGGTCCCGCCGGGAGGCCCTGGCTTCCTCGCCCTCCCACATAAAAAGGACTTCCCCTTCCAACAGCAGGCAGGCGACCTCGATGCCGGGCTGGCCGCCCTGCCAGCTTTGTCCCGGCTCCAGAACCAAAAGCCCCACGTCCATGCCCACCTCGGGGTTGTCGTTGATGTCCAGATACGCATTATAGCCGGGCTTGATGTCCGGCTGCAGATATGCCATCTTGTCCTCCTTTTTTACAGTCCTGTGTGTTCGCGGATATACTTCCTGGCTTTGATGGCGTACTCCAGCGGGTTGGCCTTGGCCGGGTCCTGCTCCGCTTCCACCAGCAGCCAGCCTTCATAGCCAGATTTGCTCAGCAGTTCAAACACCGGGTCAAAGGCCACGCAGCCATCCCCCGGCACCGTAAAGGCGCCCGCCCGCACGGCCTGAAGGAAGCTCATGCCCTGGGGCTTCACCTGGTCCACCACGTCCCGGCGCATGTCTTTCAGGTGCACATGGCCCACGCGGTCGGCATATTTGCGAAGCATTGCCAGAGGGTCTTCGCCGGCAAAGGTAAAATGCCCCGTGTCATAGCACAAAAACACCTTATCCGCACCGGTGCTGGCCATCATCCGGTCGGTTTCCTCCGCCGTCTGCACCACCGTGCCCATGTGGTGATGGAAGCAAAGCTTAAAGCCCCGCTTGCCCGCGATTTCGCCCAGCTTATCCAGACCCTGGCAGAACTTGGCCCATTCCGCGTCGTCCATCACATACTTGTCGCCGCCCAGCACCGGGGTGTCCGTTTGGCCCTGGATGGAGTGGCTCTGCTCGCTGACGTTGATGCGATTGGCGCCAAGGGCCGCTAAAAAGTCCAGGTTCTGTTCAAAATCCGCCGCCACTTCCTCAAAGGGCTTGGTCAAAAGGAAGCTTGAAAACCAGCGGGAGGCGATGCGCATGCCCCGCAGGTCCAGCTCCCACTTAAGCTCCCTGGCATCCGTGGGGTATTTGTTGCCGATTTCCGTTCCGGTGAAGCCCGCCAGCGCCATTTCGCTGACTGTCTGGCGGAAGGTGTTCTCTGCCCCAAGCTCCGGCATATCATCGTTGCACCAGCCGATGGGGGCAATGCCCAAATGGACTTTTTCCTTGTTGAACATGGCTATCTCCTGTTAATTGTAATCAAAGATAATTTAAACCGTGGCCAGTTTGCGGGCCCGGGCCTCTAGCTTGTTGCGGGTGACATCAATGGTGACCGCCAGGATGATGACGGAGCCGATGACGATATACTGGATGTCGTTGCCGGCGCTAAAGAGGTTGAGACCGTTGCGGATGGTTGAAATCAGAAGCGCGCCCAGCAGGGTGCCCCAGATGGTGCCTTTGCCGCCTCTGAAAGAGGCCCCGCCAATGATG
>DAISYX010000079.1:0-8630 GCA_036825095.1 Clostridia bacterium | reverse complement strand
AAAACGCCGAAACAGTACAACGTGCTCAAGGAAGCTACCAAGGCCTACACCAACAAGCTGGTGATCGGCATCACCACGGCCGGGGACAACGCGGCCAGCTTCTGTTACCGGAGGCTGAAGTACTGCCAGGGCGTGTTGAGCGGCACCTATCGGGACGAAGCCTGCTTTGTCTTTATCTGCAAGGCGGATGAGGATGAAAACGGGGACGTGGATTACCTGGACCCGGTGCAGCACGAAAAAGCCAATCCCAACTATGGCGTGACCATCCGGCCCCATGACATCCAGGCTGACGCCAACCTGGCGCAGAATGACCCGCAGATGCGCAAGGATTTCCTGGCCAAGTCGCTGAACATCTACACCTCCGCCATGAAGAGCTACTTCAACCTGGATGAGTTTATCCAGTCCAACGCGGAGGCTGAGGGGAAGCTGGGCATTCAGCCGGAGTGGCCCCGGGAAAAGAAGGTGGCGCAGCTGGCCCGACTCCCCATCAAGTGGTACGGGGGCGCCGACTTGTCCAAGCTGCACGACCTGACCACAGCGGCGCTGCATGGCTGCTACAAGGAGATCGACATCGCCATCACCCATGCCTGGTTCCCGGTCACAGCAGCCTATGCCAAGGCAGAGGAGGACAGCATCCCGCTGTTTGGCTGGCAGGATAATGGCTGGCTTTCCATGAGCAACAGCCCCACGGTGAACCATGCGGAGGTGGTCAGGTGGTTTGAGCAGATGCGCAAGCAGGGATTCAGGATCGCCCAGATCGGGCATGATCGCAAGTTTGCCCGGGAATACTTTATCGGCATGAAAAAGGCCGGATTCAGGGTGGTGGATCAGCCCCAGTATTTCTACAAGAAAAACGAGGGGTTCCGGCGCATCGAGACCAAGGCCAAGAACAAGCAGCTCTATTACCTAGGCAGCGAGGCTTATGAGTACTGCGTTGGCAATGTGCGCGCCATTGAAAAGACGGATGACATGATCCAGTACGAGAAGATTGACGAAAAGCAGCGCATCGACGTGTTTGACGCGGATGTATTCGCGGCAGTCCGGATGCTGGAGGACCTGGAGAACGCGGGAAAGGCAAGGAAATGGTTTGATGAGCAATAAAAACAGGAAGCCCAGGCCCAAACCAAGGGCGAGGGCCGAGCCGGCGGCCACGGCCTGGCTGTGCAGCCCGGACGCCTACAAGGTGCTGGTGAGCGGCTACCAGCGGCTGAGCGACTGCCCGGAGGTCCGGATGTGCGTGGATGTGTATGCGGACCTGATCAGCGCCATGACCATTCACCTGATGCGAAACGCCGACAACGGCGATACCCGGGTGGTAAACGCGCTGAGCCGGAAGGTGGACATCGAGCCCAACCCGCTGATGACCCGCAAAGCGCTGATCTCCCACATCGTGAGCGTCATGATGCTGGAGGGCGAGGGCAACCAGGTCACCTACCCCATATTCAGGGACGGCATGCTGGAAGCGCTGCAGCCGCTGAGGCCTTCCCGGATTACATTCGTGGAAACGCCGGACGGCTATGCCGTCAATTACGGCAATGAGAGCTTCAGCCATGACGAAGTGCTGCACTTTGTCATCAACCCGGATGCGGAATACCCCTGGCGGGGCACCGGCTACAAAGCGGTGCTGAAGGAAATCGTCAAAGGGCTCAAGCAGGCCGGAGCTACCAAGCAGGCGCTGCTGGAGTCACCCGCGCCTTCCATCATCGTGAAGGTGGACGGGCTGACGGAGGAGTTCGCCAGCGTAGAGGGCAGGCGCAAGCTGGCGGAACAGTACCTGGATTCAAGCGAAAACGGGCAGCCCTGGTTCGTGCCGGCGGAGGCATTCTCCATCGAGCAGGTGAAGCCCCTGACGCTCAACGATTTGGCAATCGCGGCCAACGTGGAACTTGACAAGCGCACCGCGGCCGCCATCTTCCGCGTACCCGCCTTCCTGGTGGGGGTGGGCGACTACAACAAAGACCAGTACAACGCCTTTATCAACCACTCCATCATGCCCATGGCCCAGGCCATCCAGCAGGAACTGACCAGGAAGCTCCTGTACTCTCCGGACATGTACTGGCGTTTCAACCCCAGGAGCCTGTACGCCTATGACATCTCAGAGATCATCCAGGCCGGGCGCGCCATGGTGGACCGCGCGGCCATGACCCGCAACGAGTGGCGCGACTGGGTGGGCATGGGTCCCCGGGACGATATGGAGGAGATCCTGATGCTTGAGAACTATTTGCCCGAAGACCGCCTGGGCGACCAGAAGAAACTGATTGGAGGTGATGGGGATGCGTAACAGGGAAATCCGGCAATCGCGCACGATACCCACCGAGTTCCGGGCCGGGGATGAGGATGGTGTGAAGCGTATTTCCGGTTATTTTGCCGTGTTCGGGAGCAACTATGAGCTGTGGCCGGGCGCCACGGAAAGCATTGACCGGGGCGCCTTTGACGATGCTTTGAGCGACGATATCCGGGCGCTGGTGGACCACGAGACCCGGCTGGTGCTGGGCCGCAACAGGGCGGGAACGCTGAAGCTGACGGCCGATGAGCGCGGGCTTTGGGGCGAGGTGGACATCAACGAGCAGGACAGCGACGCCACCAACACGCTGGCGCGGGTTGTCCGCGGGGACGTGAGCCAGGGCAGCTTTGGCTTTGACATCCTGGAAGAGGACACGGAGTTCCGAGAGGACGGGTCTGTGCACTGGACCATCCGGAAGGTCAGGCTGTACGAAGTGTCCGTGGTCACCTTCCCGGCCTATGTGGATACCGGCATTGCCGCCAGAAAGGCGCAATATGACCAGATCAGGAAGCGCCAGGTGGACGCCTGGCGGGAGCAAATGAAAGCGAGGATGAAGAAGCATGCTTAGACAGGTGGTCCTGACCCGCAAGCTGGCGGAATTGAACAAGGCACTGGAAGAGGCCCGCGATAAGGACGCGGGTTTTCTTCAGCGCAAGGAAGCGCTTGCGCTCAGGGAGGCGGAACTGGAGGCCGCTCTGAACGAGGTGAGCGAGGAGACGCCCGAGGAAGACAAGGCCGCCGTGGAGGCTGAAATCAGCCAGCACGGCGAGGACCAGGATGCGCTGGCCGCCGATGAAGCGGAAAACAACGCGGAAACGCAGCGGCTCAGCGAGCAGATCGCCGGGCTCCAGAAGGAGCTGGACGAATTGAACGCCAGGGCAGCGAAGCCCCCGGTACCCCCCATTCGGGAAGAAAGAAAGGATGAGATCATCACTATGGAAAACCGCATGAAATTCTTCCGGGGGATGGCCCCGGAGCGCCGCGACACGATCATCGCCCGGCAGGAAGTGAAGGACTTTATCCAGCGCGTGCGCGAGATGAAGGGGCAGACCCGCGCTGTCACTGGCGGTGACCTGAATATCCCTGATGTGCTGCTGGGTGTGCTCCGCGACAATTTACACACCTATTCCAAGCTGCTGAAATATGTGCGGCTTGTGCGCGTACCCGGCAAGTCCCGCCAGAACATCGCGGGCACCATCCCTGAAGGCGTGTGGACAGAAGCCTGCGCAAAAATCAACGAACTGGCAATCAGCTTTAACCAGATTGAGGTTGATGGCTATAAAGTTGGTGGCTTCATTCCGGTTTGTAACGCGTTGCTGGAAGACAGCGATGTGAATCTGGCCGATGAGGTCATGTACATGATCGGTCAGGCTATCGGCTTGGCTATCGACAAGGCGATTGTGTATGGCACCGGCACCAAAATGCCTGTGGGCATCGTGACCCGCTTGGCCGAGGAAGCTGAACCCGCTTACTGGGGCGACAATGAAGCGGCCTGGACTGACCTGCACACGTCAAACATCAAGAAGATCAATCCGGCGAGCATGACCCCCGAGGCGTTTTACTCCGCGCTGATTCTGGCGCTGGGTGCGGTCAAGGGCAACTATTCCAACGGCAACCGCTTCGCTGTCATGAACAGCAAGACCTTCGCGTCCTTGCAGGCTAAGGCCCTGGGATTTTCTGCCACAGGCGCGATTGTGTCCGGGCAGACCGGCACTGTGCCGATCATCGGCGGCGACATCGTGATTCTGGAGTTCATCCCGGATAACGATATCGTGTACGGATTCGGCGATCTGTATCTGCTGGCCGAGCGCGCGGGCGCACAGTTCGCTGTGTCCGAGCATTACCGCTTCGTTGAAGACCAGACCGTGTTCAAGGGAACTGCCCGCTATGATGGCCGGCCCGTGATCGGTGAGGGCTTCGTGGCGGTCAACATCAACAACACCGACTTGACGACCACTGCTGTTTTCGCGAGCGACACCGCAAACCCTTAGACGCGGCCCTATCCAGCTTCACGATAGGGTCGCTGACACTTGATCCAACGTTCAAGCAATTGACGTTTGATTACGAAGCAGACACAACCGGGACAACCGCCAAGATAACAGCGGCGTTGCTCAAGGCAGGCGCAAAAATGGTCATCAAGCTGAATGGCTTAGCGCACACCAACGAAACCAGCGCAACCTGGCTCAAGGGCAAGAACTATGTCACCGTAGACACCGCCTTTGGCAGCACGAAGCACACTTATACTGCCACCATCACAAAGACTGGGCAGACCATCACGGCGCTGACCGTCACGGCGGCAGACGGAACGGAACCGGGTGACACGAAGCTGAGCGTAGCGGGCACAAGGCTGGCCGGGACGTCTCTGGTTTATAAGATTGCTGACGCTTCGATCACCACGCCCACGCTTGACGATGTGCTGACGGGTTACACGCCTTGGAACGGCACGGATGACATCACAGCTGCTCACGGCAAGTATATCGGCGTCGCCGAGATTCTTTCCAACGGCATGGTCAAGTCCTTCGGACAAGCCCAGGCCGACAGCGACGGGGAGTAAAGCATGGCACACACATCAGCGATAGTCTTAGGGATCGTCAAGGCCAGGCTTAACCGTCTGGCCTCTGACGATTCCCTTGATAGCTATCTGGGCCAGCGCATCCAGGCGGCTGACCAAGAGCTGGAGAGGACGGGCATCCTGCTGGAAGCGGGCAGCGTCCGGGATCAGGTGCTCCTGGCTGACCTGGTGGTGTGGCAGTACCAGAACCGGGACAAACCGGGCGGGATGCCCGACTGGCTGCGGCTGGCCCGGCGGGATCGCTGGCTGCAGCAGAAACAGGCCGAAGATGAGGCGGCGCCATGATCCTGGACAAGGGCATCTGCACCCTCTACGAAGCCACCAACAGCGCGGTGGCCGGCAACAAGCCCATTGACCAGCTGAGCAAGAAATTTGAGAGCTGGTTTGGCGAACTGGACTTTGGCAGCGACCCCGCCTATGTGACGGAGTTCCGGGAGGATGTGCAGACATCCGCGCGCATCCGGATCCATCAGAACAGGGACATCACCACCCAGGACGCCGCCATGCTGAGCACCGAGCCGGGCGCGCGCTATGAGGTGAGCCGGGTGTACCACGCCTTGGATGAGGACTCCGGGCAGCCCATCAGCGACCTGAGTCTGCGGAGGATCAACTGATGTACCAAACACTGGATAACTTCCGGGACCTGCTCAAACAGGCGGACCCGGACATCACCAAGGACTTTGGCCGGGGCAAGGGCGACTACACGGTGTGGACGGAATACGAACTGGACGGCCTGCACGGCGGCAACACCTATGCCGAGATGACCTGGCGCGTCCTGGTGGAGCGCTTTACCCATGACCAGAACGATCCCGTTGTGAAGGGCATCATGCAGGCGCTTTTGTCTGCCGGCATCGGCTTTGAGTACAGCAAGCGCCGCAGCGTGGATCAGGAACTGCTCTACCACGCCTGGGACTGCGAGGTGGCGCATGGCGAGATTTAACACAGAAGGCCTGGAACCGCTGCTGGAGGACATGCGCAGGCTGGACCAGCTGACAGGCCCGACAGCGGACAGGATGCTGCTGGCAGGCGCTGAGGAAGTGAAGCAGGCCTGGAAGGGCGAGGCCGCCCGGCGCAGGTTCAGGGACGCGGGCGCCATGATTAGCCGCATCGGTTTCCCCCGGGCGGTGAGCCGGGCGCATAACATCGTTTCCGTTGACATCTACCCCCAGGGCAAGGACAAAAAGGGCATGCGCAACGCTGAAAAGGCTTTCATCCTGCACTACGGCACGGACGCCGGCAACGCGAAAACCAGCAGGAAAAAGAAGAAGCTCAGCGGGAAAGGGATTCCGCGCAGCCTGTGGGTGGACGCTGCGGACGAAGCAGCCGGCCCGCGCGTGATCGAAGTATATACGCGGATCTGGGACGAATTTCTGAAAGGAAGATAAAAAATGGCAAGAGTAGGACTACCCTATAGCGTGTTCGCGCCCATCACCAGCGAACCGGAGAACGCGCCGCCGGCGTATGGCACGGCGGTGCCCTTCAACCACCCCATTGAGGCAAACATCAGCTATGAGCGGGCGGATAACCCGCTGTACGGCGGCGACACCATGGCGGAGAACGACAACAGCATCACCGGGGGCGAGCTGAGCTTCAACCACACCCACCTGACGCCGTCCGACAAGAAGGCCCTGCTGGGGCATGAGGAAATGGGCACAGCGCCCAACGAGTACTATGTTGAGAGCGGGGAGCCCAGCCCCACCGGCGGATTTGGCTATATCACGGCAGAGATAGAAGGCGGCGCGCGCAAATACAACGCCTTCTGGATATTCAAGACGCAGCTGAACATGTCGGAGGACAACGCCACCACGAAGGCGGACAGCATCGAATGGCAGACGCCCACCGTGTCCGGGCCCATCATGGGCGTGTTCATCGACAACAGCGGCAAGCCCCGTTTCCGCGCCTACCAGGAGTTCACCAGCTACGCGGATGCCAAGGCTTGGTTGGACGCATGGGCAGGCATTGAAACCGTGGCCACACCCACAGCCACGCCCGACGCCGGTGCTGTGGCGGCCGATTCCACCGTGGCCCTGGCCTGCGCCACGGATGGCGCTGAGATCCACTACACCACCAACGGCACCACGCCCACGGCGGCCAGCACGAAGTACACTGTTCCGATAGCCATTGACGCGGCCAAGACCATCAAGGCGATCGGCGTCAAGGCCGGGATGAACAACTCAGCTGTCCTCACCGCCGCCTACACCATTCAGGCGTAAGCATGTATGAGGGCGGCGTATCTGTAACAATCGGCGGGCGTGATTACCAGATGGTGTTCACGCTCGCCGCCTTGCTGGCGGTCAAAAAACGCTACGGCGGCATCCGGCAGATGGCGGAGGCCTTCAACGGGCCCACCATCAACGAGTGGGACAGCGAGGAAGAGAAGGTTGAAAAGGCTTTAGCCCAGCAAAAAGCCCAGGAAGACGCTGTGGATGAGCTGCCCTGGCTGATCGCCACCCTGATTAACCAGGGAGAGCTGCTGGAGGATCCCAAAGCCGAAACGCTGACCCCGGAGCATGTCGCGCTGCGCATCCTGCCAAAGGACATTGAGACGCTTATGGGCCAGGTGATGGAAGCGATCGCCATTGGCATGGGTACCGAGCATGAGGACGGGGAAGAAAAACGGGATCCCGTGCTGGAGGAGCTGGACACAAAAAACGCGGTGGGCGCAAAGGCGAAATAACGCCCTTGCGCCTGCTTGGCATGGCCCTTCAGGCGGGGCTGACGGAAGAACAGGCCTGGCGGAGCAACCCGGGGCGCATCAAAGACCTGTGGCTCTGGCGCCTGGAATATGACGACCAACAGCATGGCGTGCAGCGGAAAGGGGGCGTGAGCTGATGGCAGCGGAGCGGGAAATCAAAACCACGCTGAAGATCGACGACAGCAATTTCAGGGAAGGCCTGGCGGCATCCACCAGATCCTTGAAGACGATGGCGTCAGAATTGAAGCTGAACACGGCGGAGTTCGACCTGCACGGCGCCTCCATGGACAACCTGACCAAGCGGCAATTCATCCTGAACAAGGAGATCGACCAGCAGAAGGAGCACATCAAGGCGCTGAACTACGCGCTTGAGGAAAGCGCCCGGAAATACGGGGACACCCACGAGAACACGGACAAGTACCGTGACCAGTTAGTGAAGGCCAACACCGCGCTGACCGTGATGGAAACTGATCTCGATAAAACCAATAAGTCCATCAATGACTTTGGTAAGTGGACAAAAAACGCTGATGGCAGCACTAAAAAATGGGTTGAATCGCTCCAAAAGATAAGCTCAGCACTTGGTAAAGGCCTTGTTACGGCTGCCAAGGGCGCAGCAGTTGCCGTGGGCACGGTGAGCGTGGCAGCAGGCGCGGCTGCCATCAAGCTGGGCAAGGAAGTGATCAGGCAGTTTGGAGAGCTGGAGCAAAATCTGGGAGGCTCCGAAGCCGTGTTTGGCAAGTTCGCCCAGGCCGTCCAAAAGGAAGGCGAGCAGGCCTACAAGAACATGGGCACCAGCCAAAGCGATTACCTGGCCACCGCCAACAAGATGGGCGCGCTGTTCCAGGGCAGCGGCCTTTCCCAGCAGAAAAGCCTGGAGCTGACCACCCAGGCGATGCAGCGGGCGGCTGATATGGCCAGCGTGATGGGCATCGACACCCAGGTGGCGCTGGACAGCGTGGCAGGCGCCGCCAAGGGCAACTTCACCATGATGGACAACCTGGGCGTGGCCATGAACGCCACCACCATTGAGGCCTACGCGCTGAGCAAGGGCCTGGACTTCACCTGGAAAATCGCCACGC
>DAISYX010000078.1:5895-8688 GCA_036825095.1 Clostridia bacterium | reverse complement strand
TCGCCTTCCTCTCAGAAGAGGAGGAGATCGAGCCTGAAAACAGCCCCGTGATGGGCGATATCAAAGGCCGCGTCTGCTTTGAGGACATCGTGTTTGGTTATGACCCGGACAGCCCCGTCATCAAGGGCTTCTCCGTCTGCGTCCTGCCGGGCCAGACCTGCGCCATCGTGGGGGAGACCGGTTCCGGCAAGACCACCCTGGTCAAGCTGCTGATGCGCTTCTACGACCCCCAGGGCGGCCGCATCACCCTGGACGGGCAGGATCTGCGGGAATACTCCCGCCAGGAGGCCCGCAAGCCCTTTGGCATGGTGCTGCAGGACACCTGGCTGTTTTCCGGCACCGTCATGGAGAACATCCGCTACGGCCGGCCCCAGGCCAGCGATGAGGAGGTCGTCCAGGCCGCCCGCCACGCCCACGCGGATCACTTCATCCGGGCGCTGCCCGGCGGCTATGACATGGAGATCAACGAGGAGGCGGACAACATCTCCGCCGGGCAAAAGCAGCTGCTCACCATCGCCCGGGCGGTGCTGGCGGACAAGCCCCTTTTAATCCTGGACGAGGCCACCTCCAACGTGGACACCCTCACGGAAAAGCGCATCCAGGACGCCATGAACTTCCTGCTGGAAGGCCGCACCAGCTTTGTCATCGCCCACCGCCTCTCCACCATCAAGGAGGCGGACCTGATCCTGGTGATGCACGACGGCAACATCGCGGAGATGGGCAGCCATGAGGACCTGATGCAAAAAGGCGGCCGCTACAAGGCCCTGTACGAAAGCCAGTTTGAGGAAAGCTAAGGACGATGAAGGGAAGCGGGGGACGCTGGGGCTTTTTCAAAAGCCCCCAGACCCGCAAAACTTTATCAGGGGCTGAAGCTGGACGCGCCGGTTCCGGTCCAGCGTCTGATCTGCTTCACCAAGGCGCTTTAAGGCTGCGCCCGCGCTGAAAAAAGGGGCCAATGGCCCCTTTTTTCTTTCCCGCTTTGTCCGGATTTCTGGACACCGGCGGCTTTTTCCCTGATAATACCTGCATCCAGGGCCCCTGTTTCACGTGAAACATTCTGCGCCCTGTATCCGGAGGGAAGATGCTGATCTATCTGCTGGGTTTTCTGTTCATCGGCCTGAGCCTCGCCTGGTTTGCCTGCCAGTACAAAAAAGAGCGGCGGACGCTGTGGCTGGGCGTCTCCTTCCTGTCCGCCTTGCTTGGCCTGGCCGTTCTTTTGGCGCTTATCGCCATCAACATTCCGGAATCCCTCTTCACCCGGGGACTGATCATCCTGGGGATCATCTTTGCGGTCTTGCTGCTGCTCTTCCCTTTGGTGATGGTGACAGGCCTGATCACAACAGGCCTTCAGCTGATCAGAAAAGAGGGGGGCGGCCTGTCCCATATTCTCTCCCTGGGCTTTGGCATCGCGTATCTGGCCTACCTGATCATCTGGCCTTTGCTGGAAAACGCCTTTGATAATCCCCTTTATTCCTTCGTCTATGCCTGTTTGTCTTTCTGCTTTTTGTTTGCCCTGTCCGCCTTTGTCCTGTATGCCATCACCAACCTGCTCAACCTGATCAAAGCGCCGGGGAAGCATTACCAATATATTCTGGTTCTGGGCAGCGGCTTAAAGGAGGGCCATAAGGTTCCCCCTCTGCTGGCGGCCCGGGTAAACCAGGGCATCGCGGCCCACAGGGAGAACAAGGGAAGCCTTCTGCTCCTGTCCGGCGGCCAGGGGGCGGATGAACAGATCCCCGAGGGGCTGGCCATGAAGAACTATGCCTTAAGCCAGGGGGTCAGGGCCGAAAGCATCCTGGTGGAGGACCAGTCCGCCTCCACCCGGGAAAACCTGATGTATTCAAAAAAGATCATCGACGCCTGTGAAAAAGAGGGGAATATCCTGGTGGTGTCCAGCCGCTATCACATTCTCAGGGCGCTGCTTTTAGCCCGCAGCCTGGGCTTTGCCTGTGAGGGCAGGGGCGCTAAAACCAGGCTGTACTTCTCCGTCAACGCCTTTATCAGGGAGTGGATCGCCTACCTGGTCTTTAAGAAAAAGCCCTATCTCTCAGGGCTTGCCATCGGGCTTGCGGTGATCAGCCTGTTTTACTTAGTCTCCGCGCTTTAAAAGGCTGGGCCCCAGGGCGCTTTGTCAGCCGTTCTCCGCCTGATCAGGGCCCTGCGTTCTGCCCCGGCCCCGCCGGTGGCGGCCGCAGGCGCCCCGGCCGCAGCCCCCGCCGCTTTCGCCATACAGCGTATAGGCGCCGCCTTCAATGGACAGGGGCAGGCCCTCCACCAGCAAAAGCGCCAGCTTCCTGCGCGCCCGGTCATAGATGCCCTGCACCGTGGTGCGGGCCACGTTCATCTGCTGGGCGCATTCCTCCTGGGTGAAACCCTCATGGTCGATCAGACGGATGGTCTCATATTCGTCCACCGTCATCTTTATCTCCTCAAAGTTCCCTGTGCCCCGCCCCAGGGGCCCAAAGCGGGCGTGGCGGGGCAGGCAGCACACGCTGCGGCCCTTCATGGGTCTTGCCATCCTCTCACCTCGTTTGTCTTTTAAGGCTTCCGGAGCCTTTCAGGCCCCGGAAGCGGTCCTGTTCCCCTTTTACAGGGTTTCCAGCTGCTTGTCAATCGCCTCCAGACGGGCGGCAAGCGCTTTTTTCTGCGCCATGAGGGCTTCCTTCCGCTCCTCGGGCTCTCTTTCAAAAGCCCAGGCGCAGCGCCGTCCCCGGCCCGCGCCCATTCCGGCGCCGCCACAGGGGCCAAAGCCTCTGCCTGTCATGTTGCCCGCGCCTGCGGGTCCTGTACCGT
>DAISYX010000078.1:0-5795 GCA_036825095.1 Clostridia bacterium | reverse complement strand
CAGGGGCCAAAGCCTCTGCCTGTCATGTTGCCCGCGCCTGCGGGTCCTGTACCGTCAAATCCTGGCATGCTGTCCTCCTTTTCTCTGTCTGCCGGCTTTTTTATCCGGCTCTCCGATAGCTATTCTGACATATGTCAGATTCTTTTCTTATGATAACATGTTTTTGTCATATGTCAACAATTTGTTTCGCGAAGGGCGGCAAAGCTTTTATCGCGCCCTTTCGCTCCCCTATGCATCTGACTTGTGCATTTGGACAAAATGGATTAAACTGTTCATACTTTCCCTTTAAGGGAAAGGGAATGGCTTAGCCATGGCGCTTTTGCGCCCGGAGGATGAATGTCACACACCCACGCCAGGCCAACCGCCTGGGTCACCGGCGCTTCCAGCGGCCTGGGGCTGGCCACAGCCACCGCCCTTTTTGAGGCCGGATGGCAGGTAGTTTCAGGCGCCCGCAGCTTTAAGGGCATGGCACAGGAGCAGGGCGCGCAGCTGCGCCTGCCCCTTGATGTCACGTCTCCTCAGAGCGTGGAGGCCTTCGCCAAGGCCGCCCTTGCCGCCTATGGCCCGCCGGATGCCCTGGTGCTGGCAGCGGGCATCCTCACCCTGGGCCCTGCCGGCACCCTTCAGGATGAGGAGCTTCAGGCGGTGCTTGATGTCTGCCTGATGGGCAGCCTGCGCCTGGTGCGCCTGGCCCTTCCCCTGATGACGGAAAAGGGCGGGGGCAAGATCGCGGTCTTCTCCTCCATCAACGGCCTTTTGCCCACCCCCTATCAGGGGGCCTATGTGGCGGCCAAGCACGCCCTGGAGGGCTTCAGCGAGTGCCTGCGCATGGAAAACCAGGCTCACGGCATCCAGGTGATGCTGGTGGAGCCGGGGGATCATCGGAGCGGCGCTCAGAAATACCGGGGCCAGGCCCTGGTGGTGCCCCAGCGCTATCAGGGCAGTTTGGCGCGGGTCAGAAGCGTCATCGCCCGGGACGAGGCGGGGGGCCTTGACCCTTTAGCCTTAGGGCGCAAGGTGGCCCGGGCCCTTCATCGCAGGCGCCTTCCCATGCGGCTCAGGGTGGCGCCCTTAAGCCAGCACGCCGCTGTTGTCCTGCACGATATTCTGCCCAACCGGTTGTTTCTATATCTGATCTCACGCTATTACAAGGTCTGACGGCCAATTTATTTCAGGAGGACCGCAATGGAGCTGTTCACCGATATCACCGCCCGCTGTGAAGCCCTGCGTCAGGACATGACGCTCCGGAAAATCTACGCCCTCACCAACGAAAACCCTGGCCGCGTCGCCGCCCACTACCTGGAGGGCGACTCGGAAAAATCCCTCACCTTCGCCCAATATGACGCCTGGGTGAGGGCCTTTGCCGCCCATTTCTCCGGCGCCCTGGGGGCGGAGAAACAGAGCCGCTTTGTGGCGATCCAGCTGGACACCTGCAAGGAATGGTACGCGGTGTTCTGGGGGCTGATGCAGGCGGGCTACAATGCCCTGCTGATTGACGCCAACCTTGGCGACGAGATGACCGCCTTCATGCTGAAGGAAGGCGGGGCGGTGGGCATCGTCACCAAAAGCCGCCGCCAGCTGCCCGAGGGCACGGTGCAGATCCTGGCGGAGGATCTTTTTTCCGCCCCCGAGGCGGAAAAAAGCCCGGACGGCCCCTGGGGCAGCATGGTGGGGCTGTGCACCTCCGGCACCACCCAGACCAGCCGCGTCTATGTCTATGACCAGACGGCGCTGTGCGAGCAGGTGCTAAACTCCGACCTTTTGCACAAGGCCAACCCCCGCATCGTCAATAACCACATGCAACGGAACCTGGCCTTTTTGCCCTTCCATCATGTCTTTGGCTTTATGGTCTGCGTGATGTGGTGCAACTTCATCGGCTATGAAACCGTCTTCATCAAGGACCGGGCGCCGGAGACCATCCTGGGCGCCATGCGCCGTTTTAAGGTGAACTTCCTGTGCGCGGTGCCTCTGCTTGCCAACTCCCTCTCCGTGGGGCTGAACAAAAAGGTGGCCAAGGAAAAGCCCGTCAAGCGCGCGGCCTTCAAAGCCATGAAGGCCTTAAGCCTGGGCCTTCAGAACGTGGTGCCCCGCTTTGGCATGGATTTTGCCCGCAAGGTGCTGTTCAAGTCCGTGGTGTCCCAGTTGCTGGGCCCGGATGTGAACTGCGTGATTTTAGGCGGCAGCCACACCCCCCGGGAGCACATGCGCAACATCGCGGCCCTTGGCTACTACACCATCTCCGGCTTTGGCATGACGGAAACCGCCATCACCAGCGTGGAAACCCGCATGAACCTGCACACCCGCACCTCCGGCTCCGTGGGCCGCCCCTTCTCCAGCGTGGAATACAAGGTGGAGTCCGACGGCAAGCGCGCCAACACCGGGGAGATGCTCATCCGCGGCCGCAGCGTGCACACCGGGCGGCTGAAGGGCGGGGAAGTCACCGCACCGGATACCGACGCCTTCGGCTGGTTTCGCACCGGGGACATCGTGCGCCTGGAAAAGGGCATGCGCATGTATGTGGAGGGCCGCAGCAAGGACGTGATCATCAACGAATCCGGCGAGAACATCTACCCGGACGAATTAGAGGACTTTTTCGGAAACCTGGAGGGGGTGGAGCAGTACAGCGTGCTGGGCGTGCGCAACACCGGCGCCAGCCGGGTGAACCGCATCAAGCGCCGGCGCAAAATAAGCCCTGAATATGAGGATATCACCCTGGTGCTAAACGTGGGCGACCGCTACCGGGACGACGCCTTCCTCACCCAGCTGATGCGCCAGGTGGCCCAGATCAACGGGCGGCTGCCGGTGATGAAAAAGATCACCCGGGTGCTGGCCACGCCGGAGCGCTTCCAGACCGCCAGCGGCATCAAGGTCAAACGCCTGGCGCTTAAGGATTCCATCGAAAACCGCCGCATCCCCTACCGGGATCTGGACCTGAAGTCCGGCACCCAGCCCATCGGGGAATCCCAGCCCATCGTCAACGAGGAGGCGGTGCCCCAGGATCTGGGCCGCGAGGAGATCAAGTCCAAGGTGCGCCGCCTGTTTGCGGAGACCCTGGAGCTCTCCCTGGAGCAGGTGACCGACGAGGCCCACTTCATCAACGACCTGGGCGGCGACAGCCTCCAGGTGCTGGGCGTCTCCTTAAAGGTGGAGGAGCTGTTCTCCGTGCTGATTCCGGTGGAGGAATATGCCCTGTGCACCTCGGTCAACGCCCTGACGGACATCCTGCTCTCCCACATCAAGGGCGAGGGCCGCAAGACCCTGGAAACCCCCAAGGGGGAGATCAGCCCCATCACCCGCTTTGAGGACAGCCCGGAGTTTATGGCCTTTGCCCAAAGGGAGCAGGCCCTGATGGGCGCGGGCCAGGAGAACCCTTATTTCATCCGCCATGACAGCGCCCTTAAAGACGTCTCCCTGATGGACGGCAAGGAAACCCTCAACTTCGGCTCTTATAACTACGTGGGCATGTCCGGCCGCAAAGAGGTGCAGGAGGCCGCCAAGGAGGCCATCGACAAATACGGCACCTCCGCCTCCGGCTCCCGTCTGCTGGCGGGGGAAAAGACCCTTTATCAGGAGCTGGAAAGCGAGATCGCCCGCTGGAAGCACACGGAGGACGCCCTGGTGCTGGTGAGCGGCCACGCCACCAACGTCACCTTCGTGGGCAACTTCTGCGGCAAGAACGACCTGATTCTCTATGATGCCCTGGCGCACAACTCCATCGACCAGGGCTGCCGGCTGAGCGAAGCCACGGTCAAGCCCTTCCCCCATGATGACCCGGCGGCGCTGGAGTCCATCCTTAAAACCCAGCGGCACAATTTTGAAAAAGTCCTCATCATCATCGAGGGCGTCTATTCCATGGACGGCGACATCGCCAACGTCCCCGCCTTTGTGCAGCTCAAAAAGAAATACGGCTGCTTCCTCCTGGTGGACGAGGCCCATTCCGCCTGCGTCATTGGGGAAAGCGGCGGCGGGGTGGACGACTATTTTGACCTTTCGCCCGGGGACATCGACATCCGCATGGGCACCCTCTCCAAGGGCCTGGGCACCTGCGGCGGTTATCTGGCCGGCTCGCATAACCTGATCAACTACCTGCGCTACAGCCTCCCTGGCTTCGTCTTCTCCGTGGGCATCTCCCCGCCCCTGGCAGCGGGCACCCTGGCGGGCATCCGGCTGTTGCAAAGCGACAAATCCATCATAGAGGCCCTGCATCAAAACATCCAGTCCTTCGTCCGGGAGGCCCACAAGCGCCGCCTCAACACCTGCCTGGCCGGGGAAACCGCCATCATCCCCATCCTGGTAGGCAGCGATGAAAACGCCTTTCTGCTCTCCAACCTCCTGCGCCACAAGGGCGTCTTCGTCCCCCCCGCGGTCTTCCCCGCGGTGCCCAAGGGCAAGGCCCGCCTGCGCTTCTGCGTGGTAAGCGACCATAAGGAGGAGCAGATCATCAAGGCCCTGGATACCCTGATGGAAGCCGCCCAGGAGGCGGGCATCACGCTGCCCAGCTGAGTAAGGCCACGGCAAGGCATCAAAAAAGCGCCCCGCAAGGCGCTTTTTTGTGCATCAGGATCAGCCGGTGATCATCGCCCGGTAGAAGGCCACCGCCTCCTTCAGCGCCTCAACCGGCAGCCGCTCGTTGGCCGCGTGGACGCTGGCCGCGACCTCCGGGGGAATATGATAAGGGGAAAAGCGGTACACCCGGGGGCAAAAGGCGCTGTAGTGATAGGCATCCGTGGCCCCCACCATCAAAGAGGGCAGGGTGCGGGCCTGGGGCCACACCTTCTTGACCGCCCCTTTGATCCGCTCAAAGGCGGGCCCCTCCATGTGGGACACCGGGCTTGGCTCGTTCCCCGTGACCAGGCCCACCCGCACCCGCTTATCCCCCAACACCCGGCGCAGGTACCTGACCACCTCCTCCTGGCTGTCCCCCGGCAGAAGCCTTAAGTTAAGGCCTGCTGTGGCGGTGGCGGGCAGCACGTTGCTGGCCCCGCTGCCCTTAAGCTGGGTTAAGGCGGTGGTGGTGTGAAAAAGGGCGGCGGCTCCCCCCGCTTTTTGGCGGGCATAGCGCTTGATCAGCGGGAAAAACAGCCTGGGGCAGCGGTAGATCAGCCGATAAGGCCAGGCGCTGTCAGGGCTTAGGCCCTCAAGGGCCTCCTTCACCGGGCTTACAAGGCCCATGGGGAAAGGATTTTTCTCCAGGCGCACCAGGGCCCGGGCCAGGATGTTCGCCTGGCTCTCCCGGGGCGGGCGGGAGGCGTGGCCCCCCGGCCCGGTCACGGAGAGCTGCACCTGGGCCATGCCCTTTTCCGCCACGCCCACCAGGGCGCAAAGAGCCCCGCTGCCCGGGGCCAGGCCCTGCTCCATCTGGCCCCCCTCGTCCAGCACCGCGTAGGGCAGGGCGTCCCGCTCCTGAAGCCACTGGATGATCTGCCCCGTGGTGGGGCCATAGGTCTCCTCATCCACAGAGAAGCAGAAGTAGATGTCCTGCTCCGGCGTAAAGCCCTCTTCGATCAGCCCTTCCGCCGCCTCAAGCATCGCCGCCAGGGTGCCCTTGGTGTCCACAGCGCCCCGGCCATGGACCTGGCCCCCCTCAATTTCCCCGGAGAAGGGCGGCCGCTCCCAGCCCTCATCCCCTGCCGGCACCACATCGATATGGGCCATCATCACCCAGGGCTTATCCTGGGCCTTCCCCCTCCAGTGATACACCAGCCCGCCGCTTTTCGTGATATGGCGGCGACAGGCGCCCGCCACCCGGGGATACAGGGTGTGAATCGCCTCCCGACAGCCCTCAAAAACAGCGG
>DAISYX010000077.1:0-8794 GCA_036825095.1 Clostridia bacterium | reverse complement strand
AGATCCGCGAGCGGATTGAGGAGATGCCAAGCGACCTGCTGACCCTGATTCCCTCTGCCCGCTGGCTGATTGATAATTTTCAGATGATCTACCGGGAGATCAAGAAGCTGAATTTTTCTTCTACCGGCCGCTCACCCCTGCCTGTTTTGAAGGCGGGCCAATGGAAGGGCCTGCCCCGGGTTTATGTGATTGCGGGGCTTATGATAGAGCTGTCCGGCGGTTATTTAAGCGAAGAAGGGGCCATCCACATGCTCAGGGCCTACCAGGAGGCAGAGCCCCTGACGGACCGGGAGCTGCAGGTGCTGCCGGAGATGGCGGGGCTTGCGATGCTGGAGCATATCCTGGGGGTGACCCGGGAGATCACCGCGGTGGCGGATGCCAAGGCAGCGGCGGACCTTTTTGTGAAGGAGAATTTCCAGCCGGAGCAGGAGTATCCGGATATCTCAAAACTCCTGAGCGAAAGCATCGGGTATGGGGGGGATATCTATTTCCACAGCCATGTGCTCTACCTTTTGAGAAATCTTTCTCTTGATCAGGAGCTTATCCGGCGCTATATCGCTTTCCACTTTAAGGACGAGTGGGAAAACGCGGGGGCAGTCGATATCTTTTTAGAGGAGAGCCGGCAGGAGTCCCTCCTTGAATCCGCCATCAGAAACCCCATCGCCAGCTTAAGGGAGCTAAACGAGATCAACGAGGAGGCGATCTTTGAGGAGCTCTCCGCGGTGGAGCGGATCTTGCTGGAGGACCCGGACGGCGTCTACCCTCAGATGGACAGCGCCAGCCGGGGGACCTACCGGCAGGTGGTGGAAAAACTGGCCATCCGCCACGGCATTCCGGAGACTCAGATCGCAAACACCTGTCTCCGTCTGGCCCGTGAAGGCCGTCCCAAACTGACCCATCCCCACCATGTGGGCACCTATCTGGTGGGCAAGGGAGAAAAGCTTTTTCGCAGCGCCGTGCTTCAAAAGCCCGTGGCGGAGGCGAAGGAACCCGCAAACATCAAAGGGCCCCTGTATTTTCTGATCTTAGGGGGTCTGACGCTCGTTTTATTCTGGCTTTTGTGGCTGGCGCTGGAAAAGGCGGATGAAGTTATCTGGCCCGGGCGCTTTGCGCTGATGGTGCTTGCGGCCCTGCCCCTGGTGGTGGGCATTGCGGTCAAAGTCGCCAACAGCTTCTTTACCCGCGGTGTCCGCGCCCGCAGCCTCCCGGCCATGGACTATAAAGAGGGCATCCCGGACGAGGCCCGCACCCTGGTGATCATGCCGGTGATCATCTCTGCGAAAGCGCAGGGCCTGGAATACCTAAACCGGCTGCACAAGCACTATCTGGCCAACCGCCAGGCCAACCTGCACTTCGCCCTGCTGGCGGACTACGCGGACGCAGACCAGCGGGAGACGCCTGGGGATCAGGAGATCAGGGAAGCGCTGATCGCCCGGGTGGAGGAGTTAAACCAGGGATATGCCTCCCCTTTGCCCAAATTCTCCCTCCTGATCCGGGAGCGGCGCTATAACAAGTCCGAGGGCTGCTATATGTGCTGGGAGCGCAAGCGGGGAAAGCTGGAGGAGTTCAACCGCCTGCTAAGCGGCGAGAAGCCGGAGAACACCAGCTTTGTTGACATCATTTCAGACCCGGCGCTGCTGAAGAGCACCCGCTATGTGATCACCCTGGACGCGGACTCCGATCTGGTGCTGGACAACGCCTCCCGCCTGGTGGGGCTGATCGACCATCCCCTTAACCGCGCGGTGGTGGACCCGGTTAAGAAAAAAGTTGTCGAGGGCTATGCCATCATCCAGCCCCAGGTGATGAACCATATCAACGAGGTGGGCAGCAGCCTGTTTCAGCGGGTCTATTCCGGGAAAACCGGGCTGCCCAACTACTCTATGGCGATTTCTGATATCTATCAGGATGTGTTCAGCAGCGGCACCTTTGTGGGCAAGGGCATCTATAACGCCCGGGTGTTCCACCAGGTGCTGGACCGGGTGCTCCCGGAGAACCGGGTGTTAAGCCACGACCTTCTGGAAAGCGGCTATGCCCGCACCGCCTTTACCAGCAGGGCGCATATCGTGGAGAACTTCCCCGGCAGCTTCGTGGCCTACGCCAAGCGCCAGCACCGCTGGATCCGGGGGGACTGGCAGCTGATGCCCTGGCTGTTCAAGCGGGATCTGGGGCCGCTGACCAAATGGAAAATTCTGGATGATCTCAGGGCCAGCCTGGTGCCGATCAGCAAACTGCTGGTGATTTTTCTAAACCTTTTGTTCTTCCCCTCTGTTTGGTGGCTGTGGCTGGCGGCGCTGGCTCTTCCGCCCGCCCTTGATGTGATCACGCTGGCCCTGGACCTGGCCCTTCACTGGATGCAGGGGCGGCGCTATGTGCTGCTCTACCGAAAGCTGATCCAGGAGCTGGGCCTGCTGTTGTCCCAGACGGTCTTTGACCTGGTGTTTGTGCCCTTTGAGGCGTATTACGCCCTGGACGCCATCCTGGGCACGCTGTACCGTTATCTGGTCAGCAAGCGGAACTTCCTGCTCTGGGATACCGCGGATCAGGCGGAGCGCACGGCGGCCAACAGCCCCCAGCGCTATTTTGCCCGCATGTGGCCCACGCTGCTGGCGGCCCTGGCCCTGATCCTGGGCTTAAGGGCGGTGCCGCTGTCCCTTCCGGGCCGGCTGGTCTATGCCCTGACGGCGGCTGTCTGGGGCCTGTCTTTCTATATCGCCTATTACATCAGCCGGCAGAGAAAAGGAGAGTGGGAAGTAAGCCCGGAGGCGCGCCGCGTTTTAATGGAGACTGCCAGGCGCACCTGGCGCTTCTTCCTGGATTTCACCACGGCGGAGAACAACATGCTATGCCCGGACAACTTCCAGTCAGGCCGCCGGGAGCAATTGACCCATAAAACCTCCCCCACCAATATAGGGCTTCAGTTCCTCTCCGCCCTCTCCGCCTGGGATCTGGGCCTTGAAACCCAGATTGGGGCCTTTGACTATGTGGAAGCGGTGATGCAGACCGTGGTGAAGCTGCCCACCTGGCAGGGGCACCTGTACAACTGGTATGACACCCGCAGCCTGGAAATTCTGAACCCCCATTATATCTCCACCGTGGACAGCGGGAATTTCCTGGGGTATCTGATCACGCTTAAAAACGGCCTGCTTGAGATGCGCACCGCCCCTCTGGTGTCAGGCGCCCTGGTGGCGGAGCTAAGGGCATTGCTTTTGGGCCTTGATCAGGCGGCAGAGCTTAAGGAGGGGCATGCCAGCTATGGCGAGCTCATAGAAGACCTTAAAACCCATGAGGAGGCCCTGATCCAGCGGGCGGAGCTGGCTGGAAGCCCCGCGCTTAAGAGCTTTACCCGGCTGACGGAGGATCTGCGTGAGCAGGTTCAGCGCCTGGCGCTGACAGAGCGGGCCACGGTGGAGGGCGTAAGCCTTTCTGACCTGGCCCAGGAAGGGCAGCCGGAGGCCAGGGCCCTGCTTGTCCGCAACCGCGCCCTGGTCAACACCATTGAGCATATAGTGGAGCAAACCGACTTCCGCAGCCTGTATAACATGAGGCGCAAGCTGTTTTACATCGGCTACAATGCCAGCTCCCAGGCCTATGACCACAGCTGCTATGACCTGATCGCCTCAGAATCCATGCTGACCAGCCTGCTGGCCATCGCCAAGGGGGATGTGTCCGTGCGCCACTGGCAGCGCCTGGGGCGGCCGCTGACCATCATCAAGGGCCGGCCCGCCCATGTGTCCTGGAGCGGCACCATGTTTGAGTATCTGATGAACCACCTGATCATCCGGGAATTCCCCGGCAGCGTGTTTGAGGATTCCTCCCACGCCGCAGTCATCCAGCAGATGCGCTACGCCAAGGGCTTTAACATCCCCTGGGGAATGTCCGAATCCCAGTATTACCGCTTTGACATCAACCAGAACTATCAGTACAAAGCCTTTGGCGTGCCCAAATTGCGCCTGCAGCCGGTGTATAAGGACATGCAGATCATCTCGCCTTATTCCACCATGCTGGCGCTGGAATACACCGGGGACAAGGGGATAGACAACTTAAAGGCCTTAAAGGAGCATGGCGCCTTTGGGGAGTACGGCTTTTATGAGGCGCTGGACTTCACCGTGCCGGACCCGGTTACGCTGAAGGAATATTGCATCGTAAAGTCCTTCATGGCCCATCATCAGGGGATGAGCCTGGGGGCCATTGACAACTATCTAAACCAGGGCATTCTGCGCCGCCGCTTCCATGAGACGCCGATGATCCGGGCGGCCCAGGCGCTTCTTGAGGAAAAACACCAGTCCCTCTTCGCCTCCCCCTCCCGCCGGGGCTATACCATCCAGTTTAAAAAGCGGGATATCCCGGAGGAGGAGGGCAGCAACATCCGCTATATCAAGTCCACCAACCTGCCTGTGCCCTCTGCCAATCACATGTCAAACGGCAGCTATTCAATGCTGATCACCTCAGACGGCGATGGATTCGGGCTTTGGAAGGGACAGATGCTCTACCGCTGGCGTCCGGACGCCTATGCGGACACGGGGCATTTCATCTACATCCGTGACAGCGAACTAAACGCCTACTGGAGCACCTCCTTCCATCCCACCCGGATAAAGCCGGACAAGTACCAGGTGATTTTCTCGCCCCATCAGTCGGAGTTTCTGCGGCAGGACAAGGGCATCGCCACCTCCACGGTGGTGAGCCTGGCGCCCGGCGACAGCCTTGAAATCAGGCGGGTGAAGCTGAAAAACCTGTCCACAAGGCCCCGGAAGCTGGAGATCACCAGCCTGATGGAGACGGCGCTGGACTCCTACAGCGCTGAGTCCAGCCACCCGGCTTTTAACAAGCTGTTTTTGGAATCGGAGTATCTGCCGGAGCGCCGGGCGCTTGTCTCCTGGCGCCGCCGGGGCAGCGCCCAGGGGCCCTTCGGGCTGCACATGCTGTGCGCGGACGCCCGGATTGAGGAAACCCTGGCCTATGAAACCAGCCGCCTTCATTTTGTGGGCCGGAACAACAGCCTGAGAAACCCTCGGGCCATCAGCGAAGGGGCGCCTTTGTCCAATAGCACCGCCTTTTCCAGCGACCCTGTCATGAGCCTTCAGGCCCAGCTCACCCTAAACCCCGGGGAGGAGGCCACGGTCACCTTCCTAAGCGGCCTGTTTGAAAGCCGGGAGGCAGCGCTGGGGGCCTGCGACGTGTTTTCCATTCCCCACCGGGTGGAGGACGCCATGGAGCGCTTCCGCCAGCAGAGCCGGATAGAGCTTAAGTATCTGGACATGCGGGGCAGCCAGTACAAGGCCTTTCAGAACATCATCCGCCAGATCTATTACCCCTTCAGGCATTATAGGGGCCCGGCGGAGAACATCCGGCGCAACTGGAGCGGGCAAAGCGCGCTGTGGCGCTTTGGCATCTCCGGGGATAACCCCATCATGCTTTTGCAGGTGAAGTCCACCGATGAGGCGGGGCTGGTGCGGGATGTGCTGAAGATCTATGAGTACATGGGCATTAACCAGGTGCGCGCCGATCTGGTGATTTTAGCGGAGGGGAAATACGGCTATGTGAGTGAGCTTAGCGACATGCTCTCCGGGATGACCAGCGCTTTGAGGATTTATGACAGCGCCCGGGAGAAATCCGGCATCCACTTTATTCACTCCTATGAGTTAAGCCCCTCTGACATGGACCTTTTATACACCGTGGCCAGCGTCGTCTTTACCGGCGAGACAGGCATTTACTTCAGAAAGAGCAACGCCGCCCGCTAAGGGCAAAGGAGGGATTTGGATTGCCAGACAGCAAGACAGACCTTGAATTTTTCAACGGCTTTGGAGGGTTTGCCCGGGATGGGCGGGAGTATGAAATCCGCCTGGAAGGGGACAAGCGCCCGCCCGCGCCCTGGATCAATGTCATTGCCAACCGGGACTTTGGCTGCACCGTGTCTGAAACCGGGGCGGGGCTGACCTGGGCCTATAACAGCCGGGAGAACAAGATCACCCCCTGGTCAAACGACCCGGTGAGCGACCCGGCGGCCGAGGCCATCTATATCCGGGACAACATGACCGGGCGGGTGATGTCCACCGCCTCCCTGGGACGCCGGGACGGCCACTACCGGGTGCGTCATGGCTTTGGCTACAGCCTGTTTTCCCATGAAGAAGGCGGGATAAACCAGAACCTGAAGGTGTTTGTGCCGGTGGATGACCCGGTGAAGATCTGGGAGCTGGAGCTGGAGAACTGCGCGGGGCGGGAGTTGAGCCTGACGCTGACCTACTATGTGGAGTGGGTGCTGGGCGAGGACCGAAACCGCACCAACCCCTATATCCTCACCTCCTTTAACAACGCCCGGGAGTATCTGGCGGCGGAAAACGTCTATCACCAGGAATACCGCCAGTACAGCGGCTTTATCTTTTCCTCACAGCGCGTGGTGGGCTACACCGGGGACCGGCAGGAGATTTTCGGGCGCGGCGGCAGCGTGCAATCGCCTTTGAAAATTGAAGAGGGCCTTTCCAACACCACCGGCGTGGGGCTTGATTCCTGCGGGGCGATTCAGGTGTCCGTAAATCTGGAGATGGGGGAGAAGCGCAAGCTGGTCTTTGGCCTGGGCTATGGCCGGGATGACGACATCCCCGCCCTGTGCGCCAAATATCAAAGCCCGGGGGCTGTGGAGTGGGCCTATGAGGCCGTGGCGCAGTTTTGGGAGCGCCAGCTGGGAACAGTTCAGCTGCGCTCTAAGGACCGGGCGGCGGATATCATGTTTAACGGCTGGCTGCTTTATCAGACGATCGTCTGCCGGATGTTTGCCCGGACCGCGTTTTATCAAAACGGCGGCGCCTATGGCTATCGGGATCAGCTGCAGGACGCCATGGCCCTGGTGCACACCCGCCCGGACATGCTGAGGGAGCAATTGCTGGTGGCCGCCTCCCGCCAGTTTCCGGAAGGGGATGTGCAGCACTGGTGGCATCCGCCCAGCGGCGTTGGGGTCAGAACCCGCATCAGCGACGACCTGCTGTGGCTGCCCTATGTGACGGCGGAATACATCCAGTCCACCGGAGACTTGGGGGTGCTAAACGAAAAGACGCCCTACATCACGGGCCCTGGTCTGGCGGAGGGGCAAAAGGACATGATGTTCACCCCGGAGGTAAGCCAGGAGCAGGACAGCCTTTATGAGCACTGCAAGCGGGCCATCGCGCGCACCCATATGGGGGAGCATGGCCTGCCGCTTATGGGCGGGGGCGACTGGAACGACGGCATGGACAACGTGGGCATTGAAGGCCGGGGGGAGAGCGTCTGGCTGGGCTGGTTTTTCTATGCGGTGCTGGACCGCTTTATCCCTCTGGCCCAGCACATGGGGGAGGGGGCTTATGCGGAAAGCCTGGTCACCCTGAAGGCGGCCTTAAGGGAGAGCATTGACAAAAACGCCTGGGACGGCCAGTGGTACCTGCGGGCCTTTTATGATGACGGCAGCAAGATGGGTTCCCACGAGAATGAGGAATGCCGGATAGACTCTATCAGCCAGTCCTGGAGCATCCTCTCAGGGGCGGGGGACCCGGAAAAGTCAAAGCAGGCCTTTGCCTCCGCCTGGGAGCACCTGGTATTGGAAAAGGAGGGCGTGTCTTTGCTGTTAACCCCTCCCTTTGACAAAACGGAGAAAAACCCTGGCTACATCAAGGAATATTACCCTGGTGTGCGGGAAAACGGCGGGCAATACACCCATGCGGCCATCTGGCTGGCCGCCTCGGCCGCCCTTTTGGGGGAGAGCGAACGGGCCAGGCAGCTGTTTTCCATGCTCAACCCCATCAACCACGCCCTGACCCAGGAGGCGGCGCTGGTCTATGAGAACGAGCCCTATGTGATGAGCGCGGATATCTCCTACAAGGCCCCCTGGACGGGGCGGGGGGGCTGGAGCTGGTACACCGGCTCCAGCGGCTGGATGTATCAGGGGATGCTCAAATACTTCCTGGGCCTGCGCCGGGAGGGGGACAGCCTGATCCTCTTCCCCTGCGTGCCCGCCCGGTTTGGGGATTTTGACATTCACTACCGCCACGGTTCCGCGCTGTATATTATTCAGGTGAAGGTGCTGACCGACAGCGCCGTAGCCCGGGAGGAGATACGCGTCAAGCTGAAGGACGACGGCCAGGAGCATCGGATTACGGTTGAAACCGGCTGCGCCTGCGGCTAAGGAGAAGAAACAAAAAAACCATGGTATTAGGCGCTTTCGGCTGTTTATGATAGTATTGTAGGCGCGGCGCAAAGGGCTGAATCTTTTGCGCAAGGGCCTCTTACATCGTGATATTTTTTAAGGAGAAGCATAAAGATGAGCATTCAGGAAAAAACCATCAACACCCTGCGCGTCCTTTCCGCCGAAATGGTGCAGAAGGCCAACAGCGGCCACCCCGGCGCGCCCATGGGCATGGCGCCCATGGCCTATGCCCTGTGGCTTAAAACCATGAAGCATGACCCCGGCAAGGCGGACTGGGCGGACAGGGACCGGTTTATCCTGTCCAACGGGCATGCCAGCGCGCTGCTTTATTCCCTTTTGCATCTTGGCGGTTATGAGATGCCCATGGAGCAGATCAAGCAGTTTCGCCAGTGGGGCTCCATCACGCCGGGGCATCCGGAGCACGGGCTGACCCAGGGCGTGGACACCACCACGGGCCCCCTGGGCCAGGGCTTTGCCAACGCGGTGGGCTTTGCGATTGCGGAGAGCATGCTGGCGGCCAAGTTCAACAAGCCGGAGTACCAGGTGGTGGACCACCATACCTATGTGTTTGCGGGGGACGGCTGCATGATGGAGGGCATCGCCAGCGAGGCGGCCTCCCTGGCG
>DAISYX010000076.1:0-8819 GCA_036825095.1 Clostridia bacterium | reverse complement strand
ATCATCTTCACCCAGATGATGAAAAACCCTAAAAAACTCTTTGAAAAGCTGACGGAGGCCATTGAGGAGGACATCTCCTTCTACGGGAACATCGTCCAGGCCAGCAGCCGCCCCCGGCTGTATACCAAGCTGATAGATCAGCTCCAGGCGGATTATCGGGATTCGATGACCAGCCAGGGCCTGATCAATGGGTTTGAGGCGGATCTGGTGGTGAACTATGTGGTTTCCGGCGTGATCGGGGTTTTCCAGCATTGGTTTAACAGCGGGCGGCGGGAGCCCCTGGGAGAGATATCAAGCGCCTTAAGCACCCTCACCTTCAGCGGTATCAACGGTTTAATCAGCGCGCAGCAGGCCTAAGGCCCATCCGGGACCTGAAAAAAACAAAACAAGTCCTTTTTTTGTGGTATAAAGAAGGCTAATTTCTGTTTGGATGGAGGGGATGGCGTGCGGCTAAAGGCTTTGAAGGCGGCCTTTCCAAGAACCCTGCCGGTGATGGCGGGATATTTGTTTTTGGCCATTGGCTTTGGCGTGCTGCTGCGCAAGGCGGGGCTGGGCGCCGCCTGGGCTTTGATGATGAGCGCGGGCATTTACGCCGGGGCCATGCAGTATGTGACGATTGACCTTGTTATCTCCGGAGCCACCCCCTGGGAAAGCGCGCTGATGACCCTGATGGTCAATGCCCGGCATCTGTTCTATGGTATCTCCATGTCGGAAAAATACAGAAACACGGGCCTCATGAAGCCCTATCTGGCCTTTGCGCTGACCGATGAGACCTATGCGCTTTTGGCTGCGGATGAGGCGCCTGAAGGGGTGGACAGCCGGTGGTTTTATTTTTTTGTTTCGGTTCTTAATCAACTGTATTGGATAATCGGCAGTCTTTTGGGCAGCTTTCTGGGGCAAATGCTGCCTTTTGACCTGAGGGGCATTGATTTTGCCATGCCTGCGCTGTTTGTGGTGATCTTTGTGGAGCATTGGCAGAAAAAAGCGGCCCGGCTGCCGGCCCTGGCGGGCCTTGGGACGGCCCTTGTCTGCCTGTTGATATTTGGGCCTGATGGTTTCACGGTGCCTGCGATGCTTTTAATCTGCGGGGTGCTGATGCTGCTTAGAGGGCGTCTTGAGGCAGGGGGCTAAAGAGAAAGATGTATCACCTTTCCATTGTTTTGGTGGTGGCGGGGGTCACCACGGCTTTAAGGCTGCTGCCCGTGATGCTCTTTGGCAGGCGGGGGCGCAGCATCCCGCCTGGCCTGATGTACCTCAGCCGGGTGCTGCCCAGCGCCATCATTGGCCTTTTGGTGGTGTACAGCCTGAAGGCTATCAACCTGACGGCAAGCCCTTATGGCCTGCCTGAGTTTGCCGGGGTTCTGACGGCTGCTCTTTTGCACAAGTGGAAGCGCAACACGCTGCTGAGCGTATTTTGCGCCACCGCCTGCTATATGGTTTTAATCAGGGTGCTTTAAAGCGCCGCCACCCCGGCCTGGACGCTCTCTTCCGTGGCCCGCATGGCGGCCAAAGTCTGCTCCATCAAGGCATCCAGCTCCCAGCCCAGCATCTCCGCTCCCTGGCGGATTGTCTCCCGTGAGCAGCCTGCGGCAAAGGATTTGTCCTTGAATTTCTTTTTCAAGGATTTAAGCTCCATGTCCTGAACGGACCTGGAGGGACGCATCAGCGCGGCGGCGCCGATCAGCCCGGTCAGCTCATCGGCAGCAAACAGCACCTGTTCCATCTGGTGCAAAGGCTGTGGGCTGGTGGGCATGATGCCATAACCGTGGGAGCACACGGCGTGGATAAAGCGGCTGTCAAAGCCCGCTTCCCTTAGGATTTCCGCGGATTTGGCGCAGTGTTCCTGGGGATAGCGCTCAAAGTCTATGTCATGCAAAAGTCCTGCCATGGCCCAGAAATCGGCTTCCTCCGGATAGCCCAGCGCCTCTGAAAACCAGCGCATCACCGCCTCCACCGTCAGCGCGTGCTGGAGATGGAAGGCTTCCTTATTGTATTCCTTAAGAAGATTCAGGGCAGCGTCACGGTTCATGGCCAGGCCCGCCTTTCCTGTGATTGAATGGGCGAAAGATATCATGCCAGGCCTTTGATGTCAAACCCCTGTCAGCCTTGACCCGCCTGCAAGCTAAACGGTATAATGGCTCTTGTTTGGAAGGGGGAGGTCACATGCCGGACAAGAAGACATTTTACATCACCACGCCCATTTATTATCCCAGCGGGCAGATGCATATCGGGCACACCTATACCACCGTGGCGGCGGATGCCATGGCGCGCTTTAAGAGGATGACCGGGTATCAGACCTACTTCCTCACGGGCACGGATGAGCATGGCCAGAAAATCGAACGCCAGGCCAGGGAAGCGGGCACCAGCCCCCAGGCCTTTGTGGACGGCATTGTGGCGGACACCAAGAAGCTGTGGAGCCTGATGGAGGTGGAGTATGACGACTTCATCCGCACCACCGACCCTAGGCATATCAGCGCGGTGCAGAAGATTTTCAAACGCTTCCACGATCAGGGCGACATCTATGAAAGCGAGTACGAGGGCGACTACTGCGCCCAGTGCGAGGCCTTCTGGACAATGACCCAGCTGAAGGAAGGGAAGCTGTGCCCTGATTGCGGCCGGCCCACGGAGAAGGTGCGGGAGCGCAGCTATTTTTTCCGCATGAGCAAGTATCAGGACTGGCTGATCGACTATATCAAAACCCATCCTGAGTTTATCCAGCCGGCCAGCCGTGCCAATGAAATGCTCAACAACTTTCTCCTGCCCGGCCTTCAGGATCTGTGCGTCAGCCGCACCTCCTTCACCTGGGGCGTGCCGGTGGACTTTGACCCAGGACATGTGGTGTATGTGTGGATAGACGCGCTGTCCAACTACATCACTGCCCTGGGCTATCTGTCCGGGGACGACCGCCTGATGCAGACCTACTGGCCTGCGGATGTACACCTGGTGGGCAAGGAGATCGTGCGCTTCCATACCATCTATTGGCCCATTATGTTAAAGGCCCTGGGGCTGCCTCTGCCCAAGCAGGTGTTTGGCCACGGCTGGCTGCTGTTTGACCAGGACAAGATGTCCAAGTCCAAGGGCAATGTGGTCTATCCCGGGCCTGTGGTCAAGCGCTATGGGGCGGACGCCCTGCGCTACTATCTCATGCGGGAGATGCCCTTTGGTTCTGACGGCAACTACAGCAACGAGGCGCTCATGAAGCGGATCAACTCGGATTTGGCCAACGACCTGGGCAATTTGCTCAGCCGCACCGTGGCGATGATTGAGAAGTATTTCGAGGGCGTCCTGCCCGCTCCTGGCGATTATCAGGCGGTGGATCAGGCGCTGATCGCCCAGTTGGAGGCGCTGCCCCAGGCGGTGGAAAAGCAGATGAACGCCCTGCAGTTCTCCCAGGCCCTGGCTGAGATCTGGCGGGTGATCGGGGAGAGCAACCGCTACATTGACGAAACCCAGCCCTGGGTATTGGGGCGCAGCCCGGAGGATAAGCCCCGCCTGGGCACGGTTCTCTATGTGCTGGCGGAGGCGCTTCGCTTTGTGGCGGTGCTGATTACCCCTGTGATGCCCGCTACTCCGGCGCGCATTTTCGCTCAGCTGGGGCTTGGGGATCAGACGGCCCAGACCTGGGATTCCCTGAGCGCCTTTGGCGGACTCACGCCAGGGCTTCGGGTTAAAAAAGAGCAGGCCCTGTTCCCGCGCATTGATATTGCTGTGGACCTGCCCCTGTTGGAGGCGGAAAACTTGGCGGAGCTTCAGGGCAATGCTGCCCCGGCCCCGGAGGCTGAGCTTGTAGAAGAGGCGCCGCCTATTGCCATTGATGACTTTGCCAGGCTTGATCTGCGGGTTGCTTTGGTTCTGGCCTGTGAAAAGGTGGAAAAAAGCGACAAGCTGCTCAAGCTTACCCTTAAGGTGGGGGAAGAGGAGCGCACGGTGCTTTCCGGCATCGCCCAGCATTACACGCCGGAAGCCCTGGTGGGCAAAAAACTGGTGCTGCTTAAGAACCTGGCCCCGCGCAAAATCCGGGGGCATATGTCCCAGGGCATGGTGCTGTGCGCCGCCACAGAGGACGATGGCGTGCTCAAGGTGCTCACCGTGGACGGGGACATTCAGGACGGGGCCCGGATCAGTTGACTGGGGAGCGGCTGCTTTTTGACACTCACTGCCACCTGGACGATCCCCGGTTTGACGAGGACCGGGAGGCGCTGATCGGGGGCCTGCCCGCAGAGGGGATTGACGCTTGCCTTACCTGCGGCAGCGATCTGGCCACTTCCAGGGCGGCCATCGCGCTGGCGGAGCGGTATCCCTTTGTCTACGCGGCGGCGGGCATCCACCCCCACGAGGCGGCCAAGGCAGGGCCGGAAGTTATGGAAACCCTGGGGCAATTGCTCCAGCATCCCAAGGTAGTGGCCCTGGGAGAGATCGGGCTTGATTTTCACTATGATTTTTCTCCGCGCCCGGTGCAGCGGGAGATATTGCTAAACCAGCTGGCCCTGGCCCGGGAGAAAAAGAAACCCGTGGTGCTGCATGTGCGGGAGGCGCAAGGGGAGATGCTCTCCCTGCTGGGCGACCTGGCGGGGCGCTTGCCCGCGGGGGTGCTCCACTCCTATTCGGGCAGCGCTGAGAGCGCCCGTCAATACCTTCAGATGGGCTTTTACATCTCTTTTTCCGGCACCATCACCTTTAAAAACGCGGAAAATGTGCGAAGAGCGGCTCTGGCTGTGCCCCTTGACCGCCTGTTGATTGAGACGGACTGCCCCTATCTGGCCCCGGTACCCCACAGGGGCAAGCGGAACAACCCCGCTTTGGTGCGCCATGTCTGTGCGCAACTGGCGGCGCTGTTTGAGATGCTGCCGGAGGAGATGGCCCGCATCACCCGGGAGAACGCCCGCCGGCTCTTTGGGCTGTGAGCCGGCAAGCGATGAAAATCTATTTCAACTTTGTTGCGCTATTGTTAATACTTTTGCCGGGATTCTTTCTTTTTGTCAGAAACATGTTATACTGTTCGTTACAACCGCGAAGGAGGGCGCAGTGGCTGGCAGACTGATTTTGGCATCAGCCTCGCCCCGCAGGCGGGAGCTGCTTGCAGGCATGGGCCTCATGTTTGAGGTGGTCGAAGCCCGGGTGGACGAACGCCTGGACGGGGCGCCTGAGGTGGTTGTAAAGCAATTGGCGCGGTTAAAGGCGCAAAACGTGGCACAGCGGTTTCCAGAGGATGATATCCTGGGCGCTGACACCCTGGTGTCGGTGGCCGGCAGGCCCTTGGGAAAGCCTGGGGACCTGGAAGAAGCGGCGGAGATGCTCCGGATGCTTTCCGGCAAATGGCATGAGGTGTATACCGGTGTCTGTCTGATTGCCCGCGGCCGGGAGCTGGTGGGCGTTGAGGAGACCCGGGTGCGCTTTGCGGCGCTCACGCAGGAGGATATCCGGCGTTACTGCGCCTCCGGTGAGCCCCTGGGAAAGGCTGGGGCCTACGCCATTCAGGGAATGGCCGGCATGTATATCCCGGAAATCCAGGGATCATACAGCAATGTGGTGGGGCTGCCCACCGCGCTGACACGGGATTTGCTCAGGTCAAGCGGTTATTCACTATAAGAGATGTGATGGGGTTTGTGTTAGAAGATGGCAATTGTCGCGCCTGATTTAGGCATAGATATGGGGACCTCCAACACCTTGGTGCATGTGCGCAAGAAGGGGATCCAGTTAAACGAACCCACCCTGTTGGTGGTGGCTGGAAACCAGCGGCGCACCATCAAGGCCATCGGCCAGGATGCGCTGCAGCTGGTGGGCCGCACCACCGGAGGCGATGTGGCGGTGAGGCCGCTTCAGGACGGTATGGTGAAGGACTTTGAACTGACTGAAGCGATTCTGCGCTATTTTATCCGCAAGGCCATCGGCGTCTCCCATTTGGTGAAGCCCAGGGTCTATATCACGGTGCCCAGCCGGGTTTCCCCGGTGGAAAAGCGGGTGATCCGGGAGGCGGCTTCCAGCGCCGGAGCCCGGCGCAACGCCATCCACCTGATTGACAAGCCCTTCGCCTCCGCCTTTGGCTCAGGGCTGCCGGTGTTTGCGGCGGAGGGCAGCATGGTGGTGGATATCGGCGGGGGTACCACGGAGGTGGCGGTGATTTCTCTGGGCGGGATCGTGGTATCCCGCTCCATCCCCATGGCAGGGATTATGATGGACAGTGTGATTGTGGATTTTATCAAGCATGACCATAATATGTTGATTGGTGACCGGATGGCGGAGGATATCAAGATTGACTGGGGCAGCGCGCTGCCTGTGAAGGAGGAGCGAAAAGTGGTGGTGAGGGGGCGGGATATGATCACCGGCCTCCCCCAGACGGTGGAGATCTCCTCGCTGCGCATCTATGAGGCCCTGCACGGACCCTGTCTGAAAATCCTGGATACCATCCGGGAGGTGCTGGACAAAACGCCGCCTGAACTTTGCGGCGATATTTTGCGCAAGGGCATCTATCTGGTGGGCGGCGGCGCCCAGCTTTATGGCCTGGACCGCTTTTTGGCAAGCGAGCTGAACCTGCCTGTGACGCTGGCCAAGGACCCGATGCTGTCTGCCGCTGCAGGCGTGGGGGACATGGCCAACAACGCGGACCTCCTGCCCCGCCTGACCCGTTCCACTTTCATGCGGGACGAGACGGACTGACGGGGAAGCCAGATGGCCAGGAAGAAGCAGGAAAAAAAGCAGACAAGGCGCCCCGATTCAGGCACGGAGCGCCAGCGGGGCATCGCCAAGCTTTTGGGCTATGGCGTGGTGCTTTTGCTGTTGGCGATTATCGTCACCACCATCGCCTCCCAGTTTTTTGACACGCCGCTTTTGGAGGCGCCCCGCCGCTTTGTGGCCCGGGTGATCACCCCGGTGCAAAGGGTGTTCTCCACGGGTACCGACGCGGTGGTGGACTATCTGCGCACCTTAAAGCGCCGCAGCAACCTGGAGGCGGAATACCAGGCCCTTTTGGAGCAGGTGGACGATTTGAAGGACCAGGCGATGCAGGCCAGCGAACTTCAGCGCCAGCTGCTGGCCATGGGGGACTTAAACGATGAGCTCACCCGCAACGCCAACCTGGACGGCATCAAGGCCAGCGTCATTGGCCGGGACACCAGCAACTACACCTACACCCTGACCATCAACGTGGGCAGTCGGGACGGCGTTGAGGAGAACATGGCCGTGTGCATCCGGGGGGCCCTGGTGGGCATCACCTATGATGTGACGGAGGACCGCAGCCTGGTAAAGGGCATCATCGACCGCAGCTGTGAGGTGGCGGGCCTGATTGAGTCCAACCGGGATCAGGGCACGGTGTCCGGCACCCTTTCCATCGACGGAAAGAACACATGCCGCATGTACTATCTCACCTACACCACCCTGCCCCGGCCGGGAGACCTGGTGGTCACCAGCGGCATTGGCCTGCAGCTTCCAAAAGGCATTCCCATCGGCACGGTGCGGGAGAGCACAAGGGGGCTTGAGGACAACAAGCAGTTTATCGTCATCGAGCCCATCGCGGACTTTGACCACATTGAATATGTGATCGTCTACCGCCACCGTCCCAACTACGCCCAGCAGGACATAAGGCCCCGGGCGGAGACCAGCTTTATGCCACTGCCCAGCCTTCAGCCGGTGCCCACCTTCATCGGGCAGCCGGCGCCGGCTGAAAGTCCGGGGGTGAGCGAATCCCCCGGAGCGGAGGAGACCCCGACGCCCAGCCCAACGCCTGCGCCCAGCCAGACGCCAGGGCCTGATGAATCGCCCTTGCCAACCCAGGAGGTGCCGGATGACTTCATTTACAATGCCCCGGATATGACCGAGGCGACGGCCACCCCGGATTTGTTCCCGGAGGCCACCCCCACCCCGGAACCCACGCCCACCTTCTCCCCCCAGGATATGACGGTGGAGGAAGACCCGTGAGCCTGACCAGGCGTGTTCGCGCAAACGGCGTCATCGCGGCCGGGGTCAAGCTGCTGAAAGTGTTGGCGCTGCTGCTGCTGTTTTATCTGCTGCAATCCTCGGTGACGCCCCATCTGAAGGTTTTTGGCGTCATGCCCAACCTGCTGATGGTGGCGATTGCCATTATCACGGTGTCCTTTGGCAAGCAGTATGCCTTTATCGCGGGGGCTGTGATTGGCATCATCTTAGAGGCTATGGCTGTGTCCATCCCACTGTTTTATGTTATCATTTATCCGGTGCTGGCTCTTTTGGCCGCCCAGGTGTTCGCGGACATGTCCGATATCAAGCGGGAGATGCGCCGCATCCGGGAGGCCCAGCGTCAAAGCGAGGTGGCGGCAGAGATCAAGAGCCCCTTCACACGCCGGAAATTCCGGCTCTCCCTGCGCCGCAATTCCTCCCAGGATATGGAGCCCCACCTGCGCATCCTGCTCAACGCCCTGATGCTAAGCGCCATGTACGAGACCATCATGTTGATTTACGTGGCCTTGGGGGGAGTGGCTGTGGGAATCGGGCATATCAACCGTGCCCTGGCGAGCGTTTTGTACACCGGAGTGGCATGCGTGCTCATGTTTCCGGCGCGGGCCTTTTTAGGGATGTACAGGCGCAGGCGCTTTAAGGCAAAGCTGCGGGAGGAAGAGCTTGACATCAATACGGACGCGGAGCTTTTGCGCCAGCTTGCCATCGTGCCGGACGAAGCGGAAGTTCCCCAGGAGAAAACCTCTCGCCTGAAGGCCCTTTTCAGGCGGCGCCCAGAGGAGGAGAAACGGCCCCGGGATGAAGCGTCCCCCGAAGACGAACCGGGCGAAGCGCCTCAGGAGGACGAAGCCGCAAAGGAGGCTGAAGAATGAAACAGGACAAACGCCTTG
>DAISYX010000075.1:0-8844 GCA_036825095.1 Clostridia bacterium | reverse complement strand
CTTGCCGGACAGGCTGCCCACAGCGCCCTGGATAAAATCCCGGGAGCGCTTGACGAGGGTTTCCCTGGGGGGCTTTTCCGGCGTGATGCCCGTCTGTCTTTCTTCCTGCTCCAAAGTCTGCCTTTCTCTTACCGCCTGTTAAACCAGCCTGATGCCGCTGGCCGCCTGTTCGTCCCGGTAGCGCGTCAGCAGCTTCTGGATGCGGTTATAGGGGTTGAGCAGCGCGCTGAGGCTGTTGTCGTGGTTGAGGGTGGCCAGCATGTAGGCGACGTACTTGCTTAAATCCGCCAGCACAAACCACTTGGTGTCACGAAGCTCAGGCCGGGTGTAGGAGAGGTTGGTGGTGATCACCTTGTCGATGATGCCCTGCTGATAGGCTTCCTCAAACTGCTGGATGCCGTTGGTGAAGAAGGCAAAGGTCACAATGGCGAAGATGCGCTTGGCGTTGCGCTTTTTAAGCTCCTTGGCCAGCTCGATGATGGACTCCCCGGAGGAGAGGATGTCGTCCACCACAATCACGTCCTTGCCCGCCACATCCGCGCCCATGTACTCGTGGGCGATGATGGGGTTGCGCCCGGCCACCACCTGGGTGTAGTCCCGTCGCTTATAGAACATACCCATATCCAGGGACAAAACGGAGGAATAATAGATGTTGCGGTGCACCGCCCCCTCATCGGGGCTGACGATCATCATGCTGTTTTTGTCGATGTGCAGGTCCTTGACCGAGCCCAGCAGCGCTTTTAGCATCTGATAGGTGGGCAGCACGTTTTCAAAGCCGCACAGGGGCACAGCATTGACCACCCGGGGATCATGGGCGTCAAAGGTGATGATGTTGGCCACACCCATGCTCTGCAGCTCCTGAAGGGCGATGGCGCAGTCCAGGCTCTCCCGGCTGGCGCGGCGGTGCTGACGGCTCTCATAGAGCATGGGCATGATCACGTTCACCCGCCGGGCCTTGCCGCCGATGGCGGCGATGATGCGCTTCAAATCCTGGTAATGGTCATCCGGGCTCATGGGCACTACAAAATCGTACATGTTGTAGGTGACGTTGTAGGCGCAGACGTCAATGATGATATAGATGTCATAGCCCCGCACGCTTTCCCGCAGCATGCCCTTGCCCTCGCCGGTGCCAAAACGGGGACAGACAGCTTCCACCAAAAAGTCCTCCCGGTCGCCGGGGGTGGTGTAATACTCCCTGTCCTGCATCTCCTGCAGGCTGTGCCATTTAAGCAGCCATTCGTTAACGTGCTCCCCCATGGTTTCCATCCCCGCCATGGCGATGATCCCCAGGGGCCCATAGGGGAGGTTAACAAGGTTCTGATCCCACTCCGAAAGAAAAGTGTTCATTGGCGCGCTGTCCTCCGTTTTTTTGTCATCCGTGATTGAATAAAATTCCTACCCCGGCAGATATGTCAGGGCGCCAGATCAAGAAGGGCCAGTTGCAGCTTGGGCAGAATTTCTTCTTCCCCCGCTGCGGTCTGCCCGATGTTCCTGCCCACCAAATAGCCATAAACCCGCACCCTGGAATCGACCGCATGGCCCGGATCCCCCTCTGCGGTGACGATCATCTCCTGGGCAAAGCCGCTGTCCGTTTTGTCAAGGGCGATGCGCAAAATCCACTCCCCTGAGGCGTCTTCCTTGCTGACCAGGTATCCCGTATAGGTGAGCAGCTGCCCGTCATAGCCCTCGGGGTTGGCGGCCATCTCGATATAGGCGGGGCTGACGGCCGTTTGCCTTAAGGCTTCGTCCCGGGACTCCTGGCTGATAAGGCGGCTGGCGTTATAGGAGAACACCCGCTCGTTAAAGCCTTTTTTGGTGAGGCTTAAGTTGATGCTGTAGCCGCCCTCGTTTGCGGTGTCGATCTTAAAGCTGAATTCCCCGTCCCGCCCGGTGCGCTTCTGGCTGGTGACGCCATTGACGCTAAGCGTCACGTCCACGCCGGACTCCGTTTTCCCCATCAGGGTAAAGCTGTCCTGGGGGAAGAGATCCGGCGGCGGGGCGGTGATGACCGCGGGCAGGAGGCCCTCCTGATAGGTGATGCTGTAGCTTTTGGTGAGGGATTCCAGGCCCGGTGACTCCACCGTCAGGGTCATCAGGTAGCTGCCCTCCCGGGGCAGATCAATGGGCAGGGAGTATTTGCCGTTTTTGTCCGCGGTGGCGTTAAACACCTGGCCCTGGGTGTCCGTAAAGGACATGACCACCGCGTTGAGCCTGGCGTTTGGTTTGGTCTCCCCCTTCATGGTGAAGGCGCGCTCATAGGTTTCAACTGGGGCGGTATCCGTCTCCGCCAGGGTGATGGGCAACTCCGGCATGGGCAGCACCTGGCTGAAGGCGAAGGTGTCAAACACCTTGTTTAAGGCCGTGTTGTCCCCGCTGGAGAGGTTGCGGCCATAGACCTGCAGGTCCACCGTGATGGTGTAGCCGTTTCTGATGGTGCGGCGCTGAAAGCCCCGGCACACCAGCTCCCCTCCCTGGCGGTAGGTATAGCGCAGCTGCAGAAAACGCCCGGCGCTGAAGTTTTTCCAGGAGATGGAATCATAGTTGTAGCCCAGCACCGACCAGGCCCCGTCCCTGCCGTGGGACTTGCGGTAATCCGCGCGCACATCCGAGGTGTGCTCGTTGATGTCAAAGAAGCGCTGGCCGTCCACGTCCTCAAGGGCGGAGACCACCAGCACCCGGTCGCTGTCCTGATCGTAGGCCTGAAGCCAGATGCCCCGGGCCTTGAAATCCGCTTCCCAGGCCTGAACCGTGCCGCCCTGGGTCTGGATAAAGGCCTCATGGCTGGCCAGGTTGTCTGGGGTGAGCACTGTCTCGTACACGCCGTCAGGCAGGGTGAGGCTGGCATGGAAGGCCGCGAAGCTGTGCTGCTCAGCCAGGGCGGGGAAAGTCGTCATCAGACACAGGAGAAGCAGGGTTATCATCAGGCGTTTGTGCATCATATCCACCTCCGCAGAATCTGTATTCATCTTAGCACAAACATAATAGCCGTTCAACCAAATGGATGGTCTGACCCAGCCATTCAAAGACAAAAAAGGCAGGGCGAACATCTTCCCCCAATTTCATGGTAAGATACGGATTGATGTGTTAAAATGCGGGCTACCCCCATTAGGAAGTGAGGATGGACATGGACAAAGTCAAGCGGGCGGAGCGCGTCATCGTGATGACCCGGGTGTTATGCGGCCTTCCCAATCAAATTTTCCCCTACGGCAGATTTTGCGAGATGTTTGATCTGGCCAAATCCTCCGTCAGCGAGGACGTGGCCATGATTCAAAAGGCCGCCCGGGACTGGAACCTGGGCGAGGTGGAGACCATCACGGGCGCTGCGGGCGGCGTGCGCTTCCGCCCGCGGGTTTTGGGAAGTGAGGTGCAGGCCTTCGTCGCCTCTTTATGCGAGAAGCTCAACGCCCCGGACCGCATGCTGCCCGGCGGCTATCTCTATCTGTCCGATCTGTTGGCGGACCCGGAGATCGTGCGCAAAATCGGCCTCATTATGGCGGGGCCCTATTACGGCCAGGGCGTTGATTTTGTGCTGACCATGGAAACCAAGGGCATCCCGGTGGCCACCATGACGGCAGTGGCCTTAAACGTACCCCTGGTGATCGCCCGGCGCTCAAGCAAGGTGTATGAGGGCAGCGCTGTGAACATCACCTTCCCTGACGGCAAGGGGGGGATTGAAACCATGTCCCTGGCCCGCCGCGCCGCCCAAAACGGGCAGCGCGCTTTGATTGTGGACGATTTTATGCGCCACGGCGGCACCGCCCGGGGCATGATCTCCCTGATGGCGGAGTTTGGCGTCAGCGTGGCGGGCCTGGCCTTTGTGCTGGCCCAGGAGGCCAAGGCCCCCTTAAGCCAGCTGCCGGAGCACCCCCTGATGCTTTTTACGGAGGATAAGGAACGGGACGCCCTTAAGGTGCGGCCCGCTCCCTGGCTGGAGCAGATTGCATGAGGGCAGTCGTCGGCCTTGGCAACCCCGGCAGGGAATACGAGCTGTCCCGCCACAATGTGGGCTTTTTAGCTGTGGATGTGGCGGCGGACCAGCTGGGCGCGGCCTTCAGCCGCAGACAGTTTCGCGGCCTGCTGGCAGAAACCCGGCTTAAGGGGCAGCGGGTCATTTTGTTTAAGCCTCAGACCTATATGAACCTAAGCGGCCTGGCCGTGCTTGATTTGATGCAGTGGTATAAGCTGAGCCCCCAGGATATCTTCATCCTTTCCGATGACATTGATCTGCCCCAGGGCGGCCTGCGCCTGCGCAGCAAGGGCGGGGCCGGCACCCACAACGGCTGGCGCAGCATCATTGAGGTGACCGCCAGCCAGGACTTTCCCCGGGGCCGCATCGGCGTGGGCGCACCGCCTCTTCATTGGGACCTGAAGGACTGGGTGCTTTCCCGCTGGGATCAGGACCCCCAGGCGGACGCCATCCAGGCCGCCATCGAGCTGGCGGCGAAGGCCGCCCTCAGCTTTTTGGAGCACGGCATACAGCTCACCATGAACCGCTTCAACACCAACAGCCGACCCAGGAAAGACAACGGAGACACCAGGATTGAACCCGATGACCAGCAGCCTGTTTAAGGCCCTTTTTACCCATCCGGACTGGCCCGCCATCAAAAAGCGCGCCCTTAACGAGGGCCGGCTGGCTTTATATGATATGCAGGACAGCCAGCGCGCCTTTGTGGCCGCCGCCCTGGCGGAGGGCACAGGCCGCCAGGTGCTTTGCCTGTTCCCCAGCGAGCGCCTGGCGCGCAGCGCCTTTGAGGACGCCCTGCCCTTTGCCGGCAGAAGCGCTGTCCTTCTGCCCCAGGAGGAGCGCTATTTTCTCAAAGGGGCCATCGCCAGCCGGGACAGCGCCTGGCAGCGCCTCAGGGCCCTGGACGCGGCATTGAGCGGGGAGGCCCGCCTGGTCATCGCTTCCATCGAAGCCTTGCAGGATCACCTGCCGCCCCCTGAATGGTTTTTGGCCTCCGTCATCTCCCTCTCCCCCGGGGATGAAGCGGAGCCCCACCAGCTGGCCCTGAAGCTGGCTGCCATGGGCTATGAGCGGGTGGATCTGGTGGAGGGCCGGGGCCAGTTCGCCCTGCGGGGAGACATTCTGGACTGCTTCCCCCCCAGCCTGGATGCCCCCGCCCGCATCGAGTTTTTCGATGTGCAGGTGGACAGCATCCGTTCCTTTGACGTGCTTACCCAGCGCAGCCAGGAGCCCCTTGGGGCGCTTCGCATCATTCAGGCCACAGAGCACCTGGTGCCGGAGGCCATGCGCCCGGACAGCGCCCGGCGCCTTCAGCAGGCCCTGGACGAGGCGCAAACGGCTGCAGATCCCAAAGCCGGGCGGGACTTGCTGCCCCTGGGGCAGCCCACCCAGCCCTTCTTCCCGCCTGAGGCGGAGGATATCCTGTCCCAGGGCGCCATCCATAACATGGCCATGTGGGCCCACGCGGTCTATCCCCAAAACAGCCTGCTGGACTGGCTGCACGGGGCCCTGGTGCTGGTGGACACCCCGGACCGGGCCGCCCAGCGCCTGGATGACAACCTGCTGGGCTATACGGAGGCTTTTAAAACCGCCTTTGGCCAGGGCAACGCCGGGGCCGCCCAGGCGGGCCTGCTCATCAGCCGGGAGGAAGTGCTGCAAAAGCTTGACGCGCGCTGTGTCATCACCCTCATGGGGCTGCTCAGGGGCTTGGGCTGCTTAACGCCTGAGCTAAGCATCCCCCTTCGCGGCCTGGCCATGCCCCCCTATCACAGCCGGCCCCAGGCCTTGGTGGCGGACCTGAAGGCCTGGCAGGCGGCGGGCTTTCAGATCGCGCTGTTTTCCGGAGGCCAGGCGCGAAGCGAGCGCCTTAGGGAAATGCTGGGCAAACACGGCCTGTCTTTGTCTGAGGACTGCGCGCCCGGCAGCCTTTGCTTGATTCAGGCGCCCCTGTCCGCAGGCTTCCTCTTTGAAGGCGCAAAGCTTGCGCTGCTGGCGCCAGGGGAACTGTTTGGCGCCAGCCAGCAAAAGGCCCGCAAGCGCCACAGCGCCGGGGAGCGCATCGCCGCCTTTACGGACCTGGCGGCGGGGGATTACGTGGTGCATGAACATCACGGCATCGGCCTTTATCAGGGCACCGTGCGCCTGCAGTCAGAAGGGGTGTGGCGGGATTATCTGCTCATCCACTACCGCGGCAGCGACAAGCTCTATGTGCCCACGGATCAGTTTGACCGGGTGCAGAAATACCTGGGCAGCCCCGGGGATGAGCCCCCGCTGAACAGCCTAAGCGGCGGGGACTGGGAGAAACAAAAGAAAAAGACCCGGGAAGGCGTCCAGAAACTGGCCTTTGACCTGGTAAAGCTCTACGCCCAGCGCCAGGCGGAGCCGGGCTTTGCCTTTGAGGCGCTGGAGCCCTTTGAGAGCCAGTTTGCCGACCAGTTTGAATATGAGCTGACCCCGGATCAGGCCCAGGCGGTGGCGGAGGTGCTTAGCGATATGGCAAAGCCCGTCACCATGGACCGCCTTTTGTGCGGGGATGTGGGCTATGGAAAAACCGAGGTGGCCATGCGGGCCGCCTTCCGGGCGGTGCTCAACGGCAAGCAGGTGGCCCTGCTGGCCCCCACCACCATCCTGACCCAGCAGCACATGCGCACCTTCTCCCGGCGCTTTCAGGGCTTTCCGGTGAAGGTGGATTTTGTCAGCCGTTTCCGCACGCCCGCGGAAAACAAGCGCACCCTCCAGGCCTTAAGGGAGGGAAAGGTGGACATCCTGCTGGGCACCCACAGGCTTTTAAGCAAAGATGTGCATTTTAAAAATTTAGGGCTTTTGATCGTGGACGAGGAGCAGCGCTTTGGCGTCAAGCACAAGGAGCTGATCAAAAACTACCGCGCCACGGTGGATGTGCTCACCTTAAGTGCCACCCCCATCCCCCGCACGCTGCATATGTCCATGGTGGGGGTGCGGGACATGAGCCTGCTTGAGATGCCCCCGGAGGAACGCCTGCCGGTGAACACCTATGTGGTGGACTACCAGGAGGGGCTGGTGCGGGACGCCATCCTAAGGGAGCTGGCCAGAGAGGGACAGGTGTTCTTCCTATATAACCGGGTGGCGGACATCCAGCGCATGGCCTCCCGCCTTCACCAATTGGTGCCGGAGGCGAGCGTCGCCGTGGCCCACGGGCAGATGCGGGAGCAGGCGCTGGAAGACGTGATGATGGATTTCTATGCCGGGAAGTACGATGTGCTGTTAACTTCCACCATCATCGAAAACGGTCTGGACATCCCCAACGCCAACACCCTCATCGTCTATGACGCGGACCATTTCGGCCTCTCCCAGCTCTATCAGTTAAGGGGGCGTGTGGGCCGCAGCAGCCGCAGCGCCTATGCCTATTTCACCGTCCGGCCGGACCGGGTGATGTCGGAAACCGCGGAAAAAAGGCTGAGCGCGATTAAGGAGTTCACCGCCTTTGGCGCGGGCTTCCGCATCGCGATGCGGGATCTGGAGATCAGGGGCGCGGGCAACATCTTTGGCCCGGAGCAGTCCGGCCAGGTGGCGGCGGTGGGCTATGACATGTACTGCCGCCTGATTGAAGAGGCCATCCGGGAGGCCCAGGGCGACTTCTCCGCCCGGCGGGAAAGCGAGCTGGAAACCCGGGTGGACCTGCACATCAACGCCTTCCTGCCGGAGAGCTATGTGCCGGGCGACACCCAGCGCATTGAAGTCTACAAGCGCATCGCGATGCTTAAAACAGAAGAAGAGCGTGAGGAGCTGATCGCGGACCTGATCGACCGCTTCGGCGAGCCCACAGAGCCGGTGCTGCACCTGATTTCAATCGCCAGGCTGCGCTCCCTGGCCCGTGCCCTGGGCGCTGATTTCGTGCGCTTTGACCGGGGCATGATGATCTTCACCTTCAACCCTCAGTACGCGGTGGACCCGGGCGCTCTGGTGCGGGCCCTGCCCCGGGCGCACAAGGGCCTGAGCCTGTCCGCCGGCCGGAAAACCCAGCTGCTCCTAAAGCTGCCCCGCCTGGACACCGCCCAGGCGCTTGCTGCCGCCATCCCGGTGATTGAAAACCTTCTTAAATTAATCGAGGAAGAAATGGAAAAGGACAGCGCCACTTCCGCCTGAGCATAGCAAGCGGCTGATGACTTTTTATAATCAAAAAAACGGGAAGGCTGAAAGCCCCCCGTTTTTTAATCCGCCTTGATTCAGGCTTCTTTTTTCATCCGATCCCCGATGCCCATGATCATGTTCACCAGGATGCCAAGCACCGCGGCCCCCGCGATGGCGGGCACATTCAGGCCGAACATGTTGATGCTGCCGCCAAAGAAGTAGTGGACGCCCAGGCCAAAGGTCATGATCACCGCGATGACCGCGATGTTCCGGGCGCTGAACATGCTGACCCCTTTGTCAATCATGATGGCGACGCCCTGGGCCGCGATGGCGCCAAAGAGGTAGATCTCAAGCCCGCCGATCACCGCGGTGGGGATGGCATAGATGCCTGTGATCAAAGGCGTGAAGCAGGAGATGATCATCGCCACGATGCCCGCCGCGAACATCACAGGCACGGAGTATACCCTGGTGATGGCCATGGTGGAGATGTTCTCGCCGTAATTGGTGCCGGCGGGGCCGCCAACCGCGCCTGAGATCATGTCGCACAGGCCGTCCCCGATCAGGTTCCGGTCCAGAAGGGAGGCCATGTCATAATGCTTGCCCCTCTTTTTGGCCTCGTTGTTGACGTAGATATCCAGCTGATACATATGCGCGGTAGACTCCGGGATGGTGGCTATCGCAATGGGCATCAGCGCCGCCACCGCCGCCCAGGACACCCGGGGCAGGGTGAAGGCGGGAAGCGCGAAGATGCTGCCGTCGCCCAGCTTCCA
>DAISYX010000074.1:6973-8882 GCA_036825095.1 Clostridia bacterium | reverse complement strand
GGCGCTGGGGATGGGGATCAGCGTCATTTCGCCCATCACGATTCCTTCGGGGGATTTGATTTCCAGCACTGCCATCCGGCAGGCGATTCTGGAGGACAATCTTGAACTGGCCGCCCAGATGCTGGGCCGTCCGGTGGATGAAGCCATGAAAGAACGGGTCAAAGGCATTTAATTAACGCTACAGAGGCATGCAGGGAGGGTAATCAAAGCATGAAGAAACAACTCGCGGCCTGGCTGGTGCTGGGGATCATCACATTGGTGGCCGGCTTCAGCCTGTCAATGACCAACGAGGTCACCAAGGGGCCCATTGAAAACCAGGCGCTCCTGGCAGAGGCCAGCGCCAAGCAGGCCGTGCTGCCGGCGGCAGAGGCCTTTGAGGTGATCGCGCTGCCTGAGGACGCCAGCGTGGAGCTCTTCGCGGGCGTAGCTGACGGGGAAACCGTAGGCTATGTCGGCAAGGTAACGGTGAACGGCTATGGCGGGCCCATTGACGTGATTGCGGGCGTGGATGAGACGGGCCTGGTCAAAGGCGTGAACGTGGGCGGCTCCGCTTTTGCGGAAACCGCTGGCCTGGGTGCGAAAGCCCGTGAAACGGCCTTCACAGACCAGTTCATCGACAAGGTGTCGCCTATCCGCGTTGTGAAGGCCGCCGACCCCAAGACGGAGTCCTCCGTTGATGCCATCACCGCCGCTACCATCACCACCAATGCGGTGGCGGGCGGCGTTAACCGCATCGCGCGCCAGGTGTCCGACCTGCTCAACCCGGAAGAGCCCCAGCTGCCTGTGGCGGAGGGCACCACCTATACCGCCAGCCAGCAGGGCTTTGCCGGTCAGGTGGCCGTATTTGTGACGGTGAAGGACGATGGCACCATCAGCGCGCTGAAGGTGGGGGACGCTCAGTTTGCTGAGACGGATGGCTACGGCGCCCATGCCCTGGAGGATGATTTCACCTCTCAGTTTGTAGGCAAGGCTTTGCCCGTTTCCTCAGAGGACATTGACGGCATTTCCGGCGCCACCTTCACCACCAATGCGGTGCTGGCAGCCATCAACCAGGCCTATGAAGAAAAAAACGTGGTGGCGGAAGCCGCAGCTGAAGGCACGGAATATCCGGGCCAGGCCCAGGGCTTTGCGGGCCCGGTGGCGGTGGTGGTCACCTTAAAGGAGGACGGCTCCATCTCAAAGCTGGCGGTCGGGGACGATCAGTTTATGGAGACGGATGGCTACGGCGCCAACGCCCTTGAGCGGGACTTCACAGACCAGTTTGTGGGCAAGGTGCCCCCGCTGGCGCTGCGCCAGGCGGATGAGGAGGTAAGCGCCTCCACCGTTGACGGCATCTCTGCTGCCACCATCACCAGCCAGGCGGTTGTGGACGCCATCAATGAGGCTGTCAGCGGCCAGGAAGCGGTGGTGCCGGAGGAAACGGAAACCGCTGAACCGGAAGTTGAGCCTGAGCCTGTTGTGGAAACTGAGGTTTCTGAAGATGAGCTGAAGACCGGGGAAGCGCAGGGCTTTGCGGGCCCTGTGCTGGTGCAGGTCGCTTTTAATGAGGATGGCAGCATCAAATCCCTGGCTGTGGGGGACGAGCGCTTTGCTGAAACCCCGGGCCTGGGCACCAAGGCGCAGGACGCGGACTTCACCGATCAGTTTGCGGGCAAAATGCCTCCGCTGGCGCTGCGCAAGGCGGACGAGGACATCCGCGCCTCCAACGTGGACGTCGTCACCGGGGCCACGGTCACCAGCCAGGCGGTGGTGGATGCGGTCAACGCCGCCGCCGGGGATCAGGATGCGGATGAGGCGGCGCCTGCTGATGAAGACGAGATGAAGACCGGGGAAGCGCAGGGCTTTGTGGGCCCCGTGCTGGTGCAGGTCGCCTTTAATGAGGATGGCAGCATCAAATCGCTTGCTGTGG
>DAISYX010000074.1:0-6873 GCA_036825095.1 Clostridia bacterium | reverse complement strand
CCGATCAGTTTGCGGGCAAAATGCCTCCGCTGGCGCTGCGCAAGGCGGACGAGGAGGTCAGCGCCTCCAAGGTGGATGCCGTCACCGGGGCCACGGTCACCAGCCAGGCGGTGGTGGACGCGGTCAACCAGGCGCATGAGCAAATCAACAAGTAATTTGGCAAGAAGTAAGAAAGGCGGGAACACATTTGTCAAAACTGAGTTTTAAGGGCGGCGTCCATCCGCTAAAGGAAATACATGAGGGCAAAGAAGCCACCAAGTCAAAGCCCATCCGCAGCTATGTGCCGGAAGAGGTGTGCATTCCCGTGGATATGCACCTGGGTGCGCCCAGCATTCCCTGCGTAAAAAAAGGGGATCTTGTCAAGTTGGGCCAGGTGGTGGCAGAGGCCGCCGGCCCCCGGGGCATTCCGGTGCACGCCAGCGTGTCCGGGGAGGTGCTCTCCGTTGGTCCCAAACAGGAGCTTTTCGGCAAGCCCAGCGTCTGCATTTGCATTCGCAATGACAAGCAGGACAACTGGGTTGAGCTAAAAAAGCTGGGGGATGTGGAAACGGCGCCCGCTGATCAGATTATCAACGCCGTGCGCGATGCGGGCATTTGCGGCATGGGCGGCGCATGCTTCCCCACCCACGCCAAGATGATGCTGCCCGAAGGCAAAAGCGTGGACACCATTATCTTAAACGGCTCTGAATGCGAAACCTTTATCACCGCAGACCACCGCCTGATGCTGGAGCAGCCCCAGCGGGTGGTGGATGGCCTAAGGGCCGCCATGCGGGCGATGAAGGTCACAAAGGGCATCATCGCCATTGAAGCCAACAAGATGGACGCCTATGAGGCCGTCAGCAAGGCGGCCCAAGGGCGTGAGGGCGTTTCAATGGCCCTGCTGAAGACCAAGTACCCCCAGGGCGGTGAAAAGCAGCTGATTCAGGCTGTGACCGGCCGGGAGGTGCCCTCTGGCGGGTTGCCCATGGACGCCAACGTGGTGGTGCTCAATGTGGCGACCGCCGCCGCCATCGCGGATTCGGTAACAGAGGGCAAGCCCTTAATTGAGCGCGTCAGCACGGTGACCGGCTGCGTCAACGAACCCGCCAACCTCCTGCTGCGCGTGGGAACCGTGGTCAGCGAGGTGATTGCCGCCTGCGGCGGAACCAGCGAGGAGCCCGGCAAGATCTTTGTCGGCGGCAGCATGACGGGCCTGGCGCTGCCCAATGACTCTGTCAGCATGACCAAGGCGAACAACTGTCTGGTGGTGGTCAACCAGAAGGATGCCGCCCCCAAGGAGGTAAGCCCCTGCATCCGCTGCGCGCGCTGCATTGAGGTGTGCCCCATCAAGCTTAATCCCCAGCGGCTTAATGTGCTGTGTGAGGCAGGCGACTTGGCTCAAGCGAAGAAGGAAAACATGCTGGACTGCATTCTTTGCCACAGCTGCCACTACATTTGCCCGGCAAGAATTCAGTTCCCCTTCAAGGAAGCCAAGGAAAAAATAGTAGCGAGGAGGATTTAAGGCATGAACCTGCGTATGTCCGCCGGACCGCACTTTGTAGCGCGTGAAAGCACCCAGACATTGATGCTGGACGTGATCATCGCGCTGATCCCCACTGCGGCGGCCGGTGTGTACCTGTTTGGCATCCGGGCGGCCTGGGTGCTGGCCGTGGCCGTGATTTCGGCTGTCCTGGCCGAATTCATCTGGCAGAAACTGGCCAAAAAACCGGTGCGGGTAGGCGACCTGTCCGCGGTGGTCACAGGGCTTATCTTAGGGCTGAACATGCCTTCAGAAGTGCCGCTGTGGCTGCCTGCCATTGGCAGCTTTATCGCCATCATCCTGGTTAAACAGCTCTTTGGCGGCATCGGGCATAACTTCATGAACCCGGCCATGCTGGCCCGGGGCATTATGCTGGTGTCCTGGCCCGCTCAGATGACCATCTACACCCTGCCGGTTCGGGTTCTTGGCACCACCAGCGTGGTGCCCAGCCCGGACGCGGTATCCGCCGCCACCGCCCTGATTCGTCCCAGCGCCTACAGCAACTATGACCTGCTGATCGGCAATATCCCCGGCACCATCGGGGAGGTGTGCAAGCTGGCGATCATCATCGGCTTCCTTTACATGCTCTTTGTGGGCACCATCTCCTGGCAGATTCCGGTGACCTTTGTAGGCTCGGTGGCGCTTTTGTCCTGGCTGTTGGGCAGCGATCCGCTGGTGGCGGTTCTCTCCGGCGGCGTGCTCTTTGGCGCGGTGTTTATGGCCACAGACTATGTGACCAACCCCATGCTGAAGGTCGGTCACCTCATCTTTGGCATTGGCTGCGGCGTGATTGTGGTGGTTATCCGCAAGTTCGGCAGTTATCCCGAGGGCGTGACCTTCGCGATTCTGATTATGAACACGGTGACCCCTTTGATTGACCGCTGGACCAGCAGACGTGTATATGGGACGGTGAAAAAACATGCGTAAAAAACAAACCATGCGCGGCGTCTTTATCAACGGCGTGCTCAATGAAAACCCCACCTTCCGCCTGGTGCTGGGCGTGTGCCCCACCCTGGCCGCCACCACCACCGCCACCAACGGGCTGGGCATGGGCGCCGCGGCCACCTTTGTGCTGCTGGGCAGCAATATCGTGATTTCCCTGCTGCGCAACTTCATCCCGGATAAGGTGCGCATCCCCGCCTATGTGGTGGTCATCTCCACCTTTGTGACAGTGGTTCAGATGCTGATTCAGGCCTTTGTTCCGGCGCTGTATGAGTCTCTGGGGATTTTTATTCCGCTGATCGTGGTCAACTGCATCATCCTGGCCAGGGCCGAGGCCTTTGCGGGCAAGAACAGCGTGCTCCTTTCCGCGGCGGACGGCCTGGGGATGGGGGCAGGGTTTACCCTGGCGCTTATCCTTATCGGCATGGTGCGCGAAATCATCGGCAATGGCTCTGTGTTTGGCATCGATATCTTAGGGTCCTCCTTCCAGCCGATGTTAATCGCCATCATGGCGCCCGGCGGCTTCATTCTCTTTGGGCTGATCCTTGGCATCGTTAACAGCATCGTCAGCAAAGCCGGCAAGCGTTCCGCCGGGAAAGGGGCCTGAAGATGATGGAATTTACGCTGGTTAATTTCCTGTTGTTCATGGTGAACTGTGTCTTGAGCAACAACTTCATTTTCTCCCGTTACCTGGGCTGCTGCCCCTTCCTTGGGGTATCCGGCAAGGTGGAAACCGCCGCCGGCATGGGCGTTGCCGTCACCTTCGTGATGGGCCTGGCCTCTTTGATGACCTATATTGTGTACCACTATGTGTTGGTTCCCTTAAATCTTCAGTATCTGGACACCATATCCTTTATTCTGGTTATTGCCGCCCTGGTGCAGTTTGTGGAGATGTTCCTGAAGAAATCAGTCCCTGCCCTTTACAGCGCGCTGGGGATCTATCTGCCGCTGATCACCACCAACTGCGCGGTGCTGGGCGTGACACTTCTGAATATCTCTGATCAGTACAACATGTTCTGGTCCGTATTAAACGGCGTATTTGGCGCCCTGGGCTTCCTGCTGGCCATCGTGCTGATGGCGGGCGCCCGGGAACGCCTTGAGTCCTCCAGCATCCCGGAGTCCTTCAAGGGCTTCCCCATCAGCCTGGTCATTGCCGGGCTCATGTCCGTGGCCTTCCTGGGCTTTACCGGACTTGTGAATTAAGGAGGAAGAAGCATGAATACAACAGCTATCCTCTACGCGGTGGCGGTGCTCAGCGGGCTTGGCGTGGTCTTTGGCCTGGTGCTGACCTTTGCTGACAAGGCCTTCGCGGTAGCGGTGGATGAGCGGGTGGCCCGGGTGCGGGAAGCGGTGGCTGGCGCCAACTGCGGCGTCTGCGGCTATGCGGGCTGTGATGCCTATGCGGAAGCCGTGGTCAGCGGCGAGGCTTCCATCACCGCCTGCACCCCCGGCGGCCAGGACACCTTCAACGCCTTAGCTGAGATCATGGGCCAAAACGCCTGCGATGTGGCGCCTGAGGTGGCGCGCTTGCTCTGCCAGGGTGAAAACGGCGTGGTAAAATCCCGCTATGACTATAAAGGCACCCCCTCCTGCCATGCGGCGACCCAGATGGCCGGCGGCCCCACCGCCTGCGCCTGGGGCTGTGTTGGCTTTGGCGATTGCGTCAAGGCCTGCCAGTTTGACGCCATGGAGATTGTTAACGGAATTGTCACCATTGATGAGAACAAGTGCACCTCCTGCGGCCTGTGCGTGCCGGAGTGCCCCCGCAGCCTGATTAAGCTTTTGCCCCGGGCCGCCAAGGTGACGGTGCGCTGCCTGAACGCCGCGGGTGCCAAGGACGCGATGGCCGCCTGCTCCAAGGCATGCATCGCCTGCAAACGGTGTGAAAAGGCCTGCAATTACGACGCCATCCATGTCATTGATAATTGCGCTATCATTGATCCGGAGAAGTGCACCCTGTGCGGTGACTGCGTCAAGGTCTGCCCCACCCACTGCATCACCCATCAGAGTTAAGTGACAGGAGCTCCCCTTAATTCCATCAACCAGGAAAAGCGCGCGCAGGTCTCCCTGCGCGCGACTGTTATTGGGCTGATTGCCAATATCCTGCTGGCTGGCAGCAAGATTCTGGTGGGCCTCCAGGCCCAGGCTGTCTCCGTGGTGGCGGACGGGTTTAACAACCTCTCTGACATGGGTGCTGTGCTGGTATCCTTTATCTCCCTCTGGCTGGCCCGCAAGCCCCGTGATGAGGCCCACCCCTTTGGGCACGGGCGCATGGAGTATATCGGTTCCCTTGCCATCTCCATGCTGATTTTATATATCGGCCTTGATCTGGCGCGCACCAGCTGGCAGGCCATCAGAGCCCCAAAGATGCCTCTGTTTAGCTGGCCGGTGCTGTTCATCACGGCAGCGGGCATCCCTGTGAAGGTGTTCCTGTATTTTTTCTATCGGAAAAACGGCCGGGAATATAATATCGATCCCCTGCTGGCCTCCGCCCAGGACAGCATCAACGATGTTTTAATCACCACGGTGATCGTGGCAGGCCTTTTGCTGTCCCATTTTTATGGGCTGCTGGCAGACGGCTTCCTGGGCCTGGGCGTGGCGGTGCTGATTCTCTTTAGCGGCTTTAAAATCCTTAGAGACACCGTGAACCGCCTGATCGGGGGGCGTCCGGACAAGGCCCTGGGCGCTGGTGCCATTGCCATTCTCCGGTCCTTCCCTGAGATTTTGGACATTCATGACTTTGTGCTGCATGATTACGGCCCCGGGCGCGCCTATGCCTCGGTGCATGCAGAGGTCCAAGGAAACGCCAAGCTGCTTGATATCCATGAGGCCATTGACCGGGCCGAGCGGGAGATAATGGCGCGGCTTAAGCTGCCCATCAACATCCATATAGACCCGGTGCTGCCGGATGCGGGCGGAGAGGACAGCCCCGCCAAGCGCATCTCCGCCTATCTCAGCGAATACGACCCGCCGCTATCCATGCATGATTTTCGTCTGGTGCCGGGGAAAACCCTGATCAAGCTGATCTTCGACATCACCATCCCGGCCGAGGCCCAACAAAAAGAGGAGGAGATGATCGCGGATATTACCGCTTTTGCCCAGGGCCTGGACCCGCGCCACCGCTGCATTATCAACGTGGACCACGACTATTTTGACAGCATCTCCTGACAGCTGCTTTTAAGCAAAGGAATGGCCCCATGCTTTTACGCATCGCTTGCTTCTTTTTAATAGTCCTGCTTTATTGTGTCTTTTCCGCCGCCGGAGCGGGGGAGGGCCTGACAGATGCGGAACTGGCCCAGCTGCTGGCGCTTGTCAAACAACAGAGCGAGAGCGCAGCGGATTTTGTGGTGCTGCCGGAGGACTATCAGAATCCGGAAGAAGCGTCTTCTTTTTTGGTGGTGCCTGAATCAAGTGAAGGCGCTGGCTTCAGGCTGCTGCTTATCGGTGTGGACACGGACAACAGCGCCCTGACAGGCCGGAGCGACACCATGGTGCTGGCTCAATTGGACCCGGGAAACGGAAGGGTTCGGCTGGTTTCCTTTATGCGGGACTTGTATGTAGAGATCCCCGGCCGCGGGCATAACCGACTAAACGCCGCCTATGCCTATGGCGGGTCGGATTTGCTGATCAGAACCCTGGAGAACAGCTTTGGCGTTCGCGCGGATGGCTATCTGGCGGTGAACTTCAGCCTTATGAGCGAGCTGGTGGACGCCATTGGCGGCATCGAAATAGAGGTGACAGACAGGGAGCTTGATTCTCTTAACGCCATTCTGGACTATGCCAACCGCCAGCAGCGCAGGCCCCGGGATTCTGATAAGCTGGCGCCGGGGGCCGGGCTTAGAAGCCTTAGCGGCCCCCAGACGCTGGCCTATGCGCGCATCCGGAAGATGGACAGCGATTATCAGCGCGTTATCCGCCAGCAACAGGTGCTTGGCGCCATCCTTAAGCGGATGCTGGCGCTTGATTTCGCCAGCCTGTCCCAGGTGCTGACGCGTTTTATTCCGGAGGTGAAGACGGACTTGTCCATCGCCCAGGCGCTCAGCCTGCTGGGGGACTTGCTGCTGTTATCCAGCGCTCAGGTGGAGGGTCTGAGGGTACCGGTGGGCGGCAGCGCCAAATCCAGGATAATAAGGGGCACTTACTTCATCGTGCCCAATCTGTCCACAAACCGCCAGGCGATTCAGGATTTCCTTGGGCCATAAGGCTTGCGCGGTTGATTTGACGGGTATAACAAGGTACAATAGGGGACAAATAAAAGGAGGTAAGCGTGATGTATCAGGATGTGATTGACCAAGCCACTTCCAAAATGGAGAAGACCAAGGAAGTTTTTCGCCAGGAACTGGCGTCTTTGCGTGCGGGCAGGGCCAACCCCAAGCTCTTGGACCGCATCACGGTGGATTATTACGGCACCC
>DAISYX010000073.1:0-8904 GCA_036825095.1 Clostridia bacterium | reverse complement strand
GCGGATATCCGCCTGCCGGAGGCGGGCATGATTGGGCCGGAGGCGGCTTTAGCCGGGGCTGAGAAGGCTTTGCTGGCGCTTCCCGGATGGACTTCAGAGAAGCTGAGCTTCTTTTCCCTCACCCTGGCGGTGTATTACCATTCAGAAGAGCTTGAGAGGCCCGTGTATCACTTTGTCTTTGGCCAGAGAAGATCGGGCGAAAGCGAGGGCTGGGACCGATTTGAAGACAGCTATATCAGGCCCATGGAGGCCCTGTTTGGCGCAAGCTTTGAAACCCTCCCCCAATACCTGAGCCTGCGGCTGGACGCCGCGACCGGACAGGCGGCGGAGACGCCGGTGATTGGCATCCTTGCTCCCGGCTACCGGACAGCCCTGGAGCTGATCAGGTAGCGCGCCCGGTCACAGGCTGTGCTATACTAAGGGAAGCATCCGTCAGACAGCAGGGAGGGGACAGGCCATGAAACACGACGAGATCAAAAATAACCCGGAGATTTCCCCTGGGCGAAAGGCCCTGTATTACCTGGGCCTGGGGCTGATGGCGCTGGGCTTCCTTCTCTTTTTAATCGGTTTTGTGTCCCTGGCTTCCTCCTTTGGGGATTTGAGCGGCCCGGGCTTTGGGATGCCAAGGGGCGTCTCGCTTCCCTTTGTGGGCGTGGTGCTGGTCATTGTCGGCGGCGTCCTGCGGGGCGTGGGCGCCCGCGGCCTGGCGGGTTCAGGCGTATTGCTTGATCCCCGGAAGGCACGGGAAGACCTGAACCCCTATACCCATGCCGCCGGCGGCATGGTGCGGGATGCTGTGAAGGGCTTTCAGGAGGCCGCAGGCTCCGCCTCTCCCCAGGAGGTCGTAAAGCTGCGCTGCCCCAGCTGCAGGGCGCTGAATGAGGAAAACGCTAAATTCTGCAGCCAGTGCGGCCAGGCTCTGTAGTAGAAAGCCCATTCAGCCCTTTATAAAACCCGCGCCCGGAGGAAAGCCGCCGGGCGCTTCCTGTGTTACAATGATGAAAATTTCTCCAGGAGGTTTCTATGCCCCTTGACGGCATCACCTTAGGGTTTCTGGCGCGGGAGCTGGACGCCAGGCTCTCTGGCGCCCGGGTGGACAAAGTGGCCCAGCCGGAGCAGGACCTGGTCATCCTCACCTTAAGGGGCCAGGGGGAGAATTTCCGGCTGCTCATCTGCGCCGCTCCCGGCAGCGCCCGGATGCACCTAAGCCAGGGCCGCTATGAAAACCCCCAGGACGCGCCCATGTTCTGCATGCTGATGCGAAAGCACCTCTCAGGCGGCCGCGTGCAAAGCATCCGCCAGCTGGGGGGCGACCGGCTGATTGAGATCAGGATCACCGGCCGGGACGAGCTGGAGAGCAGCCGGGAGAAGCTGCTGTATTTTGAAGCCATGGGCAAGCACTCCAACCTGACCTTGACTGAGGACGGCAAAATCCTGGACGCGCTGCGCCATGTCAGCCTGGATATGAGCCGGGTGCGCCAGATGCTGCCCGGGCTGCCCTTTGAGATGCCGCCCGCCCAGGACAAGCTAAACCCGGGCCGCCTGGATGAGGCGGCGCTTCTGGCGCGGCTTGAGGCATCTTCAGGCCCGCTGGCCCGGTTTTTATCAGAGCATATCACAGGCCTTTCCCGCCAGAGCGCCCAGGAGCTGGCCCTGCGCCTGGCAGAAAGCCAGGAGGCCCGGCTGGCGGAGCTGGACCTTAAGGCGCTGGCCCGGCGGATGATTAGCCTGTTTTCAGCCCTGCCCATGATGGCAGCACCCCGTCTTTTGATGGATGGGGAGGGCCAGCCCGCGGACATCCTGCCCTTTCCCTTTTTGTCCTATCCCAAGGAGTTGCAAGAGCCTTCCCCCAGCCTCTCTGAGGCGGTGGAAACCCGCTACGACACAAGGGACCGGGCGCAGCGGCTGACCCAGCGCAGCGCCAGCCTTAACAGAACGCTGAATCAGGCCTTAAACAGGGCCCGGCGCAAGCTGGCCCTCATCCAGGAGGAGACGCCCACCTTTGAGGAGGCGGAGCAGCTGCGGGTGATGGGAGAGCTGATCACCGCCAAGCTCCATGCCCTGCCCCGCGGCGCTGAAACGGTCACCCTGCCGGACTACTACACCGGGGGCGAGCTGACGATTCCCTTAGACCCCACCCTGCCGCCCTCAGCCAACGCCCAGCGCTACTTCAAGCGCTACCGCAAGGCCCACACCGCCCGGAAGCTGGCGGATTCCAAAAAGGCCCAGGCCCAGGCGGATATCGCCCAGCTGGAGGAAAGCCTGTATTTTTTGGAGCGTGCCCAGAGCAATCAGGAGATCAGCGAGCTGCGCGCCCAGCTGGCGGAAAGGGGCTTTGTCCGCCGGGAGAAGGGAGCGGACAAGCGCAAGCAGAAAAAGACGGAAAGCCCCTTGATGCGCTTTGTTTCCTCTGAGGGCTTTGCGATCCGCGCCGGGCGAAACAGCGGGCAGAACGAGCGCCTGCTTAAGGAGGCCCGGGGGGAGGATATCTGGCTGCACGCCAGGGATGTGCCCGGCTCCCACGTGCTGATCACCACCGCCGGCCGCACGGTGCCCCAGGCCACGCTTCAGGAGGCCGCTCAGATCGCGGCCTTCTATTCCCAGGCCCGGGGAAAAGCGGTGCAGGTGGACTACACCCTGCGCAAAAACATCCGCAAAACCCCCGGCCAGGGCCCCGGTCAGGTGCACTACACCGGGGAGCGGGGCCTTCTGGTCCAGGCGGAGGAAGCGGAGATAAAAGCCCTGGCCGCCCGCGCGCTGTAGCGCCCCGGGAAGGCCCGCCCTTTTTATAAGCCGTCCGCCTAAAGTGTGGACGGCCTTTTTAATCGTGGAGAGCTTACCATAACGAAAACTACGAAAACATTCGTTTCGTCCCTTGCCAAAGCCAGGGGTGATGGCTATACTGGTATTACGAAATCGTTTTAGTGACACAATAGTGCAAGGAGGCGCCATGGCGATATCCATCAGGACCCTGTCCGAGGCCTGCGGCGTTTCACCGTCCACCGTTTCAAAGGCGCTCAACGGCTATGCGGACATCTCGGAGGAAACCCGGCTGAAGGTGCAGACGGCCGCGGAGAAGCTGGGCTACCGTCCCAGCGCCATCGCCCGGGCGCTTAAAACCGGGCGCACCTATAACATCGGCGTGGTCTACAATGAAAACTCCGGCAGCGGCTTCACCCACAGCTTTTTTGCGCCGGTGCTGGAGTCTTTCAAGTCCGAGGCGGAGAGGCGCGGCTATGACATCAGCTTCATCACCCGGCAGAACAAGGCCCTGGGCATGGGTTACCTGGCGCACAGCCTCTACCGCAAGGTGGACGGCGTGTGCGTTTTGTGCTGCGACTTTGAGGATGAGGAGGTCAGGCAGCTGGGCCGCAGCAGCCTGCCTCTGGTCACCATTGATGAGCGCTTCCAGGAGCGCTGCTGCGTCATGTCCCAAAACGAGGAGGGCATGGCGGAATTGACCCGCTATGTCCTCTCCCTAGGGCACAGGGATGTGGCTTTTGTGCATGGCTTGCTGCCTGCGGTTGCCACGGTGCAGCGCCTAAAGGGCTTTCACGCCGCCATGGCCCGGGCTGGCATTCCCGTGAACCCGGCCTGGGTCAGGCCCAGCTCCTACCATAAGCCCAACGAAACCCGCCAGGTGGTCAACGAGCTGCTAAGGGGCAAAAAGCGCCCCAGCTGCATCCTGCTTCCGGACGATTACGCGGCCCTGGGCGCCCTTGAGGCGGCAGCGGCTTTAGGGCTTAAGGTGCCGGAGGATATCTCCATGGCGGGCTATGACGGTGTAAGCATCCTGCAGATGTGCCACCCTCAGATGACCACCGTGGCCCAGGACTGCCAGGGCATCGGCCAGCTGGCCGCCCGCAGCCTGGTGGACCAGATCGAGAACCCGGGGAAAAGCCGCCCCCAGCTTTTGCGCGTGCCCGCCCGGCTGATCAAAGGCCAGACGGTAAGTGAATTGGTATCAACCCCTTAGGGGTTAAATAATAAGGAGGTATTCCCATGAAGAAAACGGTTTCTCTGTTGATGGCTTTGCTGCTGATGCTCTCCTTTGGGCTTTCGCATGCGGAAGTCTACACCACCGACTTCGATGTCCCCGCAACCGGCAAGAACTTTGTGATCTACGCCTGGAACGATGAGTTTCTGGGCATGCTGCGCGACTACTACATCCCGGCCGTGGGCGGCACGGTGGCCGATGACGGCACCCTGGTGCTGCCCAACGGCGACAAAATCGACTTTGTCATCAACCCCAACGACGAGGGCGTATACCAGCAGAAGCTGGACGCGGCCCTGGGCGCCGGGGAGCATATCGATATGTTCCTGATGGAAGCGGACTACGCGCTGAAATACGTCAACTCCGACTTCACCATGCCCCTTGAAGACGTTGGCATCACTGAGGAGATGATGCAAAGCCAGTATCCCTACACCATTGATGTGGCCCGGGATGAAAACGGCGTGATCAAGGGCACTTCCTGGCAGGCTGCCCCCGGCCTCTTCCTCTATCGCCGCAGCCTGGCCCAAAAGTATCTGGGCGTGAACACCCCGGATGAAATGCAGGAAAAGGTCAAGGATTGGGACACTTTCCTTGAAACCGCCCGGGAGGTGGCCAAGGCCTCTGAAGGCGCCACCAAGCTGATCCCCGCCAACGGCGACGTGTGGCAGGTGGTCCGCACCGCCCGCACCCAGCCCTGGGTTGACGCGGAATATAACCTGGTGGTGGACGATCAGGTGGAGTGGTACTTCAACTTCGCCAAGACCCTGCGGGATGAAAACCTCACCGCCATGGCCAACCCCTGGTCAGAGGCCTGGAACGCGGGCGTGGGCAATGACAGCATCATGGGCTATTTCTTCTCCACCTGGGGCATCCAGTGGGTGATGACCGGCAATGCCGGCGGCTCAAAGCCCGGCGAGGGCACCTATGGCGACTGGGCGGCCGTGAACGGGCCCCAGCCCTACTACTGGGGCGGCACCTGGCTTAACGCCGCGTCCACCTGTGAAAACCTGCCTCTGGCCAAGGACATCATGGAGTATTTCACCATTGAGACCGGCAGCATGCAGGACTACTGCCTCAAGTCCAAGGACTATGTCAACAACCAGGAGGCCATCCAGAACATCATCGACGCCGGCTTCTCCTTTGACTTCCTGGGCGGGCAGGACCATTACGCCCTCTTCCAGGCGGTGACGCCGCTGATTGACACCTCCACCATGAGCCCCTACGACCAGAACATCAACATCGCCATGGATACCGAGGTAAATTCCTATGCCATTGGCGAGAAGGACTACGACAGCGCCATCGCGGACTTCAAGGCCGCTGTCGCCGACCTCTACCCCGAGATCAGCGTCGACTGACAGACCTTCCGGCCCGGGGAGCGCGTGTGCCAAGGCATACGCGCTCCCCGGGCGGAGGCGCATAAAACCAGGCAGGGAAAGGAGAGCGATATGGCGCAGCCCGCTGGAAGGGAAGGGGCCGGAAGCCTGAGAAAAAGAAGGCGCGGGGTGAGCTACTCCCGTTACGGATATCTTTTTATCCTGCCGTTTTTTCTGGTGTACGCGGTGTTCCAGGCCTATCCCCTGATCAACACCATCTCTACCGCCTTTCAGAAGTACATGATCACCGGAGCCAACAAGGTCATCGGCCCCACCTTTGCCGGCCTTGACAATTTCCGCAACGTCCTCACCAAGGGCTTTGCTCTGCGGGCTTTTGGCAACACCTGGATCATGTGGATTATCAACTTCATCCCGCAGATGCTTTTGGCCCTGGTGCTGGCCAAGTGGTTTACAGACCGGCGGATGCGCATCAGGGGCCAGGGGGCCTTCAAGGTGCTGGTCTATATGCCCAACATCATCACCGCCGCCAGCATTTCGGTGCTGTTCTACTCTCTCTTCGCCTACCCCCAGGGGCCGGTCAACTCCCTTCTGGCGGCGCTGGGCATTATTGACCCGGCGCTCTACGCCAACCCCGGCAGCGCTGCCACCGTGGCCTTCCCCTTTTTGGAGCGGGGCTGGCCGGTACGGCTGATCATCGCCTTCATCAACTTCTGGATGTGGTATGGCAACACCATGATCGTGCTGATCGCGGGCATCCTGGGCATCTCGCCCAGCCTCTACGAGGCGGCGGAGGTGGACGGCGCCAGCCAGAGGCAGATCTTTTTTGGGGTGACGCTCCCGCTTCTTAAACCCATTATGCTCTATACCCTGGTGACCAGCCTGATTGGCGGCATGCAGATGTATGACATTCCCCAGCTGATGCTTCAGCAGGGCTCCCCCGCCAAGGAGATGATCCAGACCAACACCATGTATATCATGGAGCTGATCTACGCCGGCACCCGGGACTATGGCCGGGGCGCCGCGGTATCGGTGCTGCTGTTTATCGCCACCCTGCTGGTCAGCCTTCTGTTTTTCTACTTCCTGCGCGACAAGGACGCCATCCGTGAACGCCGCGCCTTAAAGGGGAGGGCAAGGGCATGATGAAAAGCTATTCCGCGCGCCTTGGCCTTAAGAAAACCTGGGTGTATGTGGTCTGTATTTTCTTAAGCGTTCTGAGCATCCTGCCTTTTCTGGTGATGTTCATCAATGCCACCCGGGACAACTATGCCATCCAGCAGGGCATGAGCCTGATACCGGGGGACATGCTGCAAAAGAACCTGGAGACTTTAAGCCAGCGGCAGAACTTTGACGTGCTGGGCGGCATGTGGAACTCCTTCCAGATTTCCTCCCTGTCCACGGTGCTGGCGCTGTACTTCGGCACGCTGACGGCCTACGGCCTGTTTGTCTACAGCTTCAGGGGCAGGCAGCTGGCCTTCAGCTTTATCATGGCGGTGATGATGATCCCCACCCAGGTGAGCATCGTGGGGTTTTACACCTTCATGTTCCAGCTGCGCCTCACCAACACCTATATCCCGCTGATTATACCGGCCATCGCCTCGCCCACCGTGGTATTCTTTATGCGCCAGTACATGATGGGCGGGCTGCCGCTGGAAATTGTGGACGCGGCGCGGATTGACGGCTGCTCGGAGTTTCGCACCTTCAACACCATCGCCCTGCCCATGATGAAGCCGGCGCTGGCCACCCAGGCGATTTTTCTGTTCATCGCCTCCTGGAACCGTTTGTTTGAGCCTACGATGATCATCTCCTCCCAAAGCAAGTACACCATGCCCATGCTGGTGTCCCTGCTGAAGTCAGACCGTTTCCGCACGGACTACGGCACGGTGTACCTGGCGCTGAGCCTGACGGTGCTGCCGCTGTTTGTCGTGTATTTCGCGCTGTCAAAGTATATTATTCAGGGCGTGGCCCTGGGCGGCGTCAAGGAATAATTTTAAGGAGGCACTATGCCGTTTCGTAAGGATTTCATCTGGGGTGCAGCCACCTCCTCCTATCAGATTGAGGGCGCGGCCTTTGAGGATGGCAAGGGGCTGTCGGTGTGGGACGTGTTCAGCCACCAGCCGGGCAAGGTGTTTGAGGGGCACACGGGGGACGTGGCCTGCGACCATTACCACCGCTATCTGGAGGATATCGGCCTGATGGCCCGGATGGGCATCCGGCACTACCGCTTCTCCGTGTCCTGGCCCCGGCTGCTGCCCGAGGGCACCGGCACGGTCAACCAGAAGGGCGTGGATCATTATAAGCGGCTGCTGGACGCGCTGCTGGAAAAAGGCATTCGCCCCTGGATGACCCTTTACCACTGGGAGCTGCCCTATTCGCTTCAGGCAAAGGGCGGCTGGGAAAACCCAGACATGCCCCGTTGGTTTGAGGACTATACGAAGCTGTGCGCCCAAAGCTTTGGCGACCGGGTGAAGGACTTTATCCCCCTGAACGAACCCCAGTGCTTTATCGGCCTGGGCTGCGGCTCCGGCATTCATGCCCCGGGGCTGGTGATGGGGCATCACGCCACGGTGCCCATGGCCCACCATGTGGTGAAGGCCAACGGGCTGGCCACACAGGCCCTGCGCCATCTGGTGCCCGGCTGCCGGGTGGGCTATGCCCCCAACCTGAACCCCTGCATGCCCGCCACGGAAAGCCCGGAGGATATCGCCGCGGCGCGGGCCGCTTACTTCCACGTGCCTGAGGGGGATAACTGGCACTGGAATGTGGCCTGGTGGAGCGACCCGGTGATGCTGGGGGAATACCCCGCCCAGGGCCTTTCCCACCTGGAGCGCTTCCTGCCTAAGGGCTGGGAGAAGGATATGCCCCTGATTCAACAAAAGCTGGATTATTACGGGCAGAACATCTACCAGGGGCACACCATCCGCGCGGTGGATCATGCCCCCGGATGGGAAGTGGTGCCCCATCCCCCCGGCATCGCCAAGACCGGCAGCCAGTGGCCCATCACCCCCGAAGCCCTCTACTGGGGCCCCCGATACCTGTATGAGCGCTACAAAACCCCCATCCTCATCACGGAAAACGGGCTGAGCTGCCATGACGCGCTGTCTCTTGACGGCAAGGTGCATGACCCCAACCGGGAGAACTATGTGCGCCGCTACCTTCTGGCCCTGCGCCGGGCGGCGGAGGACGGCTCTGACATCGCGGGCTTTTTCTACTGGTCGCTGCTGGACAACTTCGAGTGGGCGGAAGGCTATTCCGACCGCTTTGGCCTGATCTATGTGGATTATGAGACCGGGCAGCGCACCATCAAGGAATCCGCCTGGTGGTACAAAAAAGTAATGGAAACCAACGGGGAAAACCTGTAAAAGAGCGCCTGCCCGGGTTCGGGGCCTTTTTGCGTCAGACCCGGGCAGGATCACATGCCCCGAACGAGAAATTCGGTATTGGCGCGCTTGACAGTGGAAAAAGACCGTGCTACTATATCCTTCGCTGACGCGGGGCCGAACCTCCCCGGAGCGGGAAACCTCGACCCATTAGCTCAGTTGGCAGAGCACTTGACTTTTAATCAAGGTGTCCCGCGTT
>DAISYX010000072.1:0-8987 GCA_036825095.1 Clostridia bacterium | reverse complement strand
GAATCGCGTAACGATGCACACCCCCTGCGGCGGGCGGCGTTTCCGCCGCCTCTGCTTCGCAAGGGGTGTGCATACCATTAGACGATTCTTTTCAGCCTTCGATCACCGTGCCGTCTTACGGGCAACGGCGAGGTTATGCAATGCGCACCGTTCGTCTGCCGCGCGCTGCCTGAGCCGATTGATTTGATGGAGGTAGCCTTTCCCTCTTTATTTGCCGCGGACTTCAAAGGAGGAAACGATGTCATTGAAGCCCAACGCCTCCAGGTCATGCAGGCCCTCCGTATCAAGCGTCAGGCTCAAACCGCCAAAATCAACATCTTCATACAGCACAACCACAACCCCGGGGTCGGAGATGACGACGGCGGACAGCCCATCATTGGGGAAAGGTGTCCAGGGGGCTCTGGCGCTGAATCCGGCCAACACGCCATAGCTCCAGCCGCCAAAGTCAGGGTGGATATGCTCGTGGAAGGTGACGCCCGAATCCGGCGCGGCTCTGAAAATCGCTTCATAGGACGAAGCCTTATCATTGAAGCCAAGCTCAACCAAGTTGTGAAGTCCCTTGGTTTCCAACACAATTGAATCGCCGGTCAGATCCGGTCCGTCGTAGAGCGTCACCACAATGTGCTCATTGCCGATAAAGACGTTGGAAGCCAGGTTGTCAACCTCCGCAAAATTGCCGGAGGAAGGGATGTCCTGAAACGCAAACTCCTGGACAAGCCCCCTGCCTATGGTGTGCTCATAGATGATCAGCGGGGCTTCGGAGCCGGTGTCCACCTAAGTGACCTCTTGTGCAAAGGCGGTATTCGTAAAAAGCAGCAACACCCCAAGAGAAAGAAATGAGAGCCGATGGAGCAAAGACTTCATGCTGAAATCCTCCCTTTTTATGATACGACAATTAGCAAATGCTAACTGTGGTAATTATCTATACCCACTGCATCGGGCTTTTTTATCACAAAAACAAGAAAGTCATAAAAAAGTCGGTCAATAACAGTTTCTTTTTGATTTTCCGGATGGGTGTGCATACAATTACTCGATTGTTTTGGGGTATTTGCCTTCGATCACCGTGCCGTCCTTGAAGATAAACTTCATTATCCCCGCTCTCACCGATGCGCGCCTGCTCCACCGTGTCGTGCCACAGCGCTTCATCGAAGCGCCGAATAAGGCCCTATGCCTTCAACGTTTCAAGATTAACCATAATCTGCCCGCGTTTCGCGGCCATCACCTCGCGCTCCGCCTTCAGCTCCGCCATGCGCTGCTGGATTTCAAGGAATCAGCCTCGTGCTCGTCATATTGCCGCTGATACTCAGCCTGATCCATTGCCACGCGCAAGGACAAAGGTAAGAAGTGCAAGGAAGCAGCGGAGGACGAACGCAAGCAGGCTAAATCAAAACCACCGGTTTAACCGGTGGTTTTGATTTCTTATGCCTGTTTGAGTTTTTTCCAGTGTGCCTGCGTTATATTGGGACAAATCCGTCCCATTAGGTTAAAAACGTCTTGGCAATTTCCCCTTCATGTGTATGATTGTTAACGAATCCAAATATGGTCGAGGAGGATATCTGATTATGCACTCTTTCTTCAGGACCTGACTGCTGGCGCTGCTGATGGCTGTCTGTCTCAGCACAAGCGCTGTCGCTTTTGCGGCATCCGCTGAGGGCCCCTACACTCCTGGTACCTATACCGCAACATCCTTTGGTATGTTGGGAGATGTTGTGGTGACGATGACATTTGATGACGCCTCAATCACGGCAGTCGAAGCCATTGGAGACAAGGAAACCCCAGGGCTGGGGACCCCCGCGTTGGTGGACATTCCTGAGAAGATTCTGGCAGCTCAGTCCACCCAGGTGGATGTGCTCGCCGGAGCAACCGTAACAAGCGAAGCTGTCTTGGAGGCGGCAAACGCCTGCATCTCACAGGCCAAAGGGCAGGCGGCGGATACAGACACCACCCCCGGCAACCTCAATGCAGACATCCTGGTAATTGGCGCGGGCGCGGGCGGGTTGGCCGCAGCAGCAGCAGCCGCTGAAGCGGGCGCCAGCGTCATCGTTCTGGAGGCCAATGGCCGCCCAGGCGGCGCCGCCATCATCTCCGCCGGCAACATCAATTATTTGGGCGAGGAAATCCTCACCGCCCTTGGCCGCAACGACAAGGCCGCGGAAGCCTACCTGTCCTACACGCCGGAGGATTTTCCACAGGCATGGCATGATTCCCTGGCCACCCTTCAGGCAGAAGTCACCGAGTATTTAAAGGGCTCCGAACCCATCGCCTTTGACAGCATCTCCCGTGTGATGGTGGACCACTATCTCAAGGGCTACGGCAAGGACATGGACGGTGTGGAAGCCACGCTGAACTTTGACTATGTCAAGGAAGGCGTGGAGGCGCACGACTATCTCTTCCAGTGGCTGGTAGAGGGCGGACTCACCATCACTGCTCCTGTTGCGGCCCATTATGTCACCCCCACACGGGGCGGCACTGAGCTGATTGAGGTGATGGAGCGATATGCTCTGGATGCGGGCGCTGAGATTATCTGCGATATGCGCGCGGTGGAGCTAATTGTGGACAACGCCGGCAAAGTGGTAGGCGCGCATGCAGTTCGCCCCAATGGCGAAGAGTTTACCTACACCGCCAATCAGGCCGTAATTCTGGCCACAGGCGGCTTCTCTGCCAATCTGGATATGGTGCTGGAGTATCAGAACATGGCGCTTGGTGTCAGTGAAAACTCCTTTAGTTCCAACCCCGACACCAACGCTGGAGATGGCATCGTGATGGCCGCCGCGATCGGCGCAGACCTGATGGACATGCAGTTCATGGGCTTCATCCAAAGAGGCTATCACAACAAAGCCAACACTTGGGAAGTTCGGGATGTCAACGCCGCCAAGCAACTGGCTGTCAATGCAAATGCCAAGCGTTTCACCGATGACAGCGCCTTTGCTCTGGTCAAGCCCGCCTCCAATCAGCCAGACGCCGTCTGCTTTATGATTGGCGACAAGGCCATGTACGATGCCCTGGAAGAAAAGACTCCCGGCTTCACTGCTGACCTTGAGTCCCGTGGCATCCTGTTCATGGCGAACACTCTTGAGGAAGCTGCAGCTCTGGCCAATCTGGACGCTGTAACTTTGGCGGAAACAGTCGGCAATTTCAACGCTATGGTTGAAGCAGAGGTTGACAATGACTTTGGCCGCAGCACCTTTAACGGCCAGATGACTGAAGCTCCCTTTATCCTGGTAAAAACCCAGGCTCTCAATCACCTCACCTTCGGCGGTTTGGTGACTGACAACGAAACGCGCGTGCTGGACACTCAGGGCAATGCCATCCCGGGCCTGTACGCGGTGGGTGATGTGATCGGCGGCTATGAAGGCGCTGCCCACCAGACCGGTGCCTGTCTGACCATTATCATGCACTTTGGCATGGTGGCAGCGGATGTGGCCATCGCGGAGAACTGAGCACCTGATTCCACCCTGGATTAAGCCTGGATAGCCCAGGCCTGACCCTTAAGAGAAATCAAAACCACCGGCTAAGCCGGTGGTTTTGATTATCCAACTTGCAGGTGAGGGCGTGACAATGGAAAGAATCTTTGGACTTTGGTTTGCGTGACGTTTTTTGATGATTGCCGTCCTTGCCTGGTCCGTCCGCGGGCGATTGATAATCGCCCCTACGGGGGGAAACTGGCGGGTTCATCCATGCGGGGCCGGGCGGAACATAACAGGCTATGCGGGCTCATTCATATCATGCCCGAAATCCGGCAGAATAAACCGCAGGGCCCGGGGCAGGATTTTCACCTCAAACTGCCGGCCGGTGATGATCTCCCCGTCCAGGCAGAGACGAATATCCTGAGGGCTTTCAATCCGGGCTTCCTTCACCCGGCGGTAGATGATATGGGGCTGGATGCGGGGGTCCGAAAGGTGCTCCCCTTTTTTATAGCTGCCGATCAGGCGGGCCAGCTGCAGGCGGCTGATGGGCCGGACCAGCGCCAGCTCCATCAGCCCGTCGTCGTTTTCCGACCGGGGCGCGCACATAAAACCCCCGCCGATATACCGGCCGCAGGCCAGGGACAGGGTGAGCATGTCCCCCTGATGCAGGGCCTCCCCATCCCCAAAAAGGGCGCAGCTGGTGCGCATATGTTTGATCACCGCGCTGAGCACTCCGAAAAGATAGCCGTTTTTGCTGTTTAAAAAGGGATAATGCCGCACATGCACCATGGCGCCTGCGGCTTCCGCCTCCAGGCCCAGGTTTACCGCGTTGATGGCGCAGCGCTCCCCCACCTGCATCAGGTCCACGGGGACGCTTTCCGCCTCCACCTGGCGCCTTAAGTCCAAAAACCGGCTTTTGCCGCCGTAGTACTTTACATAGTCGTTGCCGCTGCCGCAGGGCCAGACGCCCACCTCCGCCTGGGGAAAGCCCAGGGCCCCGGTGGCCACCTCGCCTAGGGTGCCGTCGCCGCCACAGGCGTAAAAGCGCAAAGGCCCACCATGGGCTTCGCATTGGGCGCGGACATAGGCCGACGCGTCCCCCTCCTGCTTGGTGATATGCAGGGTATAGCTTCCAGGCGCAAGGGCCCGAAGCGCCGCGTCCAGCCGGGCTTTGGCGGCGCGGCTGCCCGCGGCGGGGTTAAAGATAAAATGGTGCCGGCTGTCGCTCTCTGACATGCTCGCTCCTTGCCGCTTTTCTGACCGGGCCCAGGCCCCGCCTCCCAGGTTTTACAGTTGTCTCTCCGCCCATTTGCCGGAATTGAAGCGCCAGGTGAAGAAGATCAGCCGAAGGCCCAGCTCGCTCATGCTTAGAAGCCAGGTCATGGCCAGCCCCATCTTAAACACGTGAATCGCCAGCAGCGCCATCAGGGGCCTTATGATGGACACGCACACCCCCATCACCGCCGCCACATAGAGATTGTCCCCCGCGCCCCGCAGGCAGCCCGCGGTGACGATGGAGGACATCTGAAAGGGCTGCATCAGCCCCACCACAATCATCGCTTCCGCCGCGAAGGCCACCACCAGGCCCGCGTCCGGCGTGCCCGCGTTAATAAATACCTGGCTCACCGGGAAGCGCAGCAAAATGGTGCCCAGGCCCAGCACCAGGCTGAAGGCCAGGGCGATGCGCTGGGTGATCTTGCCATACATCAAGCTGAGATCCTTGCGCTGCCGGCCCAGGTTCTGCCCCACCAGGGAGGTGGAGGCCACGGCCAGGCCGTCGGCGAAGTTAAAGGTGAGCACCAAAAACTGCATGGCGATGTTGTGGGCGGCAAACATCGTTACCCCCAGGGAATAGATGATGCGGGAATACAGGAAGAAGCCCACCCGCATGCTGGCCTGCTCCACCACGGCGTTGCCCCCCACCTTAACGATGGAGGTCATGGTTTCCGGGTGCAGCCGCCAGCTGTCCCCCCGTTTGATGCGCAGATAGCTGCTGTCCTTGCGGATGACTTCCCGGATGGCAAGCAGCATCCCCACCACAAGGCCTATGACGCTGGCGATGGCGGCGCCCCTGATTTCCAGGCGCGGGAAGCCCAGGTGGCCAAAGATCAGCAGGAAGTTGAACACCACGTTTACCAGATTGGCGATGATATTCACCCGCATGGGGGTGCGGGTTTCGCCCACGCCCCTGAGCGCTGCGTTAATGCAGGTGGATACCGCGCTCACCGGGAGCGACAGGGCCATGATCACAAAATAGTCCACCGCCCCGGCCAGCACCAAGGCATCCTCCGCCGTGTTGGTGTTGCCGCCGGCCAGCATCATCAGGGGCCTGGCAAAGACCACCGCCAGCACCGTGACAACAAGGGACAGCCCCAGCCCTAAGGCCAGGGCGTTTCGCAGGGTCATGTTGGCGTCCGCCTGACGGTCCTGACCCTTGCGCCGGGCCACGATGGCCGTCACCCCCACGTTTAGGGCAAAGAACATCGCCAAAAGGATCAGCCGGGGCTGCACCGGCAGGGACACGGCGGCCAGCGCGGTCTTCCCCAATTGCCCCACCATCAGCATATCCGCGCTGCCAATCAGGCTCATCAGCACCATTTCCGCGATAGCCGGCATGGCGATGTGCATCACCAGGCCGTAGGCATCCCTGGTTTTGGGCAAAGCGCCAAGGCGCCGGTCTTGGGCTATCATCCCTTCAGGCGTAAAAAAACGCCGCAATACTTCACGCACGAAAAAACCCTCCTATATTACAGATAATAATGATAGCACCCGTTCACAAAATATGCAATCATTCCGAAATTTCTTCCAGCCGCCGCCCTTTATGGGGCCCTGTCCGGGTCAGCCGCCGCCTTGACATGGGGGATGAAAATCCCTATACTTGTTCTGTCTGGAATATGCCGTTTTGGCACAATTTAGCAAGAAATTTTTAATCAGGAGGATCATCATGGCGCAAAAATTCACCATCGACGGAAACGGAGCCGTCAGCCACATCGCCTATGCTTTTAGCGACGTCGCCGCCATCTACCCCATCACCCCTTCTTCCAACATGGCGGAGTATGTGGATGAGTGGTCCGCCCAGGGCCGGCTGAACCTGTTTGGTCAGACGGTGCAAGTGTCGGAGATGCAGTCAGAGGCGGGTGCTGCGGGTGCTGTGCACGGCAGCCTGGCCGCGGGCGCCATGACCACCACCTATACCGCCTCCCAGGGCCTCCTGCTGATGATCCCCAACATGTACAAAATCGCGGGAGAGCTGTTGCCCACGGTGTTCCACGTGTCCGCCCGGACGCTGGCCACCCACGCCCTGTCCATCTTCGGCGACCATTCCGACGTGATGGCCTGCCGGCAGACCGGCTTTGCCATGCTGGCCTCCGGTTCCGTCCAGGAAGCTGAGGACCTGGCCCTGGTGGCCCATCTGGCCACCATCAAGTCCTCCGTTCCCTTCCTGCATTTCTTTGACGGCTTCCGCACCAGCCACGAAATTCAGAAGATCGAGCGCATCGAATACGAGGACATCCGCAAGCTGGTGGACTGGGACAAGGTGGCGGCCTTCCGCGCCCGCGCCCTCAACCCGGAGCATCCCCACCAGTCCGGCACCGCGCAAAACCCGGACGTCTTCTTCCAGAACCGGGAAGCGGCCAACAAGTACCACAACGCCGTGCCCGGCATCGTGGAGGAGTGCATGGCCCAGGTGGGCGAGCTGACCGGCCGCAGCTACAAGCTGTTTGACTATGAAGGCGCGCCGGACGCAGAGGACGTGATCATCATCATGGGCTCCGGCGGGGAAACCGTGCATGAGACCATCACCGCCCTTAACAGCCAGGGCGGCAAATACGGCGTGCTGAAGGTGCGCCTCTACCGCCCCTTCGCGGCGGACCGCTTCCTTACGGCCCTGCCCGCAAGCGTCAAGCGCCTGGCCGTGATGGACCGCACCAAGGAGCCCGGCGCCCTGGGCGATCCCCTGTACAGCGACGTGCGCACCGCCCTGGCCGAGGCCGGCCGGCATGATATTGCTGTCTACGGCGGGCGCTATGGCCTGTCCAGCAAGGAATTCACCCCCACCATGGTGAAGGCCATCTACGACAACCTGGCCAAGCCGGAGCCCAAGAACCACTTCACCGTGGGCATCATTGACGACGTCACCCACTCCTCCCTGGAGCTGGGCGACCAGTTCAACGCAGCGCCCCAGGGCACCATCGCCTGCAAGTTCTATGGCCTGGGCTCTGACGGCACTGTGGGCGCCAACAAAAACTCCATCAAGATCATAGGCGACCACACCGACATGAACGTGCAGGCCTACTTCGCCTATGACTCCAAGAAGTCCGGCGGGCTCACCGTCAGCCACCTGCGCTTTGGCAAGCTGCCCATCCAGTCCCCCTACCAGATTGACGACGCGGACTTTGTGGCCTGCCACAACCCCGCCTATGTCACCTCCTATGACATGGTCTCAGCGCTTAAGAAGGGCGGCACCTTCCTGCTCAACTGCCCCTGGGATGAGGCGGAGCTGGACGAGCGCCTGCCCGTGTCCATGAAGCAGGCCCTGGCCCGGAAGCAGGCCAGGCTCTTTATCATCAACGCCATTGAGCTGGCGGAGAAGACCGGCATGGGCGGCCACATCAACACCATCATGCAGGCGGCCTTCTTCAAGCTGGCCAACGTCATCCCCTATGACGACGCGGAAAAGCACATGAAGGACTACGCCCAGCAGACCTACGGCATGAAGGGCGACAAGGTGGTCAAGGCCAACTGGGCCGCCATCGATTCCGCCATCAGCGGGCTTAAGGAAGTGGCCGTGCCCGGCGAGTGGATCCATGCCACCACCGGCGCCCAGCCCCAGCGCGTTGCCGCCACGGACTATTTTGACGCCGTTGTGAAGCCCATCCTGGGCCAGGCCGGCGAATCGCTGCCCGTGTCCGCCTTTGACCCGGCGGGGGTTGTGCCCACCGCCACCTCCCAGTTTGAGAAGCGCGGCATCGCCGTCAATGTGCCCGAGTGGCAGATCGAGCACTGCATCCAGTGCAACCAGTGCGCCATGGTCTGCCCCCACGCGGTCATCCGCCCCTTCCTGGTGAAAGACGGCGAGGAACGCCCCGAAAGCTTTGAGACCAAAAAAGCCCTGGGCAAGGACTACGCCGGCCACGGCTTCCGGATTCAGATCAGCCCCCTTGACTGCACGGGCTGCGGCAACTGCTATGAAGTCTGCCCTGCCAAGACCAAGGCCCTGGAAATGAAGCCCCTGGACAGCCAGCGCCACCAGGAGGCCAACTGGGCCTTTGCCAACCAGCTGCCGGAGGCGGATGTCAATCACAACCTGTCCACCGTGAAGGGCAGCCAGTTCAAGCGCCCGCTGTTTGAGTTCTCCGGCGCCTGCGCCGGCTGCGGCGAGACGCCCTACATCAAGCTGGCCACCCAGCTGTTTGGCGACCGGATGATCGTGGCCAACGCCACCGGCTGCTCCTCCATCTACGGCGGCTCCAACCCCACCGTGCCCTACGCCGTCAACAAGGACGGCCACGGCCCCGCCTGGGCCAACAGCCTGTTTGAGGACAACGCGGAGTTCGGCTTTGGCATGAACCTGGCCCT
>DAISYX010000071.1:4965-9077 GCA_036825095.1 Clostridia bacterium | reverse complement strand
GCTGGATGAAGCCGTCCTTCATGATGCAGATGCGGGAGCCCATGGTCATGGCCTCCGTCTGGTCATGGGTGACGTAGATGAAGGTGGTCTGCAGGCGCTGGTGAAGCTTGGTGATCTCCGTGCGCATGGCCACGCGCAGCTTGGCGTCCAGGTTGGACAGGGGCTCGTCCATCAGGAAGACCTTGGGCTCCCGCACGATGGCGCGGCCCAGGGCCACGCGCTGGCGCTGGCCGCCGGAGAGGGCCTTGGGCTTGCGGTTGAGCAGGTACTCGATGTCCAGAATCAGGGCCGCAGCCTCCACCCGGCGCTTGATCTCGTCCTTGGGAGTTTTGCGAAGCTTCAGGCCAAAGGCCATGTTGTCATACACCGTCATGTGGGGATAAAGGGCGTAGTTCTGAAACACCATGGCGATGTCCCTGTCCTTGGGGGCCACGTCGTTGACCAGGCGCTCGCCGATATAAAGCTCGCCGTCTGAGATCTCCTCCAGGCCCGCCACCATGCGCAGGGTGGTGGACTTGCCGCAGCCGGAGGGGCCGACTAAGACGACAAACTCCTTGTCCTCAATGTCCAGGGTGAAGTCGCTCACCGCGGTGACATTGCCGGGGTAAACCTTGTAGATATGCTTCAGGGATACACTTGCCATATGATTTCCTCCTCCTGTGTGCCAAACAATGCTTTGCTGAAATTATAAGGCAAATCATGCCTTTTTTATACTGGAAATACCTCCAAAGATTGCCCCGCGCCCTTGTGCAGATTGGATACAGGCACGGGATTTGCTATACTGTTATTGAGAATTAATCAGGAGGAGGACATGAGCACGCAGCAAATACTTAAGCTGGCCGATTTGATCAGGGCCTCCGGAAACACCGTGTTTTTTGGCGGCGCCGGGGTCTCCACGGAAAGCGGCATCCCGGATTTCCGCAGCGATCAGGGGCTGTATCAGGAAAAAGGCCGCATCCCGCCGGAGGAGATCATCAGCCGGTCTTTTTTCCTCAGCCATCCGGAGGAATTCTATACTTTTTATAAGCGGAAGATGGTCTACCCTGAGGCTCGGCCCAACGCCTGCCACCGGGCGCTGGTGGCCCTTGAGGGCATGGGCATGCTAAAGACAGTGATCACCCAGAACATCGACGGCCTCCACCAGGCGGCGGGACAGGAGGCAGTGCTGGAGCTTCACGGCAGCGTGCACCGCAACCGCTGCATGCGCTGCAATAAATCAGCCAGCCTCAGCCAGGTGCTAAACAGCCCGGGGGCGCCCCACTGCGCCTGCGGCGGCCTGATCAAGCCGGAGGTGGTTCTTTATGAAGAGGCCCTTGATCCCCAGGTCACCCGGCAGGCCATGGAGGCCATCGCCAAAGGCGATCTGATGATCATCGGGGGCACTTCGCTCACGGTGTACCCCGCCGCGTCCTATGTGTCCCTGTGCAGGGGGAAGATCGTCATCATCAACAAATCCCCCACCATGATGGACCGGGCGGCGGATCTGGTGATCGCGGCCCCCATCGGGGAGACCTTCAGCGCCCTTTGGCCCCTGATCAAAGAGAATCCCCCTACTGCTCCCTGAACACAAACACCAAGTCCGTCCGCTGCCGGGCGCTGTCCTCCAGCACCCGGATGATCTGCTGCCCATAGCTGCCCAGGGCGTTAATCAGCGCCAGCCCATACCTTAAGGTGATGTGCGTCTCCCCCATCTCCCCCAGGCAGTCATATAAAGCGTCCAGATTGGCGCCATAGTATTCCGGCAGGCCCAGCGCCTCCTTCAGGTGTTGATGGGCCTGGTTCCGGCTGTCCATCTTCCGGCCATCCAGTTCAATCCGCCGCACCGTCATCCTCCCCATATAGCAGCACAAAGGACGCGTAATGGTCCTCGGTATAATAGATCAGCCCGTCGCTTGAGTACACCAGACGCTTGGCGCCCCGGTTTTCCTTATTCAGGGTGTCTATGTCGCACTCAAAATACTGGCGGCCCTGTTTTTGGGGCAAAAGCCCTTCATAGTTGCCAAAGCGGTCCCCGCCGATGGTCTTCCCCGGGGCGTAGGGCCTGAGGTCTCCCCCGGGCCAGCCCAGGGCCCGGGCCTGGGCCTTGGTGATGAAGTTGTCAGGCAGCCTGCCATAAGCGTGCAGATAGGCCGCCACCTCCGAAGCCGTCGTATAGACCCCAGCCTCCCGGGGGGCGTCCTCCTGGGAGGTAAGAATAGCGGTGGGCGTCACAGCCAGGCTTTCCGGCGCTGCCTGCTGGCAGCCTGTCAGCAGCAGCGCCACAAAAAGGGGTAAAAGCCACCAAAGCCTCCTTCGCACCTGTCAAGCCCTCCTTTGAGCGATTGTGGTATAATGAGATTCGGTATCTTTTTGCCGCCAAATCACAAGGATTAAGGATTTTCAATGATAAAACACCTGGCCCGCGCCACCCTGACCCCGCTTTTAAAGCACATCCCCACCGACCGCAAGTGGCTGCGCCCCTTTTACCGCACCACCCAGCTCCAGTTAAAGGAGGAATATTATGTCTCCCCCAGGCTGCCGGCCACGTTTTCCGGCCTCAGCCTGGCCTATGCGGCGGACATCCACTTTGGCAGCTACCTAAACCAGGAACGGGCGCTGAAGGTGGTCTCCCAGATTCAGGCGTTTGAAACGGACCTGATCGTCCTGGGCGGGGATTATGGGGAGGAAGCCCGCACGGCGGAGGCCTTTTTTGATCTGATTCCCCCTTTTCCTGAGAACATCCCGGTGCTGGCCGCCATTGGCAACCACGACCACATGGGCGCCGGGGCCAACATCGCCCGGCTGATGGAAAAGATGCGGGCAAAGGGCGTTACCCCCTTAAGGAATGAGGTGTGGCAGCTGAGCCGGGAGGGAAAAACCCTGGCCTTCTGCGCGCCGGACGACATCCTGGCCGGCTTCCCGGATTTTTCGCCCCTGATTGAGGGCGCCCGTCAGGCGGATTTTGTGATCTTTATGCCCCATTCCCCGGATTTGATCCCGGAGGCCCATAAGGCGGGCCTCAGCTTTGATCTGGCGCTGTGCGGCCACACCCACGGCGGCCAGATCGCGCCGGGGGGGCGCAGCATCTACGCTTCCAGCCGCTATGGCGACCGCTACCGCATGGGCTGGATTAAGGAGGAGGGCAGCGATATCTTCATCAGCTGCGGGGTGGGCACCTCGGTGCTGCCCATGCGCATAGGCACCCTGCCTGAAATTCACCGCTTCACCCTCTCCTCTGAAAACAAACGAAGCGCCGGGGCCGCGTTAACCTCAAGCCCCGAAACCCCCGACCTTAACAGCTGCGCATAGGCCGCGGCCCCGATCATGGCCGCGTTATCCCCGCACAGGGACAGGGGCGGCATCAAGAGCCGAACCCCCGCCGCCTCACATTTGGCGCTCAGCTCCCGGCGCAAAAGCCGGTTGGCGGACACGCCCCCCGCCAGCGCCAGGGTGTCCCAGCCCAGCTCCCCACAGGCCTTCATGGTGCGTTCACACAGGTGTTCCACCACCCTGTGCCTGAAGCTGGCGGCCAGGTCTGCGGGGCTAAATTCCTCTCCCTTTTGATTTAAGCGATGCACCAGATTAATAAAAGCGGTTTTCAGCCCGGAAAAACTGAAGTCGTAGGCTCCCGCAGGATGGGGCAGCGGTAGCTGAAAGGCCAAAGGGTCGCCCTGCTCCGCCAGGTCGTCCAGGTGGGGCCCGCCGGGGTAGGGCAAGCCCAGCACCCGGGCCGCCTTGTCAAAGGCCTCCCCCGCGGCGTCATCCTGGGTGCAGCCCAAGAGCTTAAAGCCCTCTTCCTCCACCTCAATCAAATGACTGTGGCCGCCGGACACCACCAGGCACAAAAAGGGCGGGTTCAAATCAGGATAGGCCAGATAGTTGGCGCAGATATGGCCAAAGATATGGTTGGTGGCAAGCAGGGGCTTGTCCAGGCCAAAGGCCAGGCCCTTGGCGTAGCTAAGCCCGGTGAGCAGGGCGCCCACCAGCCCCGGCCCCTGGGTGACGGCGATGGCGTCCATCTCCTCAAGCGCAAGCCCCGCCTCCTCCAGCGCCCGCTGGGTGACCGCGTCCAGTTTCTCTATATGGGAGCGGCTGGCGATCTCCGGCACCACCCCGCCATAGGGGATGTGCAT
>DAISYX010000071.1:0-4865 GCA_036825095.1 Clostridia bacterium | reverse complement strand
CTATATGGGAGCGGCTGGCGATCTCCGGCACCACCCCGCCATAGGGGATGTGCATGGGAATCTGGGAATACACCTGGTTGGACAAAATGCGGCGGCCGTTTTCAACCACCGCCGCCGCGGTCTCATCACAGGAGCTCTCAATGGCTAAAATGCGCACCTTGTCCTGGGCCAACAGCCCTTCCGCCTTTGTTTTCATGCGCGCAAGATAGCTCATTTAGCCCTCCTTGAAGGTAAAAACCACAGCCCCGCCCCTAAGGGCAGGGCCAAAAGCAGCCAGGCCATCCGCCTGAGGGCGGACAGGGCGTAATCCATGAAAAAGGCCTCCGGCATCAACTGGATCATCAGGTGCTCCGCGGGATTCAGCTGCCAGAGATCATTGGGGAAAAGCCACAGGTGCAGCTGGTAAAAAAGGCCTGTGAAGTCCATCAGCGCCCAGATAAAAAGCCCTGACAGAAACGCCATAAACAATAAAAACGCCGCCAGCAGGCTTTTCCCCATCAGGGGGAAAAAGCCCGGATCCCTGATCACCCAGGCGCGCAGCGCCAAGGCCGCCAAAAGCCCCGCCAGCCCCAGGCCAAAGCGCCAGAGGAGCTGGCCCCAGTCGGTCAGCCGCTTCACATCCGGCATATGCTCAAGCTCCCGCTGGGAAAAGGCGGGCTGCATGACGCCATGGCGCAAAAGGTTCACCTGGGGGGCTTCTTTTTCACCCCGCAGATAGCCAGCGATCCCCTGCGCAATCAGGGGCAAGTCCGATTCCCGAACCCCTGCCGCCTGCAGGTCTCCAAAGCGGGCAAAGCCTGCGGCCAGCCGCTGGCCGCTTAAAGCAGGCGAAAAGAGGGCATGGGCGGTAAAGGCAAGCAAGATCAACAGCATCATCAGACAAGCGGCCAGGCCGCTGGTTTTATCCTGGCCCGGCAGGCTCACTGCATCTTCAGGTAGGCCGTGATAAAGCCCGCCAGGCCCCCGTTCATCACGTCCTCGATGTTGCCGGATTCATAGCCCGTGCGGTGGTCCTTCACCATGGTATAGGGCTGGAAGACATAGGAGCGGATCTGGCTGCCCCACTCGATCTTTTTCATCTCGCCCTTGATCTGGGCCATCTGCTCTTCCTTCTCCCGCTCCCGCAGTTCCAGAAGCTTTGAACGCAGCATCTTCAGGCACATCTCCCGGTTTTGCACCTGGGAGCGCTCATTCTGACAGGAAACCACGATGCCCGTGGGCAGGTGGGTCATGCGCACGGCGGAGTCCGTCTTGTTCACATGCTGCCCGCCGGCGCCGGTGGAGCGGTAGGTGTCCACCCGCACCTCTTCCATGTCGATCTCAAGGTTTCCGTCGTCCTCCAGCATCGGCGCCACATCCAGCGAGGAGAAGGAGGTGTGCCGCCTTGCGTTGGAGTCAAAGGGGCTGATGCGCACCAGCCGGTGCACGCCCTTTTCCCCGCGCAGATAGCCATAGGCGTTCTCGCCGTCCACCTCAAAGGTGACGGACTTCACCCCCGCCTCGTCCCCCTCCAGATAGTCCAGCACCGACACCTTAAAGCCCATCTGCTCGCAGTAACGGGTGTACATGCGGTAGAGCATCTGGGTCCAGTCCTGGGCCTCGGTGCCGCCCGCCCCCGCGTGCAGGGACAGCACCGCGTTGGCGCTGTCATAGTCCCCCCGCATCAGGGTTTCAAGGGCCAGGGCATCCGCCTGCTGGGCCAGCACGTCCAGCTGATCGGTCACCTCCCGGGCGGCATCCTGGTCGTTTTCCTCCTGGGACAGCTCCACCATCACCTCCAGGTCCTCCCGCTGCTGCACCAGGGCGTCATACTGGCCGATCTTTCCCTCAATGGCGGCGATGCGCTTGTTCACCTGGGTGGAGCGGGCCAGGTCATCCCAGAAGCCCGGCGCCCCCATCTCCTCTTTGAGTTCCGTCAGCTCCCGCTGCAAAAGTTCAATGCGAAGCCCGCCGCGGATTTCCTCCAGCTGGCCCTTAAGCGCCTCCAGGCGCATCTTGACATCCTCAAGCATCAAAATCATTGGTTTTTATTCCCTCACTCCGGCCTTCCGGCCATGCCGTGGCAGTGCTTGTATTTTTTGCCGCTGCCGCAGGGGCAGGGGCTGTTGCGGCCCACCTTCTCCCCCGGCTTTTTCACCACCGGCTGGCCGCCTCTGGCACCGGGCCCGGGCGCCGTGCCCTCCGCCACGGGCTGGGCCACCTGCCTGCGCTCCGGCGCCTTCTGGATGCGCAGCTGGAAGAGGTGGCGGATGGTGTCCTCCTGGATCAGGCGGGACATCTCGTCAAACATGTCATAGCTTTCCAGCTTGTATTCGTTCACGGGGTTGCGCTGGGCATATGCCCTGAGGCCAATGCCGTCCCTGAGCTGATCCATGGCGTCGATGTGATCCATCCAGCGGGTGTCCACCGCGCGCAAAAGCACCGAGCGCTCCAGCTCCCGCATGTCAATGCCCAGGGCGGAGATCTCCTCCTCCCGTTTGGCGTAAAAGTCCAGGGCGGCTTTCTTCAGAAAAGCGGTGATCCCCGCCTTGTCAAAGCCCGCGATGGCCTCGCTGTTGGCCTTGATGGTGCCATAGGGAACGCAGAGCCGCTCCACATAGTCCTGAAGGCCTGGGATATCCCAGTCCTTGTTTTCCCCGGCGCAGAAGCGCTCCACCGCCTCCTCCAGCAGCTTGTCCCCCATCCCGGTGATGGCGGCCTGCATGTCCTCGCCCTCCAGCACCTGGCCCCGCTGGCTGTAGATCACCTCGCGCTGCTGGTTCATCACATCGTCATACTGCAAGACGTGCTTGCGGATTTCGTAGTTGCGGCTTTCAATGCGCTTTTGCGCGTTCTCAATCTGTTTGGTGAGCATCCCGGCTGCCAGGGGCTCCGTCTCGTCCATGCCCATCCTGGCGATCAGGGGCTCAATGCGCTCCCCGCCAAACAGGCGCATCAAATCGTCCTCCAGAGAGATGAAAAACTGGCTGGAGCCCGGGTCCCCCTGACGCCCGGCGCGGCCGCGCAGCTGGTTGTCGATGCGGCGGCTTTCATGACGCTCGGTGCCTATGATGTGAAGGCCGCCCAGCGCCACCACCTTGTCGTGCTCCACGTCCGTGGTTTTTCTGTTCTCTTCCCTGAGGTTAAGATAGCGTTTGCGCGCTTCCATCACCTCCGGGGAAACCTGCTCGCTGCGGCCGGTGGCCTCCTCGATGACCTCCTCCGGCACCCCCTCCTGCCTTAAGGTGCGCCGGGCCAGATAGTCCGGGTTGCCCCCCAGGAGGATGTCCGTGCCGCGGCCGGCCATGTTGGTGGCGATGGTGACCGCCCCCAGATGCCCCGCCTGGGCCACGATGACGGCTTCCCGGGCGTGGTGCTTGGCGTTTAGCACCTCGTGGGGCACGCCCCGCCGGGAGAGCATCTGGCTTAGCAGCTCTGACACCTCAACGGAGATGGTGCCCACCAGGATGGGCTGCCCCGTCTTGTGCCGGGCCTCGATCTCCTCCGCCACGGCCAGATATTTGCCCTTTTTGCCGCGGTAGACCATGTCGTTTAAGTCCTTGCGGATCATGGGCATGTTGGTGGGCACCTGCACCACGTCCAGGGCATAGATGCCCTGGAACTCCTCTTCCTCCGTCTTGGCCGTGCCCGTCATGCCGGAGAGCTTTTTGTACATGCGGAAATAGTTCTGGAAGGTGATGGTGGCAAGGGTTTTGCTCTCCCGGGCCACCTGCACCCGTTCCTTGGCCTCAATGGCCTGATGAAGGCCGTCGGAATAGCGGCGCCCCACCATGAGGCGGCCGGTGAACTCGTCCACAATCACCACCTCGCCGTTTTGCACCACATAGTCCACATCCCGCTTCATCAGGGCAGTGGCTTTGAGCGCCTGAATCAGGTGGTGGTTTAGTTCGTTGTTCTCAGGGTCTGAGAGGTTTTCAATGGAGAAGGCCTGCTCCGCCTTGCGGATGCCCTCCTCGGTGAAGACCGCGGCCTTGTCCTTCTCCTCCACCGTGTAGTCCGTCTCCGCCTTAAGCCGGCTGACAAAACGGTCCGCCCGCTCATACAGGTCGGTGGATTTCTCCCCCTGGCCTGAGATGATCAGCGGCGTGCGCGCCTCATCGATGAGGATGGAGTCCACCTCGTCCACAATAGCGTAGGCGTGGCCCCGCTGCACCCGCTCTTTGCCATAGATCACCATGTTGTCCCTGAGATAGTCAAAGCCCATCTCGTTGTTGGTGCCATAGGTGATGTCACAGCCGTAGGCGGCCCGGCGCTGCTCCCCGGTGAGGTCGTGGATAATCACCCCCACGCTCATCCCCAAAAAGCGGAAGAGCTTGCCCATGTCCTCCCCCTGGAACTTGGCCAGATAGTCGTTGACGGTGACGATGTGCACACCCTTGCCCGCTAAGGCGTTTAAGTAGGCGGGCAGGCAGGCGGTTAAGGTCTTGCCCTCCCCCGTCTTCATCTCCGCGATGCGCCCCTGGTGAAGCACGATGCCGCCGATAAGCTGCACCTTAAAGGGCCTTAAGCCCAAAGTGCGCTTGGAAGCCTCCCGCACCACCGCGAAAGCCTCGTTCAACAGGTCATCCAGGCTTTCGCCCTGGCTCAGGCGCGCTTTGAAAAGCGCCGTCTGCTCCCGCAGTTCCTGGTCGCTCATCTTCTGGTAGTTTGGCTCCAACGCCTCAATGGCGTCCGCCTGGCGGCGCAGGGGTTTCAGCTGCGCTTCGGTTCCCATCCCCAGGACTTCTTTCAACTTGCTAAACATTCAGGTCTCCTTTGGCAGTTGCCTTGTGAATTATACCATGCGCCCAGCAGGGCGGCAAGAATTGCCGGGGCCCGCTTCCTGCGCTATAATGCGCGCAACAACACCCAAGGAGCAGGCCATG
>DAISYX010000070.1:0-9183 GCA_036825095.1 Clostridia bacterium | reverse complement strand
CCCATCACGGGGCTGTTTTCAGGCTCGATCTCCTCCTCTTCTGAGAGGAAGGCGAACACCCGCTCCGCGGCGGCGGCCATGGTCTGCAGCTGGCCCACCACCTGGGCCATCTGGGCCAGGGGCTGGGTGAAGTTGCGCACATACTGGATAAAGGCCAGGATATCGCCCACCGCGATCCGGCCGGCCGCCGCCTGGGCCGCGCCTAGCACCACCACCAGCAGATAGGCCAGGTTGCTGAACACCTGCATGATGGGCTGCATGAGGCCGGAGAGGAACTGGCTGCGCCAGTTGCTGTCAAAAAGCTTTTGGTTCTTTTCTTCAAAGGTCTGGGCGGCGTGGCCCTCCTGGCGGAAGGCCTGCACCACGTCCTGCCCGGCGTAGGATTCCTCCACCAGGCCGGAGATATCCCCCAGGGTTTCCTGCTGCGCGCGGAAGTACTTCTGGGATTTGCGGAAGATGATGCTGACAATCAGCGAGGACAGGGGCACCACTAGCACCACCAGCAGGGTGAGCAGCGGGCTGATGGTGAGCATCATCACGGCCACGCCGATAACGGTGGCGATGCCGGAGATAACCTCGGTGAAGACGGCGTTGATGTTCTGAACCACGGAGTCCACGTCGTTGGTCACTCGGGAGAGCACGTCCCCCACGGTGGTTTTCTCGTAATAGGCCAGGGGCACCCGGTGGATTTTGGCGCCGATGTCCTGGCGCATCTTGCGGCCCAGCTCGTTTGAGACATCCGCGCCCAGGCGGAACATGAAGTGGGAGAGCAGCGAGCTGATCACATAAAGGCCCACCAGGGTTAAAAGCACCTGGCCGATGGCGGCAAAATCGATGCCGCCGGTGCCCTGCACCTTGCGGAGGACGCCGTTAAAGATCTCGGTGGTGGCGTTGCCCAGCACCTTGGGGCCAAAGATGGCGATGGCGGCGCTGAGGGCAGAGAGCAGGGCGGCGATGCGCAGCCGCCATTTCCAGGGGGAAAGGGCAAGGAGCAGTCTTTTGACGCTGCCCTTAAAGTCCTTGGGCTTTTCCACGGCGCTCATGCCGCCGCGGCCGCCGCCACCACCACCGGGATGACGGTTTCCCTGACGCTTTTCAGACATGGCGGGCACCCCCCTTCTGGGCCAGGTCCGCTTCGGACAGCTGGCTTAGCGCGATGTCCTGATAGGGTTTGCAGCTGGCCATTAATTCCTCATGGCTGCCTTCGCCCACCAGGCGGCCCTCGTCCATCACCAGAATCCGGTCCGCGTGCATCACGGTGGCGATGCGCTGGGCCACGATGAGCACCGTGGTGTCCGGAAAGTGGCTTTTTAAGGCGCGGCGTACCGCCAGGTCCGTGCGGTAGTCCAGCGCTGAGAAGGAGTCGTCAAACAGCAGGACTTTGGGCTTGACGGCCAGGGCCCTGGCGATGGAGAGGCGCTGCTTCTGCCCGCCGGAGACGTTGCTGCCCCCCTGGGCGATGTCGCTGTCAAAGCCCTGGGCTTTTTCCAGGATGAAGGCCTCCGCCTGGGAAAGCCTGGCGGCTTCCTCCACCCGGGACTCGGGCATGTCCGCATCCCCGTAGGCGATGTTGGAGCGGATGGTGCCGGAGAAGAGGGAGGACTGCTGGGGCACATAGCCGATCTGCCCCCGCAGGTCATGAAGGCTTAGCTGCCGGATATCCACCCCGTCCAGGGTGATTTGGCCCCCGGTGGGGTCAAAAAAGCGGGGGATCAGCCGCAGCAGGGTGGACTTGCCGGTGCCGGTGGCGCCGATGACGGCGGCGGTTTCCCCGGAATGGATGGTGAAGCTGATGTCATTGAGCACCTTGTCGTCAGACCCGGGATAGCTGAAGGACACCTGATGAAAGACGATCTCCCCTTTAGCGGGCTTAGGCAGTGGCTGGGGGTTTTCCGGGTCTTTCACGGTGGTCTTTGTGGCCAGCACCTCGCTGACCCGCTGGGCCGCCACCTCCGACCGGGGCAGCATAACGGTGGACATCATGGTGATCATCATGAAGGACATGATAATCAGCATCGCGTAGGAGATGAAGGCGATCATGTCGCCCACCTGCATGCGGCCCATGTCAATGCCCTGGGCGCCAAACCACACGATCATGATGGACACCCCGTTCATCACCAGCATCATCAGGGGCATCACATAGCTAAAGGCCCGGTTGATGAAGCGGTAAACGCCAAAGAGGTCGTCGCTGGCCTGGTTAAAGCGGGCCACCTCGTGCTCCTGGCGGGAAAAAGCGCGGATGACGGGCACCCCGGTGAGGTTCTCCCGGGTCACCTGGTTCATCCGGTCGATCAGCTTTTGAAGCAGCTTGAACTTGGGCGTCACCATCGCGGCGGTGATGACGACCAGGGTGGCCATCACGCCGACTGCCACAAAGATGATCCAGCCCATGCCCGTGCGCACGCCGGCCACCTGCCAGATGCCGCCGATGGCCAGGATGGGCGCGTAGAGCATCATGCGCAGCATCATCACAGAGGTCTGCTGAATCTGGGTGATGTCGTTGGTGGAGCGGGTGATCAGGGAGGCGGTGGAGAACCGGTCGATCTCCGCCGCGGAATAAGACAGCACCTGGTTAAACACCTTGCTTCTCAGGCCCCGCCCGATGCGGGCGGCAGCCCGGCTGGAGACGAAGTTGGCCCCTGTGGCCGCCAGGCCCAAAAGGGCGGTGATGCCAAGCATCATCAGTCCCTGACGCCAGAGAAACTGGCTGCGCACCGCGTCCAGGTCAACCCCCTGGGCGATGAAATCCTGGCGCACAAACTGGATGGCCATCTGTTGCATCACCTGGCCGCTCAGGTCCCCCTGGGCGGCCATCATCTCCTGGGCGCGGGCGCTGACCACGGCGCTGTCCACCAGGCCCTGGCGCATGGCGCCAAGGACGGCCCCGGCCTCCGGCGGCGCTTCATCCGAGGAGAGGATGTACAGCATCGCCATGGGCAGGGAAAGCGTCTCCTCAAGGGCGGACATATCCTGGGCGCTTATATCAGCCCTTAAGGCATAGGTCTCCCCCTGGGGCTGATAGCTGGCCTCAAAGCGCGCCCGGCCGGATTCATCCAGCAGCATCAGCAGGTCAGAAACCGCCGCCTGGGACAGGGTATCCGCCGCCGGGGAGGCGATGCCCCCCTGCTGAACGCCCACGTCCACCAGCGCGGAGGTGAAGCCCGGCAAAGCCAGGGCGCACCAGGCCTGAATGGCCAGCAGCAGCGTAATCAGCAGCATGCTTCGCCATTCAGGCTTCAAAAAGCCAAATATCTTCAATCTCTTCTTCCTCTTCTACTCTCTGTTCTTATCTTTGTTTCACGTGAAACATCCGGCGGGGCCTTAGTCCGCCTGGCCCTCCGCCTGCTCCACAGGCTTAAGCTTAAGTTCCACCGCCTCAATGCGGGTGGCGTTGGAGCGCAGCACCTTCAGGGTGAAGCGCTCATCCTCCACCGTGGGGCATTCCCCGGGCTTGGGGATATAGCCCAGCCGCTCGATGATATAGCCGGCGATGGTGTCCGCCTCCTGGGAGACCAGGTCCAGGTCAAAGGCCCGGTTCAGGTCGCTTAAGGGCAGGGAGCCCATCAGCACGGCCTCCCGCTCGTTTACCATCACCAGGGGGTCCGCTACGTCATCGTCGTACTCATCCCGGATGTCCCCCACGATTTCCTCGATCAGATCCTCCATGGTGACGATGCCGGCCACGCCGCCAAACTCGTCCACCAGCACCGCCAGATGCTGTTTGGACTGCTGGAACTTGACCAAAAGCTCGTCGGTGTACATGGTATCCGGCACAAACAGCGCGGCCCTGGCGATGTCTCTAAGGCTCAGGCTGCCCTCGTTTAAGGCGCCCAGGTTCAGCAGCACGTCCTTTAGGTGGATGATACCCACGATGTGGTCCTTGTCCTCCTCATACAGGGGGATGCGGGAATGCAGCTGGCTTAGGATCAGATCCATGTTTTTCTCATAGGGGTCGTCAATGTCCAGCATGTGGGTGTCCACCCGGGGCACCATGATCTCCCGCACCAGCCGGGTATCCAGGGAGAGCACGCCCCGCATCATGTTGAACTCCTCCATGTCAATGGCGCCGTCATTGTGGCTGGAGTTGAGCAGCGCCTTCATCTCCTGGCGGGTGAGGCGCTCCTCCTTCTTGGTAAAGTCAATGGGGGTGATGCGCTTAAGAAGGCCCGTTGAGACGTTCAAAAGCCAGATAAAGGGCCGGAACGCCCCGCGTATCCCCAGGATGACCCCGGCGGAGCGCAAGGCATAGGCCTCCGGCACCTGTATGGCCAGCTGCTTGGGATAAAGCTCCCCCAATACCAGGGAGACATAGGCCACCAGGATGGTGACGATGATGGTGGCTACCGTCTGGGCGCCGGGCAGCCCGCCCAGCACCGGGGCCAGGAGCCCCACAAAGGACTGGGAGGCCGAGGCGGAGTTGAAAAAGCCCGCCAGGGTGATGCCCACCTGAATGGCGGACAGGAAGGAGTCCGGATCATGAAGCAATCGCTGCACCTTCAGGGCGCGTTTGTCCCCCTGGTCGGCCAGGTCCTTGATTTTTGCTGGATTGAGAGAAACAAAAGCCATCTCCGCCCCCGCGAGGAAGGCGTTGATGAGGGTGAGCACCAGGATTAAAATGAGCGAACTGAGAATCGATGAACCACCAGGGTCGTCCATGCCGGAAACCACACTCCTTCAAGCAAGATAAGCGAATTATACAAGGTGTTGGCCCGCAATGCAAACACCGGGATTTTACAGCCCCAGACGGGCAGGATTCAGCACCTGTAAGGGAAAGCGCCCGGTGACCGGGTTTTTCTCCTGATAATCGCAGAAAACCACCCGGTCCTGCCCCTTTAGAAAGCCCATGGCCCGGGTGACGCCGGGGCTTCGGGGAAAGCGGGCAGCCAGAACGCGCTTTATCTCAAAATAGCGGGGATCAGGGGCCTTCAGGCAGGCGGGCAGCACGCTTGAGGGCACGGAGGACAGCCGGTCAAGGAGCATCAGGTCCCTGAGAGCGTCCCCTTTGCCGGGCAATAAAGCGGTGAAGTGACTAAGCGTAAGCGTGGTCAGCTGGTCCAGGGAGAGGGCCTTGCCGCCGGCCTCCTTTTCCGTGATCACCCGGCCCAGGCGCTTAAACAGCTCAAAGGGCGAAAGGCCCTGCCCCCGGATAAGCCAGGTGAGGGTGCGGGCAAAGCGCCCGCTGTTGTGCAGCTTGTCAAGCGCCCTTTCCGCCAGGCGCAGGGTATTCAGGTCGCTTTCAGAAAGCCAGGGGGTGCTGAGCACCGTGTAGGGCGCCTCTGGCTCAAAGGTCAGGGGGTAGTTTTCCGGCTCCTCCCGCATGGCGCTGCCGGGAATCACCTTCAGGAATCCCAGCTGCAGCGCGTGGGGCTTGAGAGATACGGCTTCATCAAAACCCCGGGCAAAGGAGGAAAGGCCCTCCCCCGGCAGCCCGGCGATCAGGTCCAGGTGCACATGGGCCCGGCCGGTGGCGATCAGGGCGCGCACGTTTTTGCTAAGCTTTTCCATGTCCGTTTTTCGGCGCACCCTGAGAAGGGTGGCCTCGTCCATGGACTGAAGGCCGATCTCAAACTGAAAAAGCCCTGGGGGCGCGGAGGCAATAAGCGCCAGGGTGGAGGCGGCCAGGATATCCCCCGCGATCTCAAAGTGAAAGGTGATCCCGGGGGGATAAGCTGCGGACTTGTTAATCAGATAGCCGAGGATGGCGTCCGCCCGGTTCCGGTTGACGTTAAAGGTGCGGTCCACAAACTTGATGGTGCGGGCGCCGGAATGGGCCAGGGCGTCCAGCTCCGAAAACACCCGCTCCAGGGGCGCCCGCTGGGGCCTTAGGCCCTCCCGGCCGGACAGGCAGAAGGCGCAGGCGAAGGGACAGCCCCGGCTGGCCTCGATATAGGCGATGCGCCCGGCCAATTGGCTGAAGTAGGCCGGGGTGTAGGGCGAGGGGGGCATCTGAGCGTGCGCATGGGGCGGGCTTAGCCGGAAGCCTTCCGCCTCTTTTTGCCGCCAGCACAGGCCGGGCACCGCTTCAAGGCTGCCCTCTCCCGCCAGGGCATCCAAAAGCAGGGCGAAGGGGCGCTCCCCCTCCCCTGAAATCAGGAAATCCGCCCCCGGCAAGGCGGAAAGTGCCTCCTCGGGGCAGAAGGTCACCTCCGGCCCGCCCAGCACAAACACGCAGTCCGGCAGAGCAGCCCTTAAAAGGGGCAGCAGCTTTTTGATGGCCTTGATGTTCCAGATATAGCAGCAAAACCCCAGCACCTGGGGGGCGGCTGCTGTCACCCGGTCCGCCACCGTGTGCAGGGACTCGTTGACGGTGCCCTCAAGCACACTGGCGGAATGGTTCAGGCGGCTAAAAGCAGGCACCCCGGCGCACAGGCACCAGGGGGCCAGGGAGGAATGAACGTACTGGGAATTAAGCGCCAGCACAGCCGCCCTAAGGGGCCTGCGCAAAGCCAGGGCGTCAGCAGTCAATCTTTTACCGGGCCCCCTTGTCATAGGGCACGCCGCTGGCCCGGGGCGCCTGGGAACGGCGGCTGGTGAAGGCCAGCACCACCAGGGTGGCGATGAAGGGAACCATCTTGTAAATGTCGCTGGGGATGCCCAGATCCTTTAAGAAGGGGATGCCGGAATAGGAGGAGGCCACGGTTTTCATCAGGCCAAAGAAGAAGGCCGCCACAAAGATGCGCAGGGGCCTCCACTGGCCGAAAATCAGCACCGCCAGCGCCAGAAAGCCGTAGCCGGACACCGTGGCGTTGAAGTTGGTGGAGGTGGGGATCACATACACCAGGCCGCCCAGGCCCGCTAAAGCGCCTGAGATCAGCACCCCCGCGTAGCGGATTTTATAGACGTTGATGCCCACGCTGTCCGCCGCCTGGGGATGTTCCCCGCAGGCGCGCAGCCGCAGGCCAAAGCGGGTCTTATACAGCACAAAGGCGGAAACCGCCAGGATGATCAGCCCCAAATAGGTGGTGATGTAGCTGTTTTGAAAAAACAGCGGGCCCAGCACCGGGATATCCCCCAGCAGGGGAACCTTGATGATGCGGAAGGTGTTGTTGAACTGAATCTGCTGCACCCCGTTTGGCAGCGTGGTGCGGGCCAAAAAGATGGCGGCAGCGGGGGCGATCATATTCAGCGCCGTGCCGGAGATGGTCTGGTCGCTTTTGAGCGAGATGGCCGCATAGGCGTGCAGAAGGGAGAACAGCATCCCGGAGCCCGCCGCCACAAGGATGGCCAGCAGCAAAAGCCCCTGCCCGCTCATGTGATCCTGCACCTGATTGATGAAATAGATGCTGCAGAAGGCCCCCGCCACCATGATGCCCTCCAGGGCGATGTTCACCACGCCGGAGCGTTCGGAGAACATCCCCCCCAGCGCCACGATGAGCAGCGGGATGGAGAAAAACATCATCTGCTGAACAAAGAAATAGAGGATATCCATGCTATGCCTTCGCCTCCTCTTGCGGGGTCTGGCCCGTGTTTTGCGCCAGTGTGGCCCGTTTCCCGCGGCGCTGGGAGAAGAAGTCCCGCACCAAAAGCGAAAACGCGCTGAAATAGATGATCAGGCCCACGATGACGTCAATGATCTCCTTCATGTACCTAAGGGACTGAAGATGACGCCCCCCCTCGGTGATGTGGGCGATAAACAGCCCTGTGAACACGATGCCGATGGGGTTTGACAGGCCCAGAAGCGCCACCGCGATGCCGTTAAAGCCCTGGGCCGCCAGCACCTCCTCCACATGGATGTGCATGCCGCTGGCCGGGGCCAGGTACATCAGCGCCCCCGCCACCCCGGAGAGCCCCCCGGCGATGGCCATGGCGGAGACGATGGCCTTTTTTTCGCTGATGCCCGCATAGCGGCTGGCGAAGGGGTTGTAGCCGCAGGCCCTCAGCTCGTAGCCGAATGTGGTGCGGGTGAGGATGATGTAGATCAGGATGGCAAAACCCACCGCGATTAAAAAGCCCGCGTTGACGCTGGAGACATCCTTAAGCCGGCCCTTCATGATATAGAACAGCTCGTCCAGGCCGCCCTTGGGGATGACCGCGCTTGCGGCCACGTTGACCGTCTGGTTTTTCAAAGGGTCATAGAGGTGGCTGTTTTTGACGGTGAAGTTGATCAGGTACATGCCGATGTAGTTGAGCATGATGGAGGTGATGACCTCGTTGACGTTCAAGAGGGCCTTAAACAGCCCCACGATGGTGCCCCAGGCCATGCCCGCCAGCATGCCCATGATCAGCGCCACCATCCAGTGCAAAGCGCCGGGCAGGAAGGTCCAGGTGGCCCCCACGTAGATGGAGACGAAGCCGCCCACCATCAATTGCCCCGCCGCGCCGATGTTGAACATCCCGGTTTTGAAGGCGAAGCCCACTGAAAGCCCCGTCATGATGATGGGGGTGGCGTAATAGAGCACCTGCCCCACGCCCTTCATGCCGTTGTTCCAGCCGCCTTTTAAAATGGTGACCAGGCCCAAAAAAGCGTTCTGGGGGTTTGCGATCAGCAGAATCACAAAGCCGGCCAGAAGCCCCGCCAAAATGGCCAGCACGGAGGCGGAGGCGTTGGACAGCCCTTTTCTGATGCGGTTCATGCCATGGCCTCCTTCTTGCTGCCGGCCATGTACAGGCCCAGCTCCTGGGGGGTGGCGTCCTTGCCCTGAAGCTCGGCCACCAGGCTCCCCTCATAAATCACCAAAATCCGGTCCGCCAGCTGGAAGACCTCGTCCAGCTCCAGGGACACCAGCAGGATGGCCTTGCCCCGGTCCCGCTCCTTGACCAGCTGGTCGTGGATATAGAAGGTGGCCCCCACATCCAGGCCCCGGGTGGGCTGCACCGCCAGGAGCAGGTCCGGATCCGCGTGGATTTCCCGGGCGATGATGGCCTTTTGCTGGTTGCCGCCGGACATGCTGCGGGTGAGGGTATAAGCCCCCTGTCCTGAGCGGATGTCAAAGCGCTCAATCAGGCCGTTGGCCTGTTTGAGCACCTGATCAAAGCGGATGAAGCCGTGGCGCTGCATGGCGGGGGTGAAGTAGTTTTTCAGCGCCAAATTCTGCCCCAGATCGTAGTCCAGCACCAGGCCGTACTTGTGCCGGTCCTCCGGGATGTGGGCCAGCCCTGATTTGTTGCGCTGGCGGATGCTGCTGAGGGTGATCTCCTGCCCTTTCAGGAAAACCTGGCCGCTTTTAATGGGCATCAGGCCCG
>DAISYX010000069.1:0-9323 GCA_036825095.1 Clostridia bacterium | reverse complement strand
GCACGGACGCGGGCAGCATTGAGCGCCTGGCGGTGCGCATGGCGGTGATGGACCAGGACGGCACATTGCAGGAGACCAGCCGCAAGCTGCTGGCCATCGCCAAGGACGGCAAGGTGTGCGAGCAGGAGCGGGCGGAGCTGGCTGAGATGGCGGAGTCGCTGGGCGAGCTGGAACAGCTGATCCAGGAGATCAGGCTGCAGGCGGAAGGCAGAGCGGACAAGGAGGCGTGAGGATGGACTATCAACTGCCCCGGAACATGTTAGCGGATCTGCCGATGATGGTGTCCGCGAAGGATATCCAGCAGCTGCTGAACTGCAGCCGCGCCACGGCGATGCGCCTGATTGAGCGCCTGCCCAAGGTGGACCTGTCGCCGCCGGGCGCCAAGAAGCGCCTGCTGCGGGTGCACCGGGCGGAGCTGTACAAGTTTTTGAACCAGAACACGATTGACGGATAGGAGAAGAGCATGGAGGAACGCATCAATATTTAAGAAAGAACTGAGCCAATACGCAGACGGCCTGATTATGGCCAATGACCAGATTGATATGAACCGCGCCACAGGGGATCAGATGCGGCAGTATAGGAAAAATGCGGAAACCGTGATGAGCATTATGACAATTCTGGTGCTCCCTAAGGAAATGATAACCAGACTGTGCAAAGGCCTGATTGAGCAGAACAGCCGGGTTGACATGAAAACAGCCGATATTGCTGTGCAAGAGCAATACAGGCTGAATGCAGAGATGATCGTGCAGATCATCAACATCGGTTATCTGGCAGGCTACTGACCAAACTGTTTGAGCTGCTTATTGGCTGCGTTGAACTGCAGGTAAGCCTCTCGGTAGGCCTTCATCAAGGCTTCAGGCGTCCATGTCGCGGCTGGCTGTTTCTGGAAAACCACATTCTGCACATAGAACATGGCCAAGGCCTCCGCCTCATTCTGAGGAAACCCGGAAGATTCTGTCACTGTATTCACCTCCCTTCCAAGGGATTGTAACACACGCTGAAAGGAGACCGCCCATGGAAAGCAAATGGAAGGTAAGCAGCAACCTGATCGGCGACACCAAGATGTACGCGGTGTACCGGCTGCTGGATGTGAACGCCGTGGATCACAGCGGAAACCGGGAGTATGCCACGGAGTTCATGGCAGACCGGGAAGCCGCCCGGGCGATCGCGGAGCGGATGAACGCGGAGGAAGGCAGCTCATGCTAAAACGCGCCGGCAGATCATACAGGAGGCAATGGCAGGCAACTGTGCAGGAAGCCTATAGCATCCGTAATCTCTTGCTGGCTGATGAAGCAATGGAAGCTGAGCGGCGCATCCTTAGCCTGGAAGAACGGGTGAAAGCGCTGGAGAGCAAGCTCAGTGACCGTAAAGCCTCATGGCGCGCACGAACTCATAAAGGTTTTTCATGGATTTTCGGCCGCAGGAAATCCTTAGCTTCACCTGAGCCTTCTCTGTCCTCACCCAAATGTGAAAGTCAGCCTTATCGTGCAATCCATTTTGTGGAAGGTTCTCTCTTATGGCCTCAGGAAAAGGCAGCGGTTCTGGCAGGCCTAAAGACTGAAACGCTGTGGGCGGGAGAGAAAAGGATAGGTACAGCCTACAGCCTTGGCGGCCAGCCAGATATACGGGCAAGGCGTCTGAGCGCAGCTGCGCGCCAGCGTGTTTCTCGGTAGTGCCTATGCCCAGGATTTGCTGGGGGTTCAGAGAGCAGGAATGCAGGTTGCCATCATCGTCCTCCAACTGAAACGCGCACAGGCTGACAGAGCGCGAGGACAGGTTGCTGACCGTCAGGCGGAGGGTGAGCCAGGCGCCATCAGGCATGGAATACAGGTAGTACTCCCCATCAGTCAATGAAAAACGGATTCTTGACGCAACAACTTCCTTAATGGCCAGGATCAGGGACATCAAAAAACCCAGCACGGCCACAATGGCCACAGTGATTTCAAGCCAGAGCGGAAGATTCATCTGATTCACCTCGCTGCGATTGTACCACAGCTCAGGCAAAGGAGGCAGACCATGAGCGAGATAACCGTATTCAGGCACCAGGACTTTGGCCAAATCCGCACGGTGCTGCAGGGCGGAGCGCCCTGGTTTGTGGCGGCGGACGTGTGCCGTGCGCTGGGGCTGGAGCAGGTGAGCCGCGCCATGGACCGCTTGGATCCGGACGAAAGGGGCTTACTAAAAGTAACCCACCCCCAGAGCCCGGGGAAGACGCTGGAGGTGAACGGCGTGAGCGAGCCGGGGCTTTACCACCTGGCGCTGTGCTCCTCAAAGCCGGAGGCGAAAGCCTTCAAGCGCTGGATCACCCATGAGGTGCTTCCCGCCATCCGGCAGCAGGGCTTTTACGGCACAGAGGCGGCGGTGGAGCGGATGCTGGGGGACCCGGCGGCGGCCATCCAGATGCTGCAGGCCTATCAGCTGGAGCGCAGCCAGAGGCGGCTGCTGGAAGCCCAGGCCGCCCAGGACGCGCCCAAGGTGCTGTTCGCGGACTCGGTGGCGGCCAGCCACCAGAGCATCCTGATCGGGGAGCTGGCGAAGCTGATGAAGCAGAACGGCGTGGAAGTGGGCCAGAACCGGCTTTTTGAGTGGCTGAGGCGGGACGGCTACCTGCTCAAATACGGCGAGAGCCGCAACATGCCCAGCCAGTACAGCATGGAAAACGGCTGGCTGGAGATCAAGGAGCGGGCCATCCACAACCCGGACGGCAGCGTGCGCCTGACCCGGACGCCCAAGGTGACGGGGCGGGGTCAGCAGTATTTCATCAACAGGTATCTGAAGCAATAGAGCGCGTGTCACAGCGGGCGCGGCCTGAATCAACATCATGAGAAAGGAAAAACTCATGGATTGGGGTGTGCAGCAGGCCGGGCGGTTCAACTCCGCCCTGTGACGCCAGCGGTAGCCGTTTACCATCCTTCCCAACGTAGCGGGGAGGCCAAAGTACCGGAATTGTCGGGAAATGCGAAAACGGGGGCGACCTGCGGCTGCTTATCCAGCAGGGGGCGAGACGCACGCCACGAATCACGTTGACAGCCGGGAAAGACCGGCATTCCAGCGATCAGGGCCCCAGGGCCTTGACATAAATAACCGGCGCCGCGCCGCGCCGGGAAGAAAGAAGAGGTGAACACCTCCCTGACACAATTTAAAAGGCTGTGCCGCCGGGCGGGAGCGCGACCGCCCGGCAATCAAAAAGGAGAGCTGATGCAATCATGAAACTGAAAGACCTGGCGAAGCTGGACGAGAGGCTTAAGCTGCTGGCGCGCTATGAGGCCACGGGGCTGACGCCGGAGGCGATTGAGGCGCTGCTGTGGACCGCCATCTGTGCGGATGAGCCGGCGCCACTGCCGCTGGATTTATGCGGGGAGGGCAATATATGGCCATCAGCACAGGCTTAGGCCGCTATGAGGAAGGGATGCGCCTGGAGGCGGCGGGCATGAGCGGCGTGAAGGTCGCCCAGAAGCTGGGCTATAAGGACGCCCAGAGCTGGTACGGCACCAAGCGCTACTACAGCAAGCGGCAGCAGGGCCTGGCAGCGCGCTGCGCGCCCAGGACGGAAAGCGCGCCGGAGCCGCACCCGATGCTTCAGGACCTGCCGGAGCGGGTGCCGATCCCAAATCGGCAAGGGGGAACCGTGGAAAAGCGATGGGGAAGCGATGGGGAGGCGGTGGCAGAACCTGTCACCCCAATGGCATCCCAGCTGATCACTGACGAACAAAAGGAGGGGGACAGGGATCCCGCCGTCCAGGCGGCGGAGCGGGCGCTGGTGGAAGTCCGGGAACGGCGGGTGAGCCTGGAGGGCGCGGTGGCCAGCTACCAGCTGACGGAAAGCCACCTGCGGCTGAAGATGCGCAGCGCCCACAAGAGCGCCACTTTTTCGGAGGTGCGCCTGGAGGACCTCGGCGGGCTGATCGCCGAGCTTAGCGAGCTGGCGGCCTGCCACATCGGGGGCAAGAAAACCGCAAGGTAAACCATGCGGGCAAGAGGCTGAAGCGCGGGGTTTGCCTTCCTTCCCTGCGCTGGGGTGTGCAACTCACCCCGCCCGCTTTATTCCTTGGTACGGGGAGGCAGTGTAAGGAGGTGGACGCGTGCTGTTTTGCGGCAAGTGCAGGCGCCCGATGGGGCGCGTCAGGGCGGGGAAGGGGCGCTGGGTGCCGGTGGAGCTGTGCCCCATCCCCTACCTGAAGAACGAAGAAGGCAGCCTGGAGCTGATCACCCGGGAGGGCGGGCAGGTGAGGGGATCGCCCTGCGTCTGGGACGCGCGGCAGGGCGCCGGCTATCAACAACACTACTGCGGGAAGAAGGAGGAAACGACATGTACAGACGGGGAGACCCTGTGATCGTCCATGACCCGGACCACCGGGATGAATACTACGCGCTGATCGCGGAGGACGGGGCGAACGGAAGCCCCTTCCAGAAGGTGGAGATCCACCGGGTGCTGCGCTACCCCAACCAGCACGCGATCATGAACCCGGACATACCCAACAGCATCATGCCGCTGCCCTACCTGGCCGTCTGCCGGATGCGGGTGAAGCGGACAGGCGCCCGGGAGGACGCGGAGAACTGCCGGGCGATGAACTACGAGGCCAGCCTGCGCCATGCCCTGCGCCACGCCTGGGAGGACGCCCGCGCCCGGGGCCTGGTGGACGCCCAGGTGCTCAAGGATCACATGCTGGGCAAGGTGCCCCGCAGCAGGGCGATGAAGATCAGCGCCTGAACCCCTTCAACAAACCATGATTGAGGAGAGCAAACATGGCCATTGTCAGCTACATTCGGGAATGCGAGGCGTTCATTCGCCGGGCTTCAGATGAGAACATCACGGGCCAGGAAAGGCTGTTGTACTACGCGCTATTGACTGTGTTCAATGCGCGGGCGCAAGGCAACCGCTGGCCGGACGGGTTCATCGAGGTTGCGAATAGGACCTTGTTATCCTTCGTGCCATACGGAGAGAATGCGCTGATCGAGGCCAGGAACCGCCTAGCGCAGCGGGGACTGGTGGACTACCGCAAGGGGCTGCGCAACAGCCGGGCGCCGGCCTACCGGATGCGCTACCTGGCCCTGAGGCCGGACGCATATGACGAAGCGCCCCAGCCGCACCCGCCGGATGAGGCGCAGGCGTTCCCGCCGGATATGCCTGATGATGTTTTTGCCCCTGAAATCGGGGGCAACATGGGGGGCAACATGGGGGGCAACATGGGGGGCAACATGGGGGGTAACCCAGGGGGTAACATGGGGGGCAACATAGGGGGCCTTATACCAGACTTAGACGGGGACAGGGATCCGGACGGAACCCCGGTCCTGCGTATCCTGGACACACACAGCCAGGGGACTACTGCTGCCTGCCGGGCGGGGGCGCGCGCGGGATGGTTTGATCCCCGGGACCCGGAGGCCGAATGCGACGAGGGCTGGCGCAGCGGGGACAGGAGCCGGGCGGCCATCGCCCAGCGGATCATCGACCACGCGCTGGCGCGAAAGCGGCTGGCCGGCAGCACTAAAGACCTGCACGGCCTGCTGTGCGCCCTGATGCGCGCCGGGATGCACCCGGCGGTGGTGACGGAGGCGGCGGACAACGCCCAAAGCGTGAAGGCCTGGGAGCGGGCGCTGCTGCGCAAAAGCGGCCTGATGGGCCTGGACCTGGGCGAGGACGCGGAGGCCTTTGGCGTCATGGCCAGGTACGGCCTGGATCTGGGCGAAGCCAGGCAAATGCTGCACGACAAAGCCGCGATGGCGGAGATGGGGTGAGCGGTGGCGACTATACCCAAACACATCTACCGGGCCTGTGAGTGGCAGCTGCACCACCGCAGGAAGACCGAGGCAGCGGTGCGGGCGGCGGCCGAGGACGCCATTGACCAGGTGACGCCCTGCGGGATGGCCAGCGTTGCAGGCGGCGGGAGCCCGGGAGACAGGACGGGGCGGGCGGCCCTGCTGCTGTCTGAAACGGGCGGCAGCTACTGCCGGCAGCTGTGCTGGCTGGCGTGCATGGACCGGACCCGGGAGCACTTTGACGGAGGGCCTGAGGGCCGGATGGCGGCGCTGTACTACGGGACGAAGCGGACGATGCTGGAGGTGGCGGACCGGATGCACTACGACCGGCAGACCATCTACCGCTACCGGGACCGCTATGTGACCTATCTGGCGCTGCTGGCCGCCGGCAAGGGGCTGATCAGCCTGACGGAGAGGGGTAATGAGCCATGATGGCCAATCAATGCGTGGTCTGCGGCGGAGAAATGCCGGAGGGGGACCAGGTGTGCAAGCTGTGCCGGGCGAAGCCCTTTGCGGCCCGCGGCGGCCTGGCCTTCCAGAGAACGGCCCGGCAAAACATCGATGACCGGATCATAGCGCTGGTGGAAGAAATAGACGCGCTGGAGTGCGAGCTTGAAGAGCTGCTGATGCTGCGGGACAGGATGGCGGGGGATATGGGCGCGGAGGTTTTGAAATGAGACGGGAACCAGAAAACGGGTGGGTGTGCACGGCTGAACGGAGACCTGGGCCTGATGATGCGTCACATACCGGCATGGTGTTGGCGGTTAAAGGGTCAGGCCATGACTCCTTTGTAACGGTGGCCAAATGGAGCTACTGCACGCCCAAGGCATATCCGTTCTGGATGCGTTATCCGGCATTGCCAGAACAGGAGCAGGGTCAACCGGACTCCGCCAGGCGTCAGGAGCTTTATGACCTGGTGATGCACCAGCAGGATGACAGCGTGGCGGCCGGGATCCTGGAGGAGGACTGACAGATATATATGATGAAGGAAGGGCGGGATGCTCTTCTTTTTGGGCGGTGACTTTCCTTTAATTCCGGGTGGTGGAAAGTGAATCAAGGAGGGCTGGAAAAGCCAGATGAATCAAGGCGGGGCGCTGGGGCGCGAGTTACCCAGAATTTGTATTGAAGGAAAGTCGAGGGGTTGAATGAACACAGTGCAGCCGATCCGGGACCCGGACGCTGTCCACCGGATTGAGGACAGGCTGGCCCAGCTGGATGATGAACGCGGAAGGCGGATGTTCCTGCTGTTTGAAACAGGCATCTACCTGGGGCTGCGGGTCAGCGACAATACCAGGCTGCGGGTTTTTGACGTGCTGGGCCGGGATGTGCTGACGCTGCGGGAGCAGAAGACGGGAAAGATAAACCAGCTGCCCATCGCGGACAAGCTGAAGCGGATCTTCCGGGAACGGCTGAAGGGGATGCCGGAGGACGCCTTTCTGTTTCCCAGCAGGCAGCGGGATCCGGACGGACAGCCCAGGCCTATTGGACGCAAGACCGCCTACAACGATATCCAGCTGATGGCCAGGCTGGCCAGGCTGGATTACCCGGTGGGCTGCCACAGCCTGCGGAAGACCTTCGGCTATCACTATTACAAGCAGACCGGGGATATCGCTTTCCTGATGATCTGGTTCAATCATTCCAACGTGGACGTGACCAAGCGCTATATCGGCATCGACCTGGATGAGCGGGTGAAGAAGATCAAGAGGTTTGAGATTTGAAAATTAACATACTTTACACCGATATTTCCACATGGTAAGGTTAGGCTGTCAAAGGTCAGACACTTGCCGTGTCCGGCCTTTTTCTGTTGGGAACACGGGATTGGCCGGCAACTCTCCCAGCCGGTGCAGGGAAAGCGTCCCATGAGATATGGGCAGGGGCGGGGCCCGGGGCGCAACGCAGAAGGAGAAACCATGCCGAACGATTATCACTATACCGCGAGGCGCCACAGGAACTGGCGCGCCAAGGTGCTGAGGCAGGCAGGATATCTGTGCCAGGAATGCGCGCGATACGGCAAGCGGACGCCTGCCAAGGTGGCGCACCACATCAAAGACCGGAAGGACTACCCGGAACTGCAGTATCAGCTGAGCAACGGCCGTGCGCTGTGCGAGGCCTGCCACAGCAAGGCGCACCCGGAGAAGGGCGGAAGCAGATTGTGAGAGCATTGCTGGAGCTGTGAATTGGAGATGATCCCCCCCGGTCCGCGCTCAACATTTAAGGGGGTGGACAACCTGGGGGGGAAGGTTCTTCCCTCTCCGGAGGGGTGGGGCATGAAAATCGAAAACAAAAACAAGGGATGAAGGGCCAGGCGGATGTCGGGCGGAAGGAGGGCTGAGGGTGGCGAAGAAGGACAGCGGGAAGCTGCCGGATAGCCCTGCCCGGCTGGTTGCATTTTTGCCGGAATCTGATGAAGTCAAAAAAACGGACCCGGCGCCGGCAGAGTCCGGGAAGAAGATCGGGCGGCCGCCGGTGCCCAAGCAGGAGGATTTTTTCCGGGACGCGGTCCAGAGGATGCGCGCCCTGGAGGTATACAAGAAAGAGTTCGAGCCGGCCATCAATCGATACGCCGACATGCGGGAACAGTATGAGATCCTCACCCGGCGCTGGAAGCGGGAAAGACACCGCGCTCATGTGCTGACCCGGGAGGGCGAACCCAGCAAGCGCAACACTGTGGTGGTGGCGCTGGAATCCCTGCGCAAGGATCTGACAGGGCTGGAGGCTATGCTGGGCTTAACGCCCCAAGGCCTGATGAAGGTCAACGAGAACGCTTTCGCCAAGGAGAAGAAGAGCCGTCTGGCCGAGGCGCTCAAGGGACTGGCTTAAGGTGATCAAGGGGAAATACGCCGGGGAGGTCCTGGCTTATGTGAACGGGATCATCGAAGGCACCATCATCGCCAACCGGGAGCGGGTACAGGCCTGCCAGCGCTTCAGGGACGATATAAAGAGCGGCAGCTGGGACATCCGCACCAATGACGCGGACTTTGTGATCGGCATCATCGAGCGGACGATCAAGCATGTGCAGGGCGAGAAGCTGGACGGCACGCCGATCAGGGGGCTGCCCTTCCTGCTGGAGCCGTGGGAGAAGTTCGTGGTCTACGGGCTGATGATCTTTTATGTGCCCGGCACCATCGAGCGGCGCGTCAAGGAAGCCTTTATCTTCATTCCCAGGAAGAACGGAAAAACGATTTTCGCGGCCTCCCTGGCCTGGGCCATGGGGATCCTGGAGCGCATGAGCGGCAGCACCATCTATGTGGTGGGCTATGTGCTGAAGGAGGCCATGAAGAGCTTTGGCGTCTGGGACTACAACATCACCCGATGCCTGTATGAGAGCAAGCAGGAGGCGCTCCAGGACGGCTGGCGGATCCTGGACAACAACATGGAGCACTCCATCAGCCACGGGGACCTGGACGGCGGCGCCATCCACCTGGAGGCGCTGGCGGGGAACCCTGAGGCCCAGGACAGCTTCAACGCCAATATCATTATCGCGGACGAGATGCACGCCTACAAGAGCCCCAAGCAGTACACCATCCTCAAGGAAGCTACCAAGGCCTACACCAACAAGCTGGTGA
>DAISYX010000068.1:0-9359 GCA_036825095.1 Clostridia bacterium | reverse complement strand
CAGCAGACAACCAGACCGGGAGCGCTCCCTGTTGCACTTGTTTTTACAATTGGGGGCACTTGTATTCTTCAATTCTTCATTCATTGACAAGGCTGCCCGGGCTTTGTATGATTTGGCTATCTTATTTGTGTTGGAGGCATCAAATGGCGCAAATCGTTAATCCCACCTTTACCATCACCATGGCGGACGGCCGTGAAATGACGGGCGAGTTATATCCGGAGCTGGCGCCCCAGAGCGTTGGCAACTTCATCTCTCTTGCCAACCAGGGCTTTTATGACGGGCTGATTTTCCACCGGGTCATCCCCGGCTTCATGATTCAAGGGGGCTGCCCCAACGGAACGGGCATGGGCGGCCCGGGCTACCATATTAAAGGAGAGTTCGCTCAAAACGGCGTGTCAAACGCCTTAAAGCACAGCCGGGGTGTTTTGAGCATGGCCCGCAGCATGCAGAAGGATTCCGCCGGCTCCCAGTTCTTTGTCATGGTGGAGGACGCGCCGCACCTGGACGGGGCCTATGCCGCCTTTGGCAAGGTGACGGGCGGTCTGGACAAGGCGGATGACATTGTAGGCAGCCAGCGGGACCGGAATGACAAGCCCCTCTCCCCCCAGACCATCAAAAGCATCCGGGTGGACGATTTGGGACAGCAATGGCCATTTGAGAGGATGTGAACTTATGGAACAGGAACCCATCGCGGTCAGTATCGCGGGCAAGCGCTATACCCTAAACCAGCAGGAAAACCCCGAGCATATCAAGCAGATTGCGGACCTGACGGACCGGCGCATCCGGGAAACCCGGGTGGCCAATCCCCTCTTGTCCCGGGAGGAAGCGGCTGTCTCTGCCGCGCTTTCCATCGCGGATGAGCTGGTAAAAGCCAACCAGGAGATCCTGCGCCTGCGCAAACAACAGCGGGCCAAGCAGACGGGGGCCAGTGACAAGGCCTGAGCTGCTGGCGCCCGCCGGAAACCCCGAGGGCCTGCGCGCCGCTATCGCCGCGGGAGCGGATGCGGTTTATTTGGGCGCCTCCGCTTTTTCAGCCAGGGCGTCCGCAGGCTTTGACGATCAGACGCTGGCTGATGCCATCAGGCTGTCTCATTTACACGGCCGGCGCGTCTATGTGGCGGTGAACACCCTGATTAAACAGCAGGAGTGGCCCGGCCTTTCGGATCTGCTTTTGCGTCTGGGTGATTTGGGGCCGGATGCCGTGCTGGTGCAGGATTTGGGCGTGTTAAGCCAGATCAAGGAAACGCTCCCCCGGCTTCAGGTGCATGCCTCCACCCAGATGGCGGTGCACAATGCCCACGGAGCCCGGTTTCTGCTGGAATCCGGCATCAGCCGGGTGGTGACGGCCCGGGAATGCACCCTAAATGATATCCGGCAAATCGCTGACACCGGGATTGAAACGGAGGTTTTTGTCCACGGGGCGCTGTGTGTCAGCGTCAGCGGGCAATGCCTTCTCTCCTCCCAGATTGGGGGGCGCAGCGGCAACCGCGGGCGCTGTGCCCAACCCTGCCGGCTGAACTACCGCTATAAGGATCAGGCGGGCGCGCTGCTTTCCATGCGGGATTTGAACACCCTGGCGCATCTGCCCCAGCTGCTGGACGCGGGCGTGGTCAGCTTTAAGATTGAGGGACGGTTGAAGCGGCCTGAGTATATCTCAGAGGTGGTCTCCATCTACCGCCACGCCCTGGACCTGGCGGAAGCCCGGCAGGAGCTTCAGGATGCGAACGCTTACCAGGAGCGGTTGGCCCAGGTGTTTAGCCGGGGCGGCTTTACCAGGGGGCATCTGTTGGGGGCAGAGGATTTTGCCTTAATAGGCAAGGAGCGCGTGTCCCATGAGGGCATCCGCCTTGGCCGCATCCAAACCGCAAGGCGCCTGGGCCAGGTGGTGCTGGCGGAATGCCGCCTGGAGAAAGACTTAAACGACGGGGACGGCCTGCAAATAAGAGGGGCAGCCGATCAGGAGATCATCTATTCCGGAAAAAAGGTGCCCGCCGGAACGACCGCCACCCTGCGCCTGCGTCAAATGCCCCGCCCCGGGGACGCGATCTACCGCCTGGCGGATGAGGCCCAGCTTGCCAAGGCCCGCATCAGGGCGGAACAGCTGCCCCGGATTCCCTTTAGCGCGGAATTGATGCTTTCATTAAATCAGCCGGCGCGGCTTCTGTTAAAAGCTGGGGAGGCTGTTATCACGGTATCAGGTGATATGCCCTCTCCCGCCAAAAACCAGGCCCTTGATGAAACAAGCGCCAGGGCCTACCTTGGCAAAACCGGCGAAACGCCCTTTGTGCTTGAAAAGCTCCGGGTCAGCGCGGACAGCCCCTTGTTTATGCCCGCTGCCAGCATCAACCAGCTGCGCCGGGAAGGGCTGATGGCGCTTGAAGAGGCGGTCATCAGCGGTCACAAGCCCCCTGTACCGAGGCCCTGGGCTTTGCAGAGCAAAAAAGAATTCCTGCCCGTTCCCCTGGTCCCAAGGCTGTATATGCTGGTGCGGGATCTGGAAACATACCAGGTTCTAAAACAGGCGGGTTTGGGGCAGCTGATTTTTGCGCCTGGTGATTTTCGCCCGGGAAGGCTTGAAGCAGCGCTCAGCGCCCTTGACCAAGCGGATATCATCGCCCTGCCGCCCCAGATCCGGGATCAGCCTCTTAAGGACGCCTTTGCCCTGATCAGCCGCTCCGGCCATCCCCTGATGCTCGCCAACGTCGGTCAGCTGGCCCTGCCCCACAGCCAGCCCTTCTGGGTGGGAGAGGGCATTCCGGTCTGGAACAAGCGCGCGGCCTCCGCGCTAAACGGCCTGGGCGCCAGGGGGATCTGTCTTTCCCGGGAGCTGGCCCGGGAGGAGATCGCACAGCTGGGAGAAGGACCCGCGGAATGGATTTTGCCGGTCTATGGCCGCAGCGCCGTGATGCTCCTAAACCACTGCCCTGAGCGCGTCCGGCGGGGCTTAAGCGCCAAGCGGGCCGGGTGCCGCCTGTGCGACAAGGGGCAGGGCATCAGGAAAGAGGCGCTGAAGGACCGTTTTCAGGCCGCCTATCCCCTGCTGCCCACCCATTTTGAGGATGGCTGCCTGATCACCCTTTATCATCACACGGCGCTTAACCTTTTGGATAAGGCGCCCGGAATGTCCTGGCTTTTGGACTTCAGCGATGAAAGCCCGGAGGAAGCGCTGGCCATCGCCCGCGCCTATCACGCCCTGCAACAAGGGAAACCCGCCTCCTGTGGCCAGCCCGCCATGGGCCGCTTTCTGGAAGGCGTGCTGTAACGCCCGGTGTTTGGAGATAGATTATGAACGCGAAAGCCCTGCGCACCCTGGAATTCACCAAAATCAAGGACCTGCTGGCCACCTATGCGCTCACCGCCCTGGGGCAGGCGCGCTGCGAGGCGCTTTTGCCTGCGGCGCGCCTTCAGGATGTGGAGCGCACGCAGCAGGAGACCGAGGAGGCCCTTGTGGTGCTCACCTACCGGGGGGATCATCCCTTAATTCCGTTTAAAGATGTCAGCGGTCAGGTCAGCCTGGCGGAAAAGGGCGCCACCCTCTCCCCCCGGGCGCTGATGGACATCGCGGAATCCCTGCGTGCCGCCAGCGCCGCCCACAGGGCGCTGGCCGAGGATGAAAACCAGCGCAGTCCGCGCTTAAGCGCCCTGGCAGCCCGCCTTATCTCCCACCGGCGTCTGGAAAAGGATATCGCCATCGCCATCATCAGCGAGGAGGAAATCGCGGACGCGGCCAGCCTTCAGCTGGCGGACATCCGCCGGCATATCCGCCAGTGCAACGAGCGGGTGCGGGACAAATTACAGTCCATGGTGCACAGCGCCACCTATTCAAAATACCTGCAGGACACCTTAATCACCGTGCGGGGCGGGCGCTATGTGCTGCCGGTGCGCCAGGAATACCGCCAGATGGTGCCAGGCCTGGTGCACGACCAGTCCTCCACCGGCGCCACCCTTTATATCGAGCCCATGGCGGTGGTGGAGGCGGGCAATGAGCTGAAGGAATGGGAAATCAAGGAGCGCATCGAGATTGAGCGCATCCTGGCCGAGCTTTCAGACAGCGTGGCCGAGGTTTCCGGGGATCTATTGGAAAACCTGGACATCCTGACGGAGCTGGACTTTCGTTTTGCCAAAGGGGCCTATGCCAGGGCCCTGAGCGCCATCAAGCCCAAGCTGAACGACCGGGGTTTCATCCGCTTTGTGCAGGTGCGCCATCCCCTGATCCCCCGGGAGACCGTGGTGCCGTGCGATCTGTATCTGGGGGATGACTTCACCACGCTGATCATCACCGGGCCCAACACCGGGGGCAAGACGGTCACCTTAAAAACTGTGGGGCTGATTACCCTGATGGCGCTCTCCGGCCTGCATGTGCCGGGCAAGCTGGGCACTGAGGTGGCGGTGTTTGACAATGTCTTTGCGGACATCGGGGACGAGCAGAGCATTGAGCAGTCCCTGTCCACCTTCTCCTCCCACATGACCAACATCGTGGCCATTCTTCAGGAGGCGGACAGCCGGGATCTGGTGCTGTTTGACGAATTGGGCGCCGGCACCGACCCCACCGAGGGCGCGGCCCTGGCCCAGGCCATTCTGGAAGAGATGCGCGCCCAGCGTATCCGCACCCTGGCCACCACCCACTACAGCGAGCTGAAGGCCTATGCCCTCTCCACACCCGGCGTGCAGAACGCCAGCGTTGAGTTTGACGTGGCCACCTTAAGCCCCACCTACCGGCTGTTCATCGGTGTGCCGGGCAAATCCAACGCCTTTGAGATTTCCAGACGTCTGGGCTTAAGCCAGCGGCTGATTAAGTCCGCGCAAGGGATGCTGAGCCATGAAACGGTGCAGTTTGAGGACATCATCGCCCATGCGGAAACCCATCGCCAAGCCGCGGAAAAAGAGCGCCGCCTGGCGGAAGAGGCCCACGAGGAGATTCAGAGCCTGCGCCGGGAGATAGAAAAAAAGCATCAGGAGATCTCCCTGGAACGCCAAAACGCCCGCCAGAAGGCCCGGGACGAGGCCAAGCGCATCCTGGAGAGGGCCAAGCGGGAGAGCGCCGCGGTGCTGGAGGAGCTGAGGTCCCTGAAGGTCAATGACCCGGAGGCGGTGAACCGTCTGCGCCGCCGGATGCGGGATGCAGAAGGCGAGCTGGCGGATTCCCTCCCCGGCCTTGAGCGGGACGGTGACCTGATGCCTGATGAGCTGGCAGTGGGGATGCAGGTGCGTCTGGCTGTTAACAACGCCCCCGCCACCCTGCTCTCCTTGCCGGGCGCTAAAAACGAGGTGCAGGTGCAGGCCGGCGCGGTTAAGATGCGGGTGCCCCTTAACCAGCTTGTCAAAGCGCCCCAGCAGCAGGAGAAAAGAAAGACCGTGGTCCGCTCCACCACCGGGGCCGCCCAGCGCAGCGTTAAAATGGAGTGTGATGTGCGCGGAATGTCGCTGGAGGAGGCCATCGCGGAGGTGGACAACTATCTGGACAACGCCGTCCTGGCAGGCCTGCACGAGGTGTTCATCATCCACGGCAAGGGCACCGGCGCCCTGCGCAGCGGGCTGAAAAAGCACTTCAAGCGCCACCCGCTGCTTTTGGACCTCAGGGACGGGCGTTATGGCGAGGGTGAGGCGGGCGTGACGGTGCTGACGCTTAAGTAAGCGCAAAGGGAAACAAGCGAGGTAAAAACATGAAGCAATTGGTTATGGTTGTGGACGATGACATCAACATCGCAAAACTGGTAAAGCTCTATCTGGAAAAAGACGGCTATGAGGTGGTGCACAGCGCCCGGGGGGATGACACGCTGGCGCAGCTGCGCAAAATTTCACCTGCCCTTATCCTGCTTGATATTATGCTGCCCGGCATGGACGGCTGGCAGGTGTGTAAGGCCATTCGCCTAAAAAGCAAGGTGCCCATCATCATGCTCAGCGCCAAGGACGAGACCATCGACAAGGTGCTGGGGCTGGAGTTGGGCGCGGATGACTACATCACCAAACCCTTTGAGCCAAAGGAGCTTTTGGCCCGGGTGAAGGCCGTTTTGCGGCGCGGCGCGCCGGATGAGGACAGCAGCAAGGACGTCCTCTCTTTTCCGGGCCTTAGCATTGATCTGACCAGCTATGAGGTGATCTATGAGGACCAGCCCGTCCAGATGCCGCCCAAGGAGCTGGAACTGCTGCACTTCCTGGCCAAGAACCAAAATCACGTGTTTACCCGGGAGCAGCTGCTGGAAAAGGTCTGGGGCTTTGATTATTTTGGCGACAGCCGCACGGTGGATGTGCATATCAAGCGCCTGCGGGAAAAGCTGCCGGAGAGCGAGAAGCACGGCTGGCTGATCCGTACCATCTGGTCGGTGGGATACAAGTTTGAGGTGAAGCGGGCTTGAGCCGGGGCATCTTTGGAAAACTGATGGGCCTGTTTATCGCGGTGATATTGATCTGCGTGCTGTTAATGCTGGGCGTCTTTGGCATAAGCGCCCGGGACGCCCAGATCGCAAGCCTTATTCAGGCGCTTAAAATCCAGGCCTATGACATCGCCTATCTGGCCTCCGTGCCCCAGCCCCTGGGCCTGAGCACCCTGTTGGAGACGGGCAGCAGCTCCACCCGGCGCATGATGGAGCGCAAGCTGCGGGGCGTTTACCAGGATTACGGGGCCTACGCCCTGGTGGTGGACCGGACGGGGCAGGTGACCTCCTATTTCTCCTCCGTGCTGAATGAAAATAAGGAATTGGCCGCCTCTTTTGAGCCTAAAACCATCGTGGACACCTTAATCCAGGTGTTGGGCGGGCAGGAGGTGGTGCGCCAGACCGAGGGGCCCGAGGGCACCATGATCACCATGGCGGTGCCCTGGAAGCAGGACGACCGGGTGCTGGGCGCCGTCTACATCCAGACCGCGGCCCAGACGGTGCGGGAATCCTACGAGGATATCTGGCTTAACGCCGCCCTGGCGGCGCTGGCGGCCGCAGTCATCGCCGCGGTGATCGCCTATTTTTACACCCGGCGTCTGGTGCGCCCCCTTGGGGAGATCGCCCAGCATGCGGGAACCATGGCCCGTGGCCTGCCGGTGCCCCAGATATCAGAAGCAGGCGCCAGGGAGGTGCACGAGCTGGCGGTGTCCTTTAACCACATGTCCCGGCAAATTCAGGACACCGAGCGCATCCGCCGGGATTTTATCGCCAACCTCTCCCACGAGCTGCGCTCCCCCATGACGAATATCCAGGGCTTTATCCAGGGCATCATCGACGGCACCATCCCCCAGCAGGAGGCAAGGCCCTATCTGGAAATTGTGCTGAGCGAAACCAAGCGCCTCAACACCTTAATCGCCGGGCTGTTCAAGCTTTCTCAGGCGGAAAGCCCGGAATCCCCCCTGGAGATGAGCGATTTTGACATCTGCGAGCTGGCCCGGCTGGTGGTGATCACCAAGCTGCCCCAGATTGAGGGAAAAAGCCTGGAGATTCAAACGGATTTTCAGGAGGATAGCCTGTTTGTCCGGGCCGCCAGGGACCAGATCGAGCAGGTGCTGATCAACCTTCTGGACAACGCCATCAAATTCACCCCCAGCGGCGGGCAGATCCAGGTGCGCGTCTACCAAAAACCCGGGCATCTGATCGCCGTCAAGGTGCAGGACAACGGCATCGGCGTGCTGCCGGAGGAGAAAAACCGCTTGTTTGAGCGCTTCTACAAGTCCGACCAGGCCCATGCCTCCGGCGAGGGCAGCGGGCTGGGCCTGGCCATCTGCAAGTCCATCATGGACCGGCACGGCCAAACCATCCGCCTTGCGGACAGCGCCCGGGGCGCCGCGTTTGAGTTTACCCTGATGGCGGGGGAGGCGCCCAAGCGGCATGCAGATTAAAGCCAGGGCCAAGATCAACTGGGCGCTGAATGTGCTGGGGCGAAGGGCAGACGGCTATCACCAGCTGGAGATGGTAAACCAGCGTCTTTTATTGGCGGATGATGTTTATCTCAGCCCCGCGCCCGCCATTTCCCTTGCAGTCGAGGGGAGCCCGGATATCCCCGCGGACGCCAGCAATTTGGCCTGGCGGGCAGCAATGCTGCTCAAGGCCCGTTTTGAGGTACCGCAAGGGGTTCATATCCGCCTGGTCAAGCGCATCCCCTCCGGCGCGGGGCTGGCCGGCGGCAGCGCGGATGCGGCGGCCGTGCTGCTGGGACTCAACAATCTGTGGGGCCTGGGGCTTTCCCTTGCCGCGCTGCGTCAAACAGCAAAGGAGCTGGGCGCGGATCTGCCCTATTGCCTGGCCGGGGGCTTTGCCAGGGTAGGCGGCATTGGAGAGGACATTACCCCGCTGTCCCGGGCGCCCCTGGTTGACCTGGTGCTGATTCAGCCCGAAGAGAGCCTTTCTACCCGTCAGGTGTTTGAGCGCTTTCGTTTTGATTCCGCAGGCCCGCCCGCTGATATCCCTGCCCTTATCCAGGCCTTAAGGGAAAACAGGCTGGAAGACTGTCCGCTTTATGCCCGCAATCAGCTTTTGTCCGCGGCGTCCGCCCTCTGCCCCGGGGTGCTGAGAGCCCGGGAGGCCCTTATGGCTCGGGAGGCGGTTTTCGCCCAGATGTCCGGCGCCGGCTCCCTGGTCTATGGCGTGTTTGAGAACGCCAACAAGGCCCTGCTGGCGCACCAGGAGCTGCGCCGGAATTGGCCTGTTTGCCTGATAAGCCAGACTGTGGCCGTATAAAAGCTATTGCGACAAAATGGTCTGAAGCGCTGTTAAATGGGTGAGGGTGGTGGTGCGGATGTCCAGCGTGCTGGATGTGGCCGTCTGGATGAGAGTTTCGTAGATATCCAGATCATGATACAGGGCGGTAATCGCCTCCGTGGGCACGATGCGCCCCTCATCGCCAAAAATCTCTATGGCGATGTTGTTCATCTGATCGATGTTGTATACATATTGCCGCACCAGCGCCAGCTTGCTGCTGGTGTTGGACTGCACGCCGCCGGTCAGCCGGCTCACCTCGTTGATGGCGTCCATCAGGGAGCTGTTGATTCTGCGCACCAGGCGTTCCTGGGTGCGGTTGATGGTGGCCGCCTGATTCAGCCCCCAGATGCTAAGCCCGATAACCCCCAGAAGGAGCACAAGACAAAGCCCCACCAGCACACGCCGCTGCAGTTTGGTGCCGTACTGGGTCATGGTGGGCTTTTGCTGATAACGGTAGCTGTTCATGTCACCTCTTGGCATCTTTATTCCTGTGCAAGTCTACCATGTTTTGTCGGCCGGGACAATGCGCAGGTCACAACTTGAGTTTCCGTATGTTCATTAGCGCATGGCAAATCGTCCCAAAGAGTGAGTGTTGTTGCATGATGTACAATTCACTCACCTATGGAATAGCAGATAGAAATCAAAATGTTATGGGACAACAAAACAATCTAATGATGC
>DAISYX010000067.1:1704-9467 GCA_036825095.1 Clostridia bacterium | reverse complement strand
GCTTGCCGGTCTGGGCATTGATGGCGATTAGGCGGCAGGTGTCGCTGTGCCAGTAGGGTTCTGCCCAGCCACCCGCGTAGGGCGCCTGCTCTGCGGTACGCATAAACGCACAGGTGCCCCCCCAGGCGGGCACCAACATATAACTGTTGCCCAAATTCCACCCCTTTTACACTGTGGAACTCACTTTGGAAATTAACTCGTCGATGCATCTTTTTGACTCTTTCACTTCCTTGACAAGCGGCAATTCTCTCTGATAAGATACGCCGGATGTTCGGCAGAGTGACTTTCTCAACGTTCGGAAAAACCAGGGAAGGGAGGCGGCATGGACTATCTCCTGAAAGGGGTTTTGGATCACACCGGCGGGGAGGCGGTCAGGAGGGATCTTGTCCTTGGCCCCCAGGGACCGCTGTTTGATCCCGGCTTGTGGCCCCAGGGGCCCTTTGTCCTGGTTGAGGGGAAAGACCTTCATTTATTTCCGGGTTTCACGGATGTTCATGTGCATCTGAGGGAACCCGGTTTTTCTTATAAGGAGACCATCGCCTCCGGTACCCGGGCCGCCGCCCGGGGAGGCTTTGCCACGGTGTGCGCCATGCCCAATCTAAACCCGGTGCCGGACGGCCCGGAGACGCTCAAGCCCCAGCTGGAGCTGATTGAAAAGTCCGCCGTTGTTCGGGTATTGCCCTTTGGCGCCATCACTCGGGGGCAGGCGGGGCAGGATTTGTCTGATATGGCAGGGATGGCTAAGGATGTGGTCGGCTTTTCAGACGATGGGAGGGGGGTTCAGGCGGAGGGCGTGATGCGCCGGGCCATGCTCAGCGCCCGGGACCTGGGTCAGATCATCGCGGCCCACTGTGAGGAGGAGGCCCTGCTTCAGGGGGGTTATATCCACGCGGGGGACTATGCCAGGGCCCACGGGCATCAGGGGATTTCCTCAGAGAGCGAATGGCGCCAGGTGGCGCGGGACCTGGCCCTGGCTGAGGAAACCGGCTGCAGGTACCATGTTTGCCATGTGTCAGCCAAAGAGAGCGTGGCCCTGATCCGCAAGGCCAAGGCCCGGGGTGTGGACGTGAGCTGTGAGACGGCGCCCCACTATCTTTTGCTTGATGACAGCCAGCTAAAAGAGGCGGGCCGCTTTAAGATGAACCCACCCATAAGAGGGCCAAAGGACCGCCAGACCCTCATTGAGGGGCTTCAGGACGGCACCATCGACATGATCGCCACCGACCACGCCCCCCACAGCGCGGCGGAAAAATCAGGCGGCTTAAAGGACAGCCTTAACGGCGTGGTGGGGCTGGAGACCGCCTTTGCGGCGCTGTATACCTGCCTGGTCAGGCCAGGCGAATTGAGCCTTACCCGGCTTATTGACCTGATGGCCCATCAGCCGGGCCGACGTTTTCATATCAATGATCAGGGAGACTGCACCCTTTTTGACCTGGGGGAAAAAGGGCGTATCGATCCGGAAACCTTTCTCTCCCAGGGGAAAAGCACGCCTTTTGAGGGGATGGCGGTCTATGGGCGCTGTGTGATGACCACAAGCGGCGGGAAAACCGCCTGGCTGGATGAAGCGTATTTTGATCAGGAGGGCCTGGGGTGAAGCGGTGCGTGTATGTGATTGAGGAAAATGAAGCCATTGCCAGGAACACCTACCGCATGGTGTTCTCAGGCGATGCCTCCGCCTTTAAGGCGCCGGGCCAGTTTTTAAACCTGCAGGTGAGCGGGCTTTATCTGCGCCGCCCCTTCTCGGTCTGTGAATGGGAGGAGGGCCGTGTCACCATCGTCTATAAGGTGGTGGGCGCAGGCACCCAGAAGATGACCACCTTTAAGCGGGGCCGGGAGGTGGACGTGCTAACCGGCCTGGGCAATGGCTTTGATACCGCTCCAAGCGGGCCCCGCCCGCTGTTAATCGGCGGGGGGGCGGGGGTTCCGCCCCTTTTGATGCTGTGCAAAGCGCTGATAAAGGAAGGAAAGCAGCCCACGGTGGCCATGGGCTTTGGCACCGCTGGGGAAGCCTTCTTCCAGGAGGCTTTTTTGAGCCTGGGGGTCAAGGTGAACATCGCCACCCTGGACGGCTCCCTGGGAGCCAAAGGGGTGGTGCTGGATGCCTGCCGGATGGACGCCTGCACCTTTTTTTATGCCTGCGGGCCTGTGGCCATGCTCAAGGCGGTGTGCGCCGCCTCCTGCAGCGACGGCCAGGTAAGCCTTGAGGAGCGGATGGGCTGTGGCTTTGGCGCCTGCATGGGCTGCACCGTCATCACCCAGGAGGGGCCCAAAAGGGTGTGCAAAGAGGGCCCGGTGTTTGGAAAGGGGGAGCTGATCTGGTGAATACGGCTGTTTCGCTCTGCGGCGTTAAACTGGATAACCCGGTGATCGCGGCCAGCGGCACCTTTGGCTTTGGGGAGGATTTCGCCCGGCTGTATGACATCAACTGCCTGGGCAGCTTTTCCATGAAGGGCACCACCCTTCTGCCCCGGGAAGGCAACCCCACGCCCCGCATCGCGGAGTGCCCGGAGGGGCTGCTGAACGCCGTGGGCCTTCAAAACCCGGGCATTGACAAGGTGATATCAGAGGAACTGCCCAAAATAGCGGGCTTTTTTCATAAGCCGGTGATGGCCAATGTCAGCGGCTTTTCCCTGGAGGAATACACCGAGGTTTGCAGGCTCCTGGATGATCAGCCCCAGGTGGGCTGGATCGAGGTGAACATCTCCTGCCCCAATGTGCATGGCGGCGGCCTGGCTTTTGGCGCCTCCGCCAAGGCGGCGGGCCAGGTGACCCGCGCGGTCAGGCGGGTGAGCGCCAAGCCCCTGATCATCAAGCTTTCCCCCAACGTGACGGACATCTCGGAGGTGGCCCGGGCCTGTGAGGCGGAGGGGGCGGACGGGCTGAGCCTTATCAACACCCTTTTGGGGATGCGGCTGGATATCCGCGCCCGGCGGCCCATCCTGGGGAACACCACCGGAGGCCTCTCCGGCCCCGCGGTTTTCCCGGTGGCGCTGAGGATGGTATACCAGGTGTATCAGGCGGTGCGCATCCCCCTGGTGGGCATCGGCGGCATCTCAAGCGCTGAGGATGTGCTTGAGATGATGCTGGCGGGGGCCACAGCCGTTGAGGTGGGCAGCGCCAATCTGGTGAACCCCTTCGCCTGCCGGGATATCATTTCGGCGCTGCCGGAGGCCATGGCGGAAGGCGGGGTTAAGGACCTTAAAGATATCATAGGAGGTGCCCACTGATGGCAAAGGATGTAATCATCGCCCTGGATTTTCCGGGCCGGGAGGAGGCCCTGGGATTTTTAGGGCTGTTTAAGCAGGAGAAGCCCTATGTCAAAATCGGCATGGAGCTGTTCTACCGGGAGGGGCCGGAGATGGTACGGGGGATCACAGGGCGGGGGCACCGGGTGTTTCTGGACCTGAAGCTTCATGATATTCCCAACACCGTGGCCGGCGCCACCCGCTCCCTTGGCCGCCTTGAGGTGGACATGATCAACCTGCACGCCTCAGGCGGCATCCAGATGATGAAAGGGGCGGCGGAGGCCCTCTTGGCTCTTGGCCCAAAGCGGCCTCTGCTGATCGCGGTGACAGTGCTTACCTCCCTTCATCAGGCGGCCCTTCATCAGGAGCTGCTGATTGACAGGCCCCTGCCTGAAACCGTGCTGCACTACGCCAAAAACGCCAGAGAAGCGGGCCTTGACGGGGTGGTCTGCTCCCCCCTTGAGGCAGACAGCGTGCACCAGGCCCTGGGCCAGGATTTTCTAACCGTCACCCCGGGCATCCGCTTTGCGGACGGGCCTAAGGGGGATCAGTCCCGGGTGACCACCCCGGGGGAGGCCAGGGTGCTGGGTTCCGACTACATCGTGGTGGGGCGTCCCATCACCCGGGCGGAAGACCCGGTGGCAGCATACAGGAGGTGCGTCAATGATTTTGTCCAGCCGTGAGGAGTTAGCCCAAGGCCTGCTTGAGATCGGCGCGGTGTTTCTGCGCCCGGATGAGCCCTTCACTTGGGCCAGCGGCATCAAAAGCCCCATTTACTGCGACAACCGTCTGACGCTTTCCCACCCCCCGCTGCGGGCGCAGATTGAGGCGGGCATCGCGGCGGTGGTCCGGGAGAAATACCCCCAGGCGGATGCCCTCATGGGCACCAGCACAGCGGGCATTCCCCACGCAGCCATCGCGGCCCATCTGCTGGATTTGCCCATGGGCTATGTGCGCTCCGGTTCCAAGGACCATGGCCGCAAAAACCGCATCGAGGGCAGGCTTGAGCCGGGCTGGAAGGTGGTGGTGGTGGAGGACTTGATCTCCACCGCCGGAAGCGTTATCGACGTGGTGGAAGCGCTGCGCCAGGCGGGGGCTGAAGTTCTTGGCATCCTCAGCATCTTCACCTATGGCATGGCCCTCAGCCAGGAGCGCCTTGAAAAGGCGCAGGTAACCAACACCAGCCTGAGCGATTTTGACGCCGTGGTGGCGGTTGCCGCCCGCACCGGGCGCATCAGACAGACAGATGTCGCAAGGCTTATGGCCTTTCGGGATAATCCAAGGGATGAAAGGTGGATCACGGAGGAGATATGAGGCATATTATCAGCATGGCGGACCTGTCGGTGGCGGAGATTGACGAGCTTATCACCCTGTCCCTTTCCATCATCAAAAGCCCGGAGAAGTACCGGGAAGCCTGCCGGCACAAAAAGCTGGCCACCCTCTTTTTTGAGCCCTCCACCCGCACCCGCCTGAGCTTTGAGGCGGCCATGTACGAATTGGGCGGCCAGGTGCTGGGGGTGTCCGAGGCCTCCTCCAGCTCTGCCGCCAAGGGGGAGAGCGTGGCGGACACCATCCGCACCGTGTGCTGCTACGCGGACATCATCGCCATGCGCCACCCCAAGGAGGGCGCCCCCACCGTGGCGGCGGCCCATGCCAGTGTGCCCGTTATCAACGCCGGGGACGGGGGCCATAACCACCCCACCCAGACGCTTACCGACCTGCTCACCATCAAGCTGGAAAAGGGCGGCTTTGAGGGCCTCACCGTGGGCCTGTGCGGGGACCTGAAGTTTGGCCGTACCGTTCACTCCCTGGTGCACGCCATGTGCCGCTATCCGGGCGTGCGCTTTGTGCTGATCTCCCCTGAGGAGCTGAAGGTGCCCAGCTATGTGAAAATCCCCTTAAAGGAGGGCCAGGTGCCCTATGTGCAGACCACGGACCTGGTGAGCGTGCTGCCGGAACTTGACATCCTCTATATGACCCGGGTGCAGCGGGAGCGCTTTTTTAACGAGGACGACTATGTGCGCCTGAAAGACAGCTATATCCTCACCCCGGAAAAGCTCACCCGCGCCAAGGCGGATTTGGCCATCATGCACCCCCTGCCCCGGGTGAACGAGATTTCCACCGCCATTGACCCAGACCCCAGGGCCTGCTATTTCCGCCAGGTGCTAAACGGCAAGTTCATCCGCATGGCTCTGATTCTAAAGCTTCTGGAGGCAGAAATATGAACATTGACTCCATCAGAAACGGCATCGTCATCGATCACATCAAGGCCGGCCAGGGCATGAAGGTCTATGACTTTCTGGACCTGGGCAAGCTTCATTGCTCTGTGGCCATCATTCAAAACGCCGCCAGCAGCAAAATGGGCAAGAAGGACATCATCAAGATTGACTCCAACCTGGATGTGGACTTAAACGCCCTGGGCTATATCGACCCCAGCATCACCATTAACCTGATCAAGGACAGCCAGCGGGTGAAGAAATACCACCCGGAGCTGCCGGAGACCATCACCAATATCATCCGCTGCAAAAACCCCCGCTGCATCACCAGCACCGAGCAGCAGCTGCCACACGTGTTCCGGCTGACAGACCGCGTCCGGGACGAATACCGCTGTATCTACTGCGAGAGCAAGGCAAACGCTTAAATGATGGGGCCGTTTTTTCAGAGGGCCGTGGCTTGCGCTGCGGCCCTTTCCTCAAACTTCTAAAAATTGCCATTCAATGCTATAATGGCCGCAGGCTGGTTTTTGACAAGCCAGGCAATATATCGGGCCCTTGACGGCCTGTTTTGGAGGATAAGATGGCAAGAGGCGGCAACCCCTTTGGCGGCGGAAACATGCAGCAGCTGATGCGCCAGGCGCAAAAGATGCAGGAGCAGCTGGCCAAAACCCAGGAGGCCCTGGACGAGAAGGAATACGAGGCCTCCTCCGGCGGCGGCATGGTCACCTGCAGGGTGTCGGGCAAACGGGAGGTGCTCAGCCTTACCATCAAGCCCGAGGCGGTGGACCCGGACGATGTGGAGATGCTGGAGGATCTGGTGAAGGCCGCTGTCAACGAGGCCCTGCGCCAGGGAGAGGAAGCCCGGGAGGCCGCCATGGCGGCCATGGCCCCCGGCGGCATGGGCGGGCTATTTTAAATGAGCCAACAGGCGGAACCCATTGAACGGATGACTGCGGAGCTGGCCAAGCTGCCCGGCATCGGGCGCAAAAGCGCCCAGCGCCTGGCCTATTTTTTGGCGGCTTTGCCCCTGGAGGATGTGCGGGAATTAACCCAGGGCATTTATTTGGGAAGGGAGGCCATCCGGCTGTGTGCGCGCTGCGGCAACTACACCGCGGAAAACCTCTGCCCTGTGTGCGCGGATACCAGGCGCCGGCAGGATTTGCTCTGCGTGGTCAGGGACCCCCGGGACGTGGCCGCCATGGAGCGCATGCACGACTATCACGGGCTTTATCACGTGCTCCACGGCATTTTGTCCCCCATGGACGGGGTGGGGCCGGATGACATCCGCATCCAGGAGCTGCTGGAGCGCCTGAAGACCGGGGAGGTGCAGGAGCTGATCCTGGCCACCAACCCGGACATCGAGGGCGAGGCCACCGCCAGCTACATCGCCCGGCTGGTCAAGCCCCACAACATCAAAGTCACCCGCATCGCCCATGGCGTGCCCGTGGGGAGCGATCTGGAGTATGCGGACGAAATCACCCTTTCCAAGGCCATGGAAGGCAGACGAGAGATGTAATGCTGCACTTCTATTATGGCGTGATGGGGTCCAGCAAGACGGCGCAGCTTTTGATGCAGCGCTACAACTACCAGCAGCTGGGCCTGCGGGTGGCGCTGGTGAAGCCCGCCATCGACACCCGGGCGGGGGAGAACCAGGTGTACTCCCGGGTGGGGCTGTCAGCGCCTGCGGAATTGGTGCTGGAAAGCGGCCACAGCGCCCGGGAGCAGCTTTTGTGGCTGGCCGCGCGCAATGCCTGCTCCGGATTTGAGTATGTGTTTGTGGACGAGGCCCAGTTTTTAACCCCGGAGCAGGTGCAGGAGCTGGCGGACATGTCCGATCAGCTGGACATCTTCTGCTATGGGCTGAGAACGGATTTTCAGGGCAACTTCTTCCCCGGCTCAGCGGCCCTTTTGCGCCTGGCGGAGGAGATTCATGAGGTGCCCGGCGGGCTGTGCTGGTGCGGCGCCAAGGCCACCATGAACACCCGCATAGACCCCCAGGGCAAGGTGATCAAGGAAGGGGAGCAGGTGCTTATCGACAATCAGCAGGCCATCCGCTATATTGGCCTGTGCTATAAGCACTGGCGCCAGGGTATCAGCCATGGCTGAGGTTTTTTTAAACCCCATGTTCTGGCAGCTGCTTTTTGCGGCCTTGCTTTTGTTAAGCGTTGTTGTCCTTCTGGTGCTGGCATCCCGCCTGAAAAGGCAGGGAGAGGCCGCCCGCAGAATCAGCCGGGAGAGCGAAGGGGTGCTCAGCGAATATATGGAGCGCCTGATGCGGGACACCGAGGCCCGGCTGACCGCC
>DAISYX010000067.1:0-1604 GCA_036825095.1 Clostridia bacterium | reverse complement strand
GCTCAGCGAATATATGGAGCGCCTGATGCGGGACACCGAGGCCCGGCTGACCGCCAACGCCAGCTACGACCAGAGCGCCCTGCAAAGCGCCCTGCGCGCCCAGGAGGCTGGGGCTGTCGCCCGGCTTGACCGGATGGACCAGCGCCTGGACGGCGCCCTTTCCCATCAGGAGGGGCGGCTGAAGCACCTGGACGAGGTGTTGAACACCCGCCTGGGGCAAAACGACCAGAAGGTGGGGGAGATGCGGGACACCCTCTTTCAGGCCCTCACCCAGATGCGCCAGGACAACGCCGCCAAGCTGGAAGAGATGCGCAAAACCGTGGACGAAAACCTCCACCACACCCTAAGCCGCCGCCTGGGGGAGAGCTTCTCCCTGGTGAATGACCGCCTGGAGGCGGTGCACAAGGGCCTGGGGGAGATGCAGTCCCTGGCCAGCGGCGTGGGGGACCTCAAAAAAGTGCTCAGCAACATCAAAACCCGGGGCACCTGGGGGGAAACCCAGCTGGGCATGCTGCTGGAAGAGGCGCTGGCGCCCGCGCAATACGACACCAATGTCATGGTCAAACCGGGCAGCAATGAGCGGGTGGAATATGCCATCCGTCTGCCTGGCCGGGATGAGGGGGCGGTGGTCTATCTGCCCATCGATGCCAAGTTCCCCCTGGAGGACTATGAGCGCCTCCAGGCCGCCCAGGAGGGGGAGGACAGGAAGCAAGCGGATGAGGCCCTTAACGCCCTAAGCCAGGCCATCGTCCGGGAGGCGGCGCGCATCGCCAAATACATCGCCCCGCCCCATACCACGGATTTTGCCATCCTCTATCTGCCGGTGGAGGGCCTTTACGCGGAGGTGCTGCGAGTGCCGGGCCTGGTGAGCAGGCTGCAGCGCACCCACCGGGTGACCGTGGCGGGGCCCACCACGCTTTTGGCGCTGCTCAACAGCCTGCAGATGGGCTTTAGGACCCTGGCCATAGAAAAGCGCTCCGGCGAGGTATGGCGCCTGCTGGGCCAGGTCAAGAGCGACTTTTCCGCCTTTGGCGATACCCTGGAAAAAACCCAGACACGCCTGCGCCAGGCCAGCGAATCCATCGATCTGGCCACCCGAAAAACCCGGGCCATCTCCCGGCGGCTGCGCAGCGTGGAATCCCTGGAGGACAACGAAACAGCCGCCCCGGAGCTTCCGGAAGGCCCAGAGGCGGAGGACGGGGCAGAAGCCCTTCTACCCAACGAGTTTAATTAACAGGAGGCTAAGCATGGACAATCTTCAATTCACCTTTGCCCACAACAACTTCAACGTGGTGGACCTTGAAAAGTCCCTGGATTTTTATGAGAAGGCCCTGGGGCTTAAAGAAATTTCCCGGACGGAGGCGGAGGGTTTCACCATCGCCTATCTGGGCGATGGCGAAACCCGCCACAAGCTGGAGCTTACCTGGCTTAAAGACTTTGACCGTCCCCGCTATAACCTGGGCGATAATGAGGTCCATCTGGCCATGCAGGTGAAGGACATGGCCCTTGCCCTTAAAAAGCACAAGGAGATGGACGTGGTCTGCTTTGAAAACCCGGCCATGGGCATCTACTTCATCGTGGACCCGGACGGGTACTGGATTGAG
>DAISYX010000066.1:0-9639 GCA_036825095.1 Clostridia bacterium | reverse complement strand
CGCCCAGCTTGGTGTCGCCGTTGGTGGCCAGCACCTCAAACACGCCGTCGCCAATTTCCAGCAGGCTCACGTCAAAGGTGCCGCCGCCCAGGTCATAGACCAGGATTTTGTGGGGCTCCTCCTTGTCCAGGCCATAGGCCAGGGAGGCAGCGGTGGGCTCGTTGATGATGCGCAGCACTTCCATGCCCGCAATGCGCCCCGCGTCCTTGGTGGCCTGGCGCTGGGCGTCAGAGAAATAGGCGGGCACGGTGATCACCGCCTGGGTGATGGTCTCGCCCAGATAGCTCTCCGCGTCCTGCTTCAATTTTTGCAGGACCATCGCGCTGATCTCCTGGGGGGTGTAGTCCTTGCCGTCCACGCTCCACTTGAAGTTGGTGCCCATCTGGCGTTTGATGGACGCGATGGTGCGGTCCGGGTTGGTGATGGCCTGACGCTTGGCGATCTGGCCCACCAGGCGCTCGCCCTCCTTGGTAAAGGCCACCACGGACGGGGTGGTGCGGGCGCCTTCAGAGTTGGGGATGACCACCGGCTCGCCGCCTTCCATCACGGCGACAACCGAGTTTGAAGTCCCCAGGTCAATTCCGATAATTTTTGCCATTATGTCGTTCCTCCATACGCTTATGCTTGTGCGTTTAATCTATGTCAAAGGTCGGGCACAACCCGAACCATTGCGTGCCTGATCACGTTTTCGCCCATCTGATAGCCCTTGAGCACCACCTCGCACACCGTGCCCGGCTCCCCTTCCTCGGGGCCGCCCTGGGCAATGGCGTCCTCCAGCTTCGGGTCAAAGGGCTCCCCCTTGCGGCAGATGGGCATGACGCCGCGGGTTTTCAGGGCGTCCATCAGCTGCTTTTGCACCAGGATCACCCCCTGATACAGCGGGTCTTCTTCCTCCCGCGCCACCTGAAGGGCGCGCTCCAGGTTGTCCATCACCGGCAGGATGGTCTTGATAAAGGCGCGGGCGCCGTCATCATAGCTTTCCGCCGCCACCTGACGGTTGCGCTTGCGGTAGTTGTCGTAGTCCGCCTGGACGCGCTGGGCCAGGGCCAGGTACTCTTCCTGTTTGGCCAGGGCCGCCTCCAGGTCTTCGGTCCTGTCTGTTTCTGTGTCTGGGGGGGCCGTTTCCTCCGCTGTCTGCGGCGCCAATCCGGCGCCCTCCTGGGGTTCGGGCGTTTGCGACTGCCCTGCCTTTTTCTTCTTGCGGTCCATGATTTCCTCCAAAAGTTACTCCGCCTGCCCGCCGCCGCTTAAGACAAGGCTTAGCGCGTTGCCCACCAGGCGCAGGGTGTTGAGCACGCGGGCATAGGGCATGCGGGTGGGGCCGATGATGCCAATGGCGCCCCGGTGCCCCTGGCCCACGGTGTACTCCGCCAGGGCCACGCTGCAATCCGCCATCTCCGGTATGCCGGTTTCCGGGCCGATGTGCACGGACAGGGCGGTGCCATCCGCGGCGCCCGCTGCCTTGATCAGCCGCATCAGCCGCTCCCTGTCCTCCATCACCGAAAGCACCGGGCGGGCTTTTTCCGCCTCCTGGTACTCCGGGAAGTTCAGAATGTTATGGGTGCCGGACACGGTGATGGTGTCCGTGGCGTTCTCCCGGGACATCTGATCGGACAGCTCCTCGATGCCCTGAAGCACCTGGGGGTTTGCCTGCGCGCTGGCCGCAAATTCCCGGAGTTTCCTGCGCACCTCTTTGAGCGTGCGCCCCGCAAAACGCTCCGTGAGCATCCGGCTGATGGCATACAGGGCATCCGCGTCCAGGGTCTCCGCCACATGCACCATGGTGTCCCGGATGATGCCCCCGTCGGTGACGATCACCAAAAGGGCCATGGCCCGGCTGACGGGCACCAGGTGCAGGGTGGCGATGCGCAGCTCCGCCTGCCCCGGCATCATCACCAGGGAAGCGTAGTTGGTAAAGTCCGAAATCACCTGCGCGGTGCTGGCCACCACGTTTTCCAGATGGCTGACGCGCTTTAGGTAATAGTCCTTGGCCGCCACGTCCTCCTGGCTGGGGCTTAGGCCCTCTTCCATGAGCATATCCACATACAACCGGTAGGCCTTGGCGCTGGGCACCCGGCCCGCCGACACATGGGGCTGCATCAGGTAGCCCAGCTCCTCCAGGTCGCTCATCTCGTTTCGGATGGTGGCGCTGGAGATGTTCTTAAGGTACTTGCGGGAGATGGTCCGGGAGCCCACAGGCAAAGCCGTCAGGATGTAATCATCGATGACTGCCTGCAGAATACGGCGTTTGCGCTCGTTCATGGGCCCTCCCTTCTCCCGCCTTCCGGGTTGTTAGCACTCTCGCCCATCGAGTGCTAATCTGTGGATAATGTACCACGCCTTCCCCCATCTTGTCAAGGCATTTCCGGCTTGTTTTTCCAAACGGAGGCCCCAGGGCGCAGAGGGCCCGCGCCAGTACCATGATACCCGCTCCCTGGTGGGTAGACTCTCATTAAGCAATCATCTAAAGGAGGCCAGCATGCAGCACAGCATCACCCTGAACACCGGCGCCGAAATGCCCCTGATTGGCTTTGGCACCTATTTGATCAAAGACCAGGAGGTCTGCAGGCGCGCCGTGTCCCAGGCGCTCGCCTCTGGCTACCGGCTGATAGACACCGCCCAGTTCTACGGCAATGAGGAGGCGGTGGGCCAGGCCATCCGGGACAGCGGCATCCCCCGGGAGGAGCTGTTTATCACCACCAAGCTCTGGCACACCCACGCCGGGGACAGCAAGACCCGCCCCGCCTTTGAAGGGTCTCTCAAGCGCCTGGGGCTTGATTATGTGGATCTCTATCTGATTCATCATCCCTTTGGGGATGTGTACGGCGCCTGGCGGGTGATGGAAAAAATCCACCACGAGGGTCTGGCCCGGGCCATCGGCCTTTCCAATTTCTACCCGGACCGCCTGCAGGACCTGCTGCTGCACTTTGAGGTGGTCCCGGCCGTCAACCAGCTGGAAACCCATATCTATCACCAGCGTCTGGACGCCAGGGAGCTGATGGCCCGGCACAACATCGCCCTGATGGCCTGGGGCCCCTTCTCCCAAGGGAAGACGGACCTTTTGGACAACCAAACCCTGAAGGCCATCGCCGCCCGGCACGGCAAAACCCCTGCCCAGGCGGCCCTGCGCTTTCTTATCCAGCAGGGCATCTCCGTCATCCCCAAGTCCATCCACGAGGGGCGCATCCGCGAGAACATCGCCCTGTTTGATTTCGCCCTTTCAGAGGAGGAGATGGCGGCCCTTTATGCCCTGGACACAAAAAAGCCCGCCGGGCTGCCCCATGACGACCCGGCGAACGTCAGAAGAATCGTGGCCCTCTAAGACCCTAAGCCCAGGGGCTGCTCCACGCGGATTTCCTTTATCCCCTCATCTGCAAAATGCCTGCGCGCCGCGCTTTTCATCTGGATTTTCCGGCGCTTTTTCACGGGTTCAAATAGATGAAGGCTCAGCCTCCCGGACACCTGTCCATCCCTGCGGATGCCTCAGGGCGGGAAGAGCGCCTTTGCTATTTTGCCGCCTCCAGAATGCGCAAAATCACCCCGATGTTGCGCCGGGTTTCCTCAAGGCTGAGAGGGGCGGGGTCGCCGCTTAAGATGGCGGCGGAGAAATCCTCCACCTCCCTGACATAGCGCTTGCTGGGCGCCACGGGGATTTCCTGGGTTTTACCGCCTTTCACCAGCAGGATGGGGGTGGTGGTGTCATCAAAGGTGTCCCGGATGATCAGGGTGCCCTGGGTGCCGTTAATTTCACTCAGCATGCAGGAAGCGCTGTTAAGGCCGGAGCTTATCGTGGCGATCACCCCGCTTTTGTAGCGCAGCACCGCGCTTAAGGAATCATCCACCTGCTGACGCTCCGCCTTCAGGGCGCAGACCGCCTCCGGCGCCTCCCCCATCACCAGGCCCAGGAAGTTCACCGGATAACAGCCCACATCCCAGAGGCTGCCGCCTCCCAAGGCCTGGTTTAAACGGATGTCGGACAAATCCTCCAGATGAAAGCGGAAGGTGGAGTTGATGTGCCTGATCTCCCCCACCGCCCCCTCATCAAGCAGCCCCTTCACCTTCCTGGTGCGGGCAGTGAAGCGGTACATAAAGGCCTCCATCAGCAGCACCTGGTTCTCCCGGGCGGCCTGGGTCATCTCATCCACATCCTGAAGGCTTAGCGCCAGGGGCTTTTCGCACAGGATGTGCTTCCCGGCCCGGGCAGCCTTGATGCTCCACTCCTTGTGCAGGGTGTTGGGCAGGGGGATATAGACCGCGTCCACCTCCGGGTCCTGAAGCAGGGCCTGATAGCTGTCATAGACCTTCTCAAAGGAAAAGGTATCCGCAGCCTCCTGGCGGCGGCGGGCGTTGGTTGAGGCCACAGCGTACAGCCTGGCGTTTTCAGCTTCCAGAATCCCGGGGATCACCTTGTCCCTGGCAATGCGGGCAAAGCCCAGAATGCCATAGTTGATTTTCCTCTCCATTCGCTTTTCTCCCTTGCTTTTTCTTCAGTATACCCCATCGCTTCACAAAACGCCTGCCCAGAGGCCCCGGATATGCTAAAATAACCCCGGACTAAAGGGAATCGCCAGAAAGGGGCCCGCCATGCTCAAGATAAACCAGCTGACCAAAACCTATGGGGACAAGAAAGCGGTGGACGACCTGTCCATCCACATTAATCCCGGTGAGATTTACGGCTTCATCGGCCATAACGGCGCCGGGAAGACCACCACCATCAAGGCCTGCTGCGGCATCCTGCAGTTTGACCAGGGGGAAATATTAATAGACGGCCACAGCATCAAAACCGACCCTCTGGCCTGCAAGCGCCTGTTGGCCTACATCCCGGACAACCCGGACCTGTATGAGTTTATGACCGGCATCAAATACTTAAACTTCGTCGCGGACATTTTCCAGATCCCCCGGGAGCCGCGCCAGGAGCGCATCCGCCGCTGGGCCGAAGCCTTTGAACTCACAGACGACCTGGCCCAGGTGGTCTCCGCCTATTCCCACGGGATGAAGCAAAAGCTGGCCATCATCTCTGCCCTTTTGCACGACCCCAGGCTTTTCATCATGGACGAGCCCTTCACGGGCCTTGACCCCAAGGCCTCCTATACCTTAAAGCAGATCATGCGCGGCATCTGCGACGAGGGCGGCGCCGTGTTTTTCTCCACCCATGTGCTGGAGGTAGCGGAGAAGCTCTGCGACAAGGTGGCCATCATCCGCCGGGGCAGGCTGGTAAAAGCCGGCACCATGGAGGCGGTGAAGGGGGACGAATCCCTGGAGGAGGTCTTTTTGGAGCTGGAGGAAGGCCATGCTTAAAGCGCTGATCAAAACCCGTTTGCAAATGGCCTGGCAGGCCGCCTTCACCATCGGCGGCCGGCGCAAGCATCGCAAGCAGATCCAGGCGCTGATCATGGTGCTGATGCTTGTTGGCGTCCTCTCCCTCTGCGGGATGTTCGGCCTGTTTTTCAGCACCCTGCTTGCGCCCTTTTCCCAGGCCGGACTTGGGTGGTTTTACTTCGCCTTAGCGGGGGTCACCGCCTTCACCCTGTGCTTTGTCAGCAGCATCTTCATGGCCCAGCCCCTGCTTTTTCAGGCCCGGGATAACGATCTGCTCCTGTCCATGCCCATTCCCCCGGGGATGATTCTCTTTAGCCGCATGGCGACGCTGCTGTTTTTCAACCTCCTCATCACCCTGCTGGTGATGCTGCCAGCAGCCCTTATCTGGGCCGCCCAGGCGGGGATGGGCCTTGGCCGCTGGGTGTTTTTCGCCCTCGTTTCTTTGGCCCTGCCCTTTATGGCGGTGGCCCTGGCAAGCCTTTTAGGCTGGGGCCTGGCAGTTATCAGCACGCGGCTGCGCCAGAAATCGCTTCTGATCACGCTGTTTTCAGTCGCCCTTTTGCTGGGCTATTTCGCGCTGATGACCCAGATAAATCATTTGCTGGCAACCCTGATCCAAAAGGGGCAGCAGATCGCCGCGGCCTTTGAGCGGGCGCTGTTCCCGGCCTATCATCTGGGCGTGGCGCTGGCCGAGGCCGACGGGATAAGCCTTGCGCTTTTCCTGCTGTGCGCCCTTGTACCCTTCGCCCTTGTCTGGCTGGTGCTCAGGCGGTTTTTCATCGCGATTGTCACCGCCAATCCGGGCGCTTCGCCCAGGGCCTATGTGGAACAGCCGCTGAAAACCGCAAGCCCCACCCGTGCCCTTATCAAAAAGGAGCTGCGCCTTTTTTCCCAGACGCCCACCTACATGCTCAACAGCGGCTTTGGCCTGATCTTTATGCTGGCCCTGCCGGTGGTTCTTTTGGTGCGGCCGGATGTGCTGGCGCCCCTTCTTTCCCAGTACGACATTCCCGTGCAGCTGGTGGGCCTGACGGCGGTGGGGCTGATGTGCCTTCTGGCCGCCTCCACCCTGATCTCCGCCTCCTCTATTTCTCTGGAGGGCAAAACCCTGTGGATCGTCCAGTCCCTGCCCCTAAGCCCCGGCCAGGTGCTTTTATCAAAGGCCTACGCCCACATGGTGCTTTGTATGCCGGTTGCCCTGCTGTCTGGCCTTGGCCTGGGGCTGGTGCTGAAGCTGCCCCCGGTCTATCTGCTGTTTTCAGCGCTTCTGCCTGCCCTGACCGCCGCTTTTATGGGGCTTGCCGGGGTTTTGATTAACTTAAAGCTGCCCAAGTTCGACTGGAACACCCCCACGGAGGCGGTGAAGCAGGGCGCCAGCGTGCTGGTCGCTATGCTGGTGGGCTTTGCGGTGGTGGCGCTGCCGGCCGCCCTTTATCTTTTAGTGCTGATGGAGCATCTTTCCCCCGCCTCTTTTATGGCCCTGTTTTCCCTGACGCTCCTTCTGCTGTGCGCCCTTTTGCACCACTGGCTCAAACACAAAAGCGCCAGGGCTTTCCTGGCGCTTGGCGGGTGAGGCAGGGGCCTTAGCCCCTGTCCTCCACATGGATGACGCGCACCAATTCCTTCTCTTTCCGGGGTGCGGGCGGGGGCGCCTTTGGCGCGTTGCGCTCCCGCAGGAATTTCTCCGCGATCTGCGGGAAGAGGGCGTAGCTAAGCACATCCTCCTCACTTCTTGCAAACGCGCGGCTTTCTTCTTTTAGTTTTTCCATCTCCGGTTCAATCAGATCAGCGGGCCTCTGGGTAATGGGCTCCTCATCCCCCAGCGCCATCCGGCGCACCTCCGGGTTCACCGGGGCTGGCAGGCGGCCGTATTCCCCGCGCAGCAGGCCCCTTGATTCCTTGGTGAAGGAGCGGTAGCGCTCCCCCTGAAGCACATTCAGCACCGCCTGGGTGCCCACGATCTGGCTGGTAGGGGTCACCAGGGGCGGATAGCCAAAGTCCGCGCGCACATTGGGCACCTCCGCCAGCACGGCATCGTACTTGTCCAGGGCGTTGGCGTTTTTCAGCTGGGAGAGGAGGTTGGAAAGCATGCCGCCGGGCACCTGATAGATCAGGGCCTTTACGTCGGGCTTAAGCACCTGGCCGGGCACCAGAAAGCCCTCTTTTTCCAGCCGCTCGGCCACGGGCTTGAAATAGTCCGCCGCCTCCGTCAGCTTTTTCAGGTCCAGCCCCGTGTCATAGGGGGTGCCTGCCAGGGCCGCCACCAGAGACTCGGTGGCCGGCTGGGACGTGCCGCTGCCCAGGGGGGACAGGGCGCAGTCCACGATGTCCGCCCCTGCCCGCACGCCTTCCAGATAGGTCTCCGTGCCGATGCCCGCGGTGTTGTGGGTGTGCAGGTGGATGGGGATTTTGATATGCTTCTTTAATTCCCGCACCAGGCTGGCGGCAGCGGCAGGCAGAAGCAGGCCCGCCATGTCCTTGATGCAGATGGTGTCCGCGCCCCGCTCCTCCAGCTCCCGGGACAGGGAGACGAAATAGGCCTCGTCATGCACCGGGCTTACAGTGTAGGAAATCGCAGCCTCCACCAGGCCGCCGTGTTTTTTAACGCTGCGGATGGAGGTTTCCATGTTGCGCAGGTCGTTGAGGGCGTCAAAAATCCGCACCACGTCGATGCCGTTTTTGATGGACAGGCGCACAAACTCGTCCACCACGTCATCCGCGTAATGCTTATAGCCCAGCAGGTTCTGCCCCCGCAAAAGCATTTGCAGCTTGGTGTTGGGCAGGGCTTTGCGAAGCGTTCTCAGCCGCTCCCAGGGGTCCTCGTTTAAAAAGCGCAGGCAGGTGTCAAAGGTGGCGCCGCCCCAAACTTCCAGCGACCAGTAGCCGATGCTGTCAAGCAGGCTGGCAGCCGGCAGCATCTCATCCGTGCGCATGCGCGTGGCTGCCAGGGACTGGTGCGCATCCCTTAAAATGGTCTCTGTGATCATCAGTTTCTTTTGGTCCATGGTATCTCCTTTGTTTACGGGGTCCAAGGGCTCAGGCCAGGGTGCAAAGCAGGGCTCCGGTCTCCACCGTCTGGCCGGCCTGAACCGCCAGCGCCGCCACCTTGCCGTCCCGGGGGGCCAAAATCTCGTTTTCCATCTTCATGGCTTCCAGAATCAAGAGCACCTGGCCCTTTTTCACCTGATCGCCCTGCTTGACGCCAAGGGAGAGGATGGTGCCGGGCATGGGGGCCTTGATGTCCTCCCCGCCCGGAACTGCCTGAGGCTGGGGGCTGGGGGCCGGGGCAGCCTGGGGCGCCCGGGGGGCCTGTTGGGGCGTCACCTGGCCCGCCTCCACCTGCTCAATGGCGATGTCGTATTCCACTCCGTTGACGATAACCCTGTAGTTTTTCATGCCTGCCTCCTTCTGTTAAATGAAACGACGCGAAGCGCCGAAATATCGGTGCCTTCATATTCCGCAATGGCCGCGGTCACCGCGGCGATCAGCTGCTGCCTGTCCGGAATCTCCTGGGCAGGGGCCGGAGTGAACAAGGACGGGGGGGCGGGCTGTGCCGCCTCCGCGGTACCCTGGGCCCCCTCCGGCTGGCGGCGCAGCAATTTCAGCCCAATAAAGAGCATAATAATGTTCAGAGCCAGCAACAAAGCGGCCCACCATGGCGTATTTTGCATGTGATTCCTCGCTTTCAATAAATTTGCACTCGACATAATACCCTATTTTATATTATACTACATTTTGGACCGCGAACCAACCCTTTTTTTCGCAAATCAGGAGCAAGATAGGAAAGCCCGCCATTTGCGAACCGGCTTTCAGGCTGCATGCAAGCCTTAAGCGGGAGGAGGCGCCGCGCCTTGCGCGGATGCCCCCGGGTGTTGGGGCGCACTACAATATCATCCGGGGAGGTTGCATACATGCTTCAAAACGTTCTGGCCGACCTGTTCTCTGGTGTGGCGTTTTTGTTCAGCGTCGCGGGGTTAAAGACCCTGGTGATGTTTGTCATCGCGGGCACGCTGATTTACCTTGCCATCAAGAAGGACTATGAGCCGGCCCTGCTCTTGCCCATTGGCTTTGGCGCCATCCTGGTCAATCTGCCCCCGGTGCTGGGCACCCTGATGCCCTCAGTCATCGGCACGGTGGAGGAGCCGGGCTTTTTGCAGGTGCTCTTTAACGCGGGGATCGCCAATGAGCTTTTTCCCATCCTCATTTTTATCGCGGTGGGCGCCATGATCGACTTCTCTCCGCTGCTCAAGGACCCCTCCATGATCTTCTTTGGCGCGGCGGCCCAGTTTGGTATCTTCGCCACCTTCCTGCTGTCCATCG
>DAISYX010000065.1:0-9701 GCA_036825095.1 Clostridia bacterium | reverse complement strand
GGCCCGCCTTAAATACGCCGGCCCTGATCTAAACCTTGAGCGGGGCTATGCCATCGCGCTCTGGGAAGGCCGGCCCGTCACCCGGGCTGAGCGGGCGCCGGAGGAGATGACCCTGCTCTTTCAGGATGGCAGGGTGAAGGTGAAGCGCCTGGCTGTAACACTATATGATAACAAGGAGCAACGCCCATGAGCACAGATAAAAAGCCCGTTCCCTTTGAGGAAAAACTGGAGGCGCTGGAAACCCTGGTGACCCGGATGGAGGAAGGCGAGCTTAGCCTGGATGAGCTGCTGGCCACCTATGAGCAGGGGGTTAAGCTGGCGGACAGCCTGAAAAAGGATCTGGAAAACGCCCAGAACAGGTTAAGCGAACTTAAGCAAGGGGCGCTTAAGCCCATAGAGGAAGCATGAGCGAATACCAGAAGCGTTATGACGCCTTTGTCCGGCTGATTGAGGATTATCTGACCGCGTGTATGGACCGGCTGGCAAGAGAGATCAGCCCCTATGCCCAGCCCCTGACAGAGGCCATGCGCTACAGCCTGCTATCGGGGGGCAAGCGCCTGCGGCCGGTTTTGCTGCTGGCTTCCCACGCCGCCTTTAAGGAAGAGGTGACGCCGGCGCTGCCATTTGCCGCAGGGGTGGAGATGATCCATTGCTATTCCCTGATCCATGATGACCTGCCCTGCATGGATGATGACGCCCTCAGGCGCGGCCAGCCCACCAACCACATGGTGTATGGAGAGGCGATGGCCCTGTTGGCCGGGGACGCGCTGTTGAACCTGGCTTTTGAGGAAATGAGCGCCTCCGGGCATGAACACGCCCTGAAAGCCATTGCCGCTGTCGCAGTCCGCAGCGGCAGCCGGGGCATGATTGCGGGGCAGACGGCGGACATAGCCCTCAGCCACCAGAAGCCCGAGAAGGACAAGGCGCGCTATATCCACCAGCATAAAACCGCAGACCTGATAAGCGCTGCTGTTCAGGCCGGGCTTATTTTGGCCGGCGCGCCGGAAGCAAGGCTGAAGGCGGGGGAGCGCTATGCGCGCCATCTGGGCGTAGCCTTCCAGATTGTGGATGACCTGCTGGATTTGCGCGGGGATGTCAAGCTGTTGGGCAAGGACACCCACAAAGATCAGGCCCTTGGCAAAATCACCTGGCCGGCGCTGGTGGGAGAGGCCCAGTCCCAGGAGGACGCGGCGACGGAAATCGCCCTGGCCCAGCAGGCCGCAGAGGAAGTGGAGGGGCCGGCCGGTTTTCTGTCAGAACTTGCGCTGAACACGCTAAACCGTGTACAATAACATGAATTTTTGTTCTGTAAGGAGGGTATCGCGTGGCTGAGCTGTTTGGCAACGATATTCTCATGTGCGCCATCACCGCCTGGCTGGTGGCCCAGGTGATCAAAACCATGGTCTACTGGCGGGTGAACCACAAGTTAAACATCAGAAGGCTGATTTCAAACGGCGGCATGCCCAGCGCCCACACCGCCTTTGTGGTGGCGATGACCCTCATGGTGGCCTTCCGGGAGGGCGTAGGGTCCACGGTTTTTGCTCTGGCAGTGGGTTTTACGGCCATTGTTATCAACGACGCCGTGGGCGTGCGCTATGAAACCGGCAAGCAGGGCAAACTGATCAACAAGATCATCCAGCAGGTGCTGGTTGAAGGGAAGCCGCTGACAGACGATACCCTTAAAGAGCTGGTGGGGCACACCCCCACCGAGGTTTTCTTTGGCGGGGTGATTGGCATTTTGGTGTCGTTGTTTTTCAGATAGAAGGGAGACGGGATGCGCGATCATTTTAGGGAAGAGGTAGTAACCCGGCGGAACCGCTCGGTGGAAAGCCTGGCCTATGTGCTGGCCAATATCGTCATGGTGGTTGCGGGGATCTATGCGCTGTTTATGGTGAACCTTTTGATTTCCGTCATCTCCATGGAGGGTTTCTCCCCGCAGATGCTGCTTGAGATTATTCTGGTGCTTATGATGGCGGGCATCGCGGTGGTGCTGTTTTTATTCCGGGACCGCATCCGGACGGAGTACGAGTACACCTTCACCAACGGCATCATGGACTTTGCACAGGTATACAACAACCGCAAGCGCAAGGCCCTGGGCAGCATGAATGTGCGCAATGTAGAAGCCTGCGGCATGGTGGCCTCCGGCGCCTTCCGGCGCTTTGTCAGCTTGCCCCAGGTGAAGCGGCTGAACTGGTTTTTAAACCGCGATGCGGAGCTGTTCTTCTTTTATTTCAGCAAGGACGGCAAGAAATCCCTGATGATACTGGAGCCAAGCGACGAGATGATAACGCTGATCAAAAAATACGTGGGAGCGGGGAAATTCCAAACCAATTGAACGATCACATGGTATACCTTGACAATGCCGCCACCACCCAGCCCACATTGGCGGTGATAGAGGCCGTAAACCTAAGCCTTAGCACAGGCTTTTTTAACCCCTCTGCCCTGTATAAACCCGCGGTGGCGGCCGCAAAGGAAATGGAGAACTGCCGGCAGCTGATCAAGGATCGCCTTCAGGCGGAGCAGGTGATCTTTACCTCCGGGGGCACTGAGGCCAACAACCTGGCCATTTTAGGTCAGTTTTCAGGCTCACGCCAGGGCGGGCGGGTGCTTTATTCCCTTGGGGAACACCCCAGCGTAAAGGCCGCCTGCCAGGCGCTGCCGGAAGGTTTTCTGGCTACCGGCATTCCCCTTAACCGGGAGGGCGTGGTGGACATGGAAGCCTTCTCCCTGCTGCTTGGTCCGGATACCCGCCTGGTCTGTGTGATGCAGGTGAATAACGAGACGGGCGTGATTCAGCCCCTTTTGGAAGCAGCTAAACTGATAAAAGAGAAAGCGCCCGGGGCCTGGCTGCATGTGGATGGGGTACAGGGTTTTTTAAGATTGCCTGTTCGTCTGAAGGATTTCGGGATAGACTCCTACGCTCTTTCCGCCCACAAGGTCCACGGGCCCAAGGGCATTGGCGCTCTGGCGCTTGGCGGCAAAAAGCCCATCAAACCCCATCTGTTTGGCGGCGGGCAGGAAGCGGGGATGCGCTCCGGCACGGAGAACACCCCGGGAATAGCGGGCCTGGTGGCGGCTATCCAAGGCTTCCCTTCAACACAAGAAATGCGGGCGCGGAAGCTTCGGCTGTACGAGGGATTAAGGGCTGTGATCCCCGCGCTGCTTGTCAATGGCCCGGACCCTTACGGCCCCTGTGCCTGCGACCATATTTTAAACCTATCCTTCCCGCCGGTGCGCGCCGAAACCATGCTGCACGCGCTTTCGGCAAAGGGGGTTTATGTCAGCCATGGCGCGGCCTGCTCTTCCCGCAAAAGCCGGCACAGCGAAACCCTCAAGGCGATGGGAATCGGCCAGGCGGCGCTTGACGGGGCCCTGCGCTTCAGCCTTTCGCCTTATAACACGGATGAGGAAATCAACACGGCCGTGAATGCCGTAAAAGAGGCCTATCAGGCCCTGAAGGCATTCACCCGCAGATAGAGAAGGACAGAGATGACAGAACTTTTGCTGGTAAAGTATTCAGAGATTCATTTAAAGGGCCAGAACCGGCCCTATTTCCAGAACCTGCTCCTCAAGCGGGTGAAGGAATCGGTGCGCCCCTTCACCCGGGATGTGCAGCTGTATGACAGCCGCATTTTTATCCGGGGGATTCTGGATAAGGAGGCCGCCATGGAGGCGGTGCGCAAGGTTTTTGGCGTGCACGCGGTATGCCCCGCTGTGGAAATGGAGAAGGCGGATTTTGACGCCATCTGCCGCGTCGCAGCGCAGATGATGGCGCCGCTTTCCGGCACCTTTAAGGTGCGGGCCCGGCGGGCGGATAAGCGCTATTTCCTGGATTCGCCGGAGATCAGCGCCCGGATCGGCGGTTTTGTCCTGGCAAATCATCCGGGCCTTAAGGTGGATGTGCATCAGCCGGAGCATGTGCTGCATGTGGAGATCAGGGATCAGGCGCTGCTCTACGCCCGGGAGCTGCCGGGCGTGGGGGGGCTTCCCACCGGCTCCAGCGGCAAGGCCATGCTGATGCTTTCCGGCGGCATTGATTCGCCGGTGGCCGGCTACATGGTCGCCAAGCGGGGCGTGGTCTTAAGCGCTGTTCATTTTTACTCCTTCCCCTACACAGGGGAGCTGGCCCGGGAAAAGGTGCTGTCACTGGCCCGGATTCTGTCCGGCTTCTGCGGGGTGATCAAGACCTATGTGGTATCCTTCACCAAGCTTCAGGAGGCCATCCACACCCATTGCCCGCCTGAGTACACAACCCTTGTGATGCGCAGGCTTATGGTGCGCATTTCGGATTTGCTGGCCGAAAAGGAGCAGGCCTGCGCCCTTGTCACCGGGGAGAGCATTGGCCAGGTGGCAAGCCAGACCATGGAGGCCCTGGCCGCTACGGACCTGATGGCTTCCCGGCCCGTGTTTCGGCCCCTGATTGGCTTTGACAAGATTGAGATCATCCGCCTGGCGGAAAAAATCGGCACCTATGAGACCTCAAGCCTTCCTTATGAGGATTGCTGCACCGTTTTCACCCCCCGTCATCCGGTTACCCGGCCTAAAATTGGCAAGGTGCTGGAAGCGGAAGCCGCCATCCCCGAGGCGGAGGCCCTGGTGGCCGTAGCGGTCGAAACGGCGGAGGTTTTGTTTATCGGTCCTGAAGCCCCGCTGTCAGGGGATAATACTTGACAAGGCGCTGAAATCGTGTATAATCCTCCTGTCAAGTGAAATAGCTTGACAGGAGGATTCCTTGCCTGCGGACAGATTGAGCAAAAAGGTGGCCTATAGCGCCCTGGCGGATTTTTATGAGCCGCTGCTGACGGACAAGCAGCGGGCGTTTTTGACCATGTACTGCGATGAGGATCTGTCGCTGAGCGAAATCGCGGAGCGGACGCGCATCTCCCGCCAGGCGGTGAGCGAACACCTCAACCGCGCCTATCTGCGGCTGGACACGCTGGAAGCGCAGCTGAAGCTTTTCGAGCGTTTTCAGGAGATGCGGGTCTCTGTCACCCGCTGCCTTAAGCACCTGGAGCAGGTCAGCGCCACGGCGGATACCCAGGGGCACCTGGCCCGGGCGCAAGCCATCCTGCGGGACCACATGAACGGGGAGGAAGTATAAGCATGGCTTTTGAAAGCCTATCGGATAAACTGCAGCGCGCCTTTAAAAAGCTGACCGGCAAGGGCAAGCTGAATGAAGCCAACGTCAAAGAAGCCATGCGGGAAGTGCGCATGGCGCTGCTGGAAGCGGACGTCAACTACCTGGTGGTGAAGGACTTTATCAAGACCGTCACCCAGCGGGCGGTGGGCGCGGAGATTTTATCTTCTCTCAACGCCGGACAGCAGGTGATCAAAATCGTCAATGAGGAATTGACGGCCCTGATGGGCGGCAGCAACGCCCGGCTCACCTGGTCCTCCTCCATGCCCACGGTATATCTTCTTTGCGGTCTTCAGGGCGCGGGCAAGACCACCATGGCCGGAAAACTGGCGGCCTATATCAAAAAATCAGGCAAAAAGCCCCTGCTGGCGGCCTGCGATATCTACCGCCCTGCGGCCATTAAACAGCTGCAGGTGGTGGGGGAGAAGGCTGGTGTGCCCGTGTTTGAAAAGGGAACCCAGAACCCGGTCATCACCGCCAGGGAAGCGGTGGAGCACGCCCGCTATTACGGCAATGACGTGCTCATCATTGACACCGCCGGACGCCTGCATATCGACGAGGCGCTGATGGACGAGCTGGCCCAGATCAAAACCGCTGTCCGGCCCCAGGAAATCCTGCTGACGGTGGACGCCATGACCGGCCAGGACGCCGTGAACGTGGCCAAATCCTTTAACGAGCAGCTGGGCATTGACGGCGTTATTGTCACCAAGCTGGACAGCGACACCCGCGGCGGCGCCGCCCTTTCAGTGCGCGCGGTGACGGGCAAGCCCATCAAGTTCGCGGGCACCGGGGAAAAGCTTACCGACATTGAACCCTTCTACCCGGAACGCATGGCCTCCCGGATCCTTGGCATGGGTGATGTGCTGACGCTGATTGAAAAAGCAGCGGAGGCCATGGACCTGAAGGAGCAGGAGAAGGCCGCCAAAAGCAAGGCGCCCACTGACCTGACCCTGGACGATTTCCTGGACCAGATGCAGCAGCTGAAAAAAATGGGCCCGCTGCAAAATGTGCTGGGGATGCTGCCGGGCGTTGGCAACAAGCTGAAAAACGCTGAAATTGATGAAAACGCCATGAAAAAACCAGAGGCCATCATCCAGAGCATGACCCCCCGTGAGCGGCGCAACCCGGATGTCTTAAACGCCAGCCGCCGCAAGCGCATCGCCGCCGGCGCCGGGGTAACGGTGCAGGATGTGAACCAGCTGATGCGCCAGTTTGACCAGATGCGCAAAATGATGAAGCAGATGATGGGCAACAAACGGGGCCTGGCCCGGGGCATGCGCAACTTTCCCGGCATGATGTAAACCAAGCGCGCAAGCGCCTTGATTTAATACATTCTATTTTTTAGGAGGAACCCCCAATGGCAGTCAAAATCCGACTCAAGAGGATCGGCATGAAGAAACACCCCTTTTACCGCGTTGTGGTGACGGACGGACGCAACCCCCGCGACGGGAACTTCATCGAGGAAATCGGCACCTATGACCCGATGAAGCAGCCTGCGGAAATCAAGATCGACAACGAAAAGGCCATCTCCTGGATGCAAAAGGGCGCCCAGCCTTCGGACACCGTGCGGGTGCTGTTGAAGAAAACCGGCGCCATCCAGGCGGACGCCGGGAAATAAGCGATGAGAGAATTAGTGCTCTACCTCGCCCGCTCCCTGGTGGACCAGCCGGACGAGGTCAAGGTGGAAGAAACCGAGGGGCCCGAGGCCATTATTCTGGAGCTGAACGTGGCGCCGGACGATATGGGCAAGGTCATCGGCAAGCAGGGCCGCATCGCCAAGGCGATTCGCAGCGTGGTGAAAGCCGCGACTGAAAAGGGCGGAAAGCCCGTGTTTGTGGAGATCCAGTGAAGCAAGGCCTTAGTCATCAGCCAGGGCAGCCCGGGGATAAGGGCTACCTGGCCATTGGCCAGGTGCTACGGCCCCAGGGCCTTAAAGGAGAGGTTAAGGTGCGCCCGGATACGGACGAGGCGGCGCGTTTTCTTGACTTTGATTTTTTGTACCAAAAAACCGGTGAAGAAACCTTTATCCCCATCGCCATCCATGACGTCAGTCTGCGCAAGGGCTTTGTTTTTTTGACCCTGGAGGAGGACGCCGGCGTGGAGGCGGCTGAGGCCAGGCGCAACCTGGTCCTCTATATTGACCGCGCCCACGCGGCCCCCCTGGGTGAACACGAAAACTACATCGTGGACATGATCGGCTGCCGCCTGGTGGGACATAAAGGCCGGGAGATCGGCCGCTTAAAAGATATTCTGCAGCCCGGCGCTCAGGATGTCTATGTGGTGACTACCCTTGAGGGCGAGATGCTGATCCCCGCCCTGCGCCATGTGATTTTGTCTGTGGATACTGAGGAAAAGCTTATCACGGTGGATGAAGACCGGCTTTCTGAGGTGGCTGTCCTTGCGGATTGAGGTGTTGACCATTTTCCCGGAGATGTTTGAAGCGCTTAACGCCAGCATCCTGGCGCGGGCCCGGGAAAGCGGCGCCATTGATATCCGCGTTACGGATATCCGCCCCTTTTCCAAGTCAAAGCATAAAAACACGGACGACTATCCCTTTGGCGGGGGCGCCGGGATGCTGATGACCCCACAGCCCATAGCCGACGCCATCAAGGCGGTCAGCCCCGAGCCCTACGCCGGGAAAAGGCTGTTCATGAGCCCCCGGGGCCGGCCGCTTGATCAGGCGCTGGCACAAAAGCTTTCCCAGGAGCCCGGCCTGACCATCCTGTGCGGTCACTATGAAGGGGTGGATGAGCGGGTGATTGAGGGCTATATTGATCTTGAGGTCTCCATCGGCGACTATGTGCTCACAGGCGGCGAGCTTCCCGCCATGGTGCTGATTGACTGTGTGGCCCGCTTAAAAGAGGGTGTGCTTGGCAGTGAGGACAGCGCCGCTGAGGACAGCTTTTCCTTTGACGGCCTGCTGGAATATCCTCAGTACACCCGTCCAAGGGAGTTTGAGGGCAAAACGGTGCCCGAGGTTTTGCTGAATGGCAACCATGCCCAGATCAACGCCTGGCGCCGGGAACAAAGCCTGCTTGTCACCTGGCAAAGAAGGCCTGATTTGCTTGAGAAAGCCAGCATCACCGATCAGGAGCGGGCCTGGCTGAAGGAAAGAGAAACAGGCCCGGACGCTTAAGCCAGGCTTTGTTTGGGTAAGCTTAATTGGAGAAAGGCCATAGCACAAGGAGGGATATGGGAATGAACGTCCGCTCCATGCTGGAAAAAGAAGAACAGATACGGCTGTCTCCCTATGCGGCAAAAAGCGCCGAGTCCCGGGGGCGGGAACATCCCATTTCAGAGGATCTGACCCGCACCGATTTTCAGCGCGACCGGGACCGGGTGATCCACTCCAAGGCCTTCAGACGCCTCCAGTTCAAGACCCAGGTGTTTTTGTCCCCTGAAGGGGATCATTACCGCACCCGCCTCACCCATACCCTGGAGGTGGCCCAGGTGGCCCGCACCATCGCCCGGGGGCTTAAGCTCAACGAGGATCTGACGGAGGCGATCGCCCTGGCCCATGACCTGGGGCACACCCCCTTTGGCCACATCGGGGAGCGCACCCTAAACCGGCTTAATGCGGAGGGGTTCAGGCATTACGAGCAGAGCCTGCGGGTGGTGGAACGCCTGGAACGGGAGGGCGGCCTGAACCTGACCTGGGAAACCAGGGATGGCATCCGCAATCATTCCGGCGGCCACAGCGCCAATACCCTTGAAGGCCAGGTGGTGGCCCGAAGCGACCGCATCGCCTATATCAACCATGACATCGACGATGCCCTGCGCGCCGGGATCATCACCCCGGAGGATTTGCCCAAAGCCGCTCTTAAGGTTTTGGGTCAGACCCATGGCGAGCGCATCAACACCATGATCACGGACATTCTTAGGGAAAGCCAGGGCAGACCTGCCATCAACATGAGCGGGCCCGTCCAGGCCGCCACGGACAGCATGCGCGAATTTCTCTTTGAGTGGGTCTATCAGGACAGCTGGCGCCATGATGAAGAGCGAAAATGCGATTTTATCCTCACCAAACTCTTTGAACATTTCCAGGCCCACTATCTGGAGATGCCGGAGGAAAGCGTCCAAAGCGCCCACGAAGAGGGCGTCCAGCGGGCGGTGACGGATTATCTGGCCTCCATGACGGACCGCTTTGCCATGCGCCTGTTTGACCGCCTGTTTGTGCCCGAGGCGTTTTCTGTGATTTGATGTAGCTTTTTGAAAGGAGGGGGGAAAAGGTGCCCTTGCTGCCTGAGGCCTGGGTAAGCCAGGTGTACCAGCGCGCCAACATCGTGGATGTGGTGAGCAATTATCTGCCCCTCCGCCAGCAGGGGCGCAACCATGTGGGCCTCTGTCCTTTTCATAACGAGAAAACGCCTTCCTTCTCCGTTAATCCTGAAAGCAATCTCTATCATTGTTTTGGCTGTAAAGCCGGGGGCAATGTGGTGCAGTTTGTGATGGAGATGGAGAAGATCACCTACCCGGAAGCGCTTCGCCACCTGGCGAAGATGTACGGGCTGCCCCCGCCGCCTGAGCAGCAGGACGATCCGGAGGAGCAGCGCCAGCGTTCCCG
>DAISYX010000064.1:0-9709 GCA_036825095.1 Clostridia bacterium | reverse complement strand
GGGCAACGACAATCGCGCCCTGTGTGCCACAAAAGCCGTGTTATGCGGCATCCCAACGCTTGGCAGCGCCGATATTCTATGCTGTTTTTGCCATGAACGAAGGGACAGGCATCATAAACAAGGCGAACCGGCATGCGCTTTATTATTTGCTTGATCCTGCCTTTAGAAACATCAACTTGATCCCCGCCTTTAACGCCACGGAAACGCTGCGCAACGTGCTGGCCTTTATTGCGACAGGCATGTATCTTCGGGATCATTCTTTCCGCCAGCGGAACGGGGTGGTTTACCGCCGTTTTGATTAACTTTCCGCGTTCGTTTATCAGTCCTTGGCGATGGAAAGATAGGGGGCGCCGCCCTGCGTTTGGGGGACAGGGCCTAACCAGCGGATCATGCCAAGGGGCAGGGTTTGGGCTTTGGGCAAAGAGCCCTCTGGCATATGAAGGGTGTAGGCAGGGGCGCGCAAATGCTGGTGCAGGGCGGCCATGGCCGTTTCCCAGCCGAGGTTTAGGGGGGCCAGCTCCGTTATCCGCAGGCCCTCCTCCCTTTTTTCGTAGAGGCAGACGGCCTGCCCCTGGGGAATGCTGACCCGCAAGGCGCCGCCGCTGCCCGCCTCAGTCAGGCTATGGATGGCAAAGCGTAGAGCCTCAAGATCCCAGCGGGCATACAGGGCGCTGTCCACAAAAGCCTGATCCCGCAGGCGCAGATAATCCCGTGCCCCGCAGGGCGTGACCCTGGCCCCAAGCGGGGCGGGGGGCAAATCCTGGGGCAAAAGGTTTAAGAAATCGATGAAAAAGCGGGTCTCATAGCCGCGCTTCCCATAAAAATCAAACAAAGGGGGCGTGGCCGGCACCAACAGAGAGGCCGTCACGCCGTCCGCCTTCATACGGGCGTGGGCGGCATCCAGCAGTCGGGAGCTGATGCCCTGCCCGCGGAAGCGCTTGAAGGTGGCCACGGCAAACACATAGCGGGCGGGATATTCCCCCTGGGGGCTTGAAAGGGTGAGGGGCAGCATGGTGAGCATGCCGGAAAGCGCCTCCCCGCTGGTGGCTACCAGCGTATCCTCCCGGCGGATGCGGTGGGTGAAGTAAAGCGCCGCCTCCCGGGCGTCCCCTTCAAAGGCCTCCTGCCACAGGGCAAAGAGGGCGGGCAGGTCCTGATCCTGGGAGAGGCGAATCATCCTACAGGCTCCCGGTGAGGAGGGCGGAGGATTTCTCCACCAGGAATTTGGGGTCATAGGAGAGCTTGGCCCGGCGCAGCCCTTCGTCCCCGGCGTCATCCTCCCGGTTGGCGTACAGATAGCCCTCAAAAGCGTGCTGGGCGAACTGCTGGTTGATCATCTGATAGGCGCCTTCGATGTCGTTAAAGGCTTTTTCCACATGCACCAGAAAGGTGTCCTCGTTGAGCGGCTCGCCCATGGTGTAGGCGATTGCCTTGTTGCCCGTTCTCAGGAGGCCGCCGGTAAGCCCCAGAGCCTCATAGTGCAAAAAGGCCTGCTCCACCGCGCAGGACTCGTCAAACAGGCCCTGATCCTCCATACAGCCCGCGTCCCGGCACCATTCCAGGCTCATCTGGTGGGCTTCGTCCAGGTTTTCAGGCGTTAAGGGCTCGTAGGACCAATCCCTTTCCGCCATCATGAAGCGGTTGATGTGGTTGCGCTTACCGCTTAATTTTCTGCCCCGCAGGCTGATCAGGCTTTTGGTCTCATAGACATAGTCATAGTCATTGCGATCCGGCTCAAAGCTGAACTGCCCCGGGAAAAGGGTTTCCAGGCGCTCCTGATCCTGCGCAAGGACCGTGTTAAAAAGAAGGGGCTTGCCCCTGTCTTTTGTGTACCGGGCCAGGGCGCGCACCGCCTCTGAAGGGTCGCTTAAGCCTGAGGGAAAGATAAAGCTGGGGTTGTCCTTATCAGACATGACCAGCAGCTGATCACCCAAACGAGCGGCCTCCAGCTTGTACACCTCCCGCCAGATGAAGTTGGAGGTGAAGTTGTATTCCAGGGCGCCCCGGTGGCCTTTTTTCAGAAGGTCGGTCATCCAGCCTTTGTCGTCCAGGGTAATGGGTTTAAAATCCAGCTGTGGCAAAACAAAAAACACACCTTTCATAGTACCGGCATCGGGCAATGCCCTGATGAGTATACCACCTGCCAGGCGTTTTCAGCCAAAAACCGCGCAATTTGCAGGGGTGTAATTGCGTTTTGTCAGGCCTATGTTATACTATTCAGGTATTATCCAAATGCGAAAAGCAAAGGAAACGCGATGTACAGACGCACGTTTGCCCGGGTGGACCTTAAGGCCTACAACGCCAATGTGAAGGTCTTAAGGCGCATGCTGGGGCCCCATACCCAGCTTCTGGCGGTGGTCAAGGCGGACGCCTATGGCCATGGCCTGGTGCGGGTGGCCCGGGCGGCGGAAGAGGCCGGGGCGGACTGGCTGGGCGTTGCCCTCACAGAGGAGGGGGAAGCGCTGCGCCAGGCGGGCATCCGGTTGCCCATTCTGGTGCTGGGGCCGGTGAACGAAGCGGGCGTTGTGGGGGCAGTGCGCTTGGGTCTTACTCTCTCAGTGTTCACCCCGGCCCATCTGCGCGCGGCCCAGCTGGCAGCGGAGGAAACAGGCCGCGAGGCCCAGGTGCATCTCAAGCTGGACACCGGGATGAACCGGGTGGGGGTGAAGACAGAGGCGGAGCTGATGGCCCTGCTGGAAGCGGCAGGCCACGCCCGGGATGTGCGGATCACCGGCGCCTTCACCCACTTTGCGGACGGCAGCAACCCGGACACCCGCTTTACGGATGAGCAGCTGGCGTGCTTTAGCGCGCTGACAGCGCTTTTGCCCCCGGGGCTTTTGATTCATTCGGCGGCCAGCGCCACCCTGACCCGGCCGGATGCGCGCTTTGATATGGTGCGCGCAGGGATAGCGCTGTATGGCTGCCCCTCGGTCCCATACCCTGAGGAGATGCTGCCCGTCCTTAGCTGGCAGGCGGAAATCACCCATGTTAAAGAAATCGCCGCCGGGGAGGCGGTGGGATATGGCGCTGTCTACCGGGCGCCGGGGCCTATGCGGGTGGCCACCATTGCCGCGGGCTATGGGGACGGCTATTCCCGCAGTCTGTCCGGCAAGGGGCAGGTGCTGATAAACGGGCGCCGCTGCCCCATTATCGGCAGGCTGTGCATGGATCAGTTTATGGCGGATGTGTCCCTGGCGGGCCCGGTTGGCGTGGGGGACAGGGCGATACTGCTTGGAACATCGGGGGAGGAGCGCATCACGGCGGATGAAATCGCGGGCTGGATGGGTACCATCTCCTACGAGGTGCTTCTGGCCATCAGCGCCCGGGTGCCCCGGGTGTATGCGGAATGAAGGTGCTTGATGAAGAAAATGTTGGGTAAAAAAAGTCCTCAGTTGGTGCGCAAGCCCTGGCTTAAGGGGCGCGGTGTCAGCGCCCTGGCGGCCCGGCGGGGAGGCCGGGTGGCGGGCTATGTGGCCATGAGCGCTTTTATCTATTTCTTTATGGGCCAGCTGATGAGCCTGGATATCCTCTGGCTCAGGGTGCTGATCAACCTGGCGGCCCTGGGGCTGATGGCCCTGCTTTTTTACTCGGACGGCGGGCGCATGGGGGAAGGGGACGTGGCCTTTGCGGAGATCGTCTACGCCCGCCGGGAGGAGGGCAAGGAGATCCCCAGGAAGGACTTGGATCGTTGCTTCCACCCGGCCAAGGGCTTTTTCACCGCGCTGGTGGGGGTGGCCCCCTTTGTGCTGATCTGCCTGATCTATGCCCCCCAGGCCCGGCTTGCCACCTACAGCCTGGGGGCGCTGCCCGGCTGGCTTGCGCCTTATCAGACCCGGGCGGACATCGGCCTGGCCCTTGGCTACTATCAGCAGCAGGCGGTTTTCGGGCTGGTGGATGCCCTGCGGCTGGCTGTGCGGCTTTTGGTGTTTCCCTTTGTTAATCTGGCGGGGGCGGACAATGCCCAGGGCATGCTGTTGATCGAGCGGCTGTCCCCGCTTCTGGTGATGCTGACGCCCCTTTGCTATGGGATTGGCTACCTGAGAGGAGAGCGCCTGCGGGCCATGGTTCATGGCGGCATTGCCCAGAACAAGCGCCGTAAACAGCGGCGGGACGCCCGGGCGAAACAGGCCCCCCGGGAACCCAAACAGCTGCTGTGAAGCCCAATCTGGTATTAACCGGCGGGGAGCACCGCTCCCGCAGGCTTTTTGCGCCGGAGGGCCGGGACACCCGCCCAACCCGGGCCATCGTGCGGGAAGCGCTGTTCAACATGCTCCAAGGGGCCGCGGAAGGCGCGCGGGTGCTGGATTTGTTTGCGGGCAGCGGCGCTTTGGGCTTTGAGGCGCTCAGCCGCGGCGCTTTGCAGGTCACCTTCTGCGATCATGCGGCGGATGCTCAGGCGGTGCTTCGCAAAAACGCGGCGCTTCTAAAGGCGCAGGAAAGCTGCGCCTTCCTGCGGCTGGACTGGCGCCGGGCGCTGGAGGAGCTGGCCCAAACCGGGCAGCGCTTTGACCTGATTTTGCTGGACCCCCCTTATGGGATGGAAAAAGGCCAGGTGCTGGCGGCCATTCTGGCCCGCCAGACGCTGGCCGGGGGCGGGACGCTGGCGCTGGAGCAGGGCAGCCGGGAGAAGCTTGAACTGCCTCCGGGCCTTGAAATATTGCGGAGCCGCCGTTATGGCGAAAGCGCCGTCACCCTGATCACATTGTCTTCGGAGGACCCGATATGAAAGCCATTTTCCCCGGCAGCTTTGACCCGATCACCCTGGGGCACCTGGACCTGATCCGGCGCGCGGCGGCTTTTTGCGATGAGCTGACCGTTGCCATTCTTATCAACCCGGACAAAGAGGGCGCTTTCCCCTTGTCTGAGCGTCTGGATATGGTAAAATCAGCTTGCGGGGCCTTTCCCCAGGTGCGGGTGGCCAGCTTCTCGGGCCTGCTGGTGGATTTTGCCCGGCAGCAGGGGGTGCGCCTGATTATCCGGGGTGTCAGGGGCGGGACGGATCTGGAAAACGAGACCGCCATGGCCTGGGCCAACACGGCCATGCTGCCGGAGCTTGAGACCCTGTTTTTGCCCGCCTCCAATGGGCTGGGCGGCGTCTCCTCATCGCTGGTGCGGCAGATCGCCCGCTTTGGCGGCGACCTGAGCGCCTTTGTGCCCCCGGAGGCCGTGGAAACGGTGCGTGCGCGCCTTCACGATAAATAACTTTCCCATCAGTAAAAGGAGGTATACATCATGCCCAGAACAGAAGTATTTGCCCTGGCGGACGAGTTGATGCTGCTGATAAAAAATGCCAAAAAAATCCCGCTGACGGACACCGCCATGGTCAACCAGAACGCGGGGATCGACCTGGTGAAGCGCATCATCTCTGCTTATGACCCTCAGCTGGACGCGGCGCAGAAGATCGTGGACAACGAGGAGCACATCATCATGGACGCCCAGCACAAGGCGGACGAGGCCATGAAGGATGCCCAGAACCAGGCCCAGGGCATGGTGACGGAGGCCAACGCCTACGCCCAGACCACCAAGCAAAACGCGGACAGCTACTACGCGGATCTGCGCGCCAAGGCGGAGGAGGAGTCAAACGCGGTTTTGGCGGACGCCCAGGCCCGGGCCCAGAACATGATCGAGGACGCCAGGGCCCAGGCGGACGAGCTGGTGAGCAAAACCACCGTCCTGGCCCGGGCGGAGGCCCAGGCCCAGGAGCTGCTGGACAACGCCAACCAGCACGCCCAGGCCCTGCGCAGCCAGACCCAGCAGGAGCTGGGCAGCCTGCTTGAGCACATCGACGCCAACCTGGCAGCCCAGCTTAACGATCTGCGGGCCATCCGCCAGAACGTGGCTGGCCCCCAGCAGCCCTATGAGGACATGGAAGAGCAGTAAACCCTTATTAACGCTTATCAAAAGGGAGGGCACCCCCACGGCAGCCCTCCCTTTTGATTTCTAAAAAACTTAGTGAACCAGCTTTTTCATCTCTTCATAGGCCTGGGCCAGCTGGGGGTCCTCCAGGCTGCCAAAGTCAAAGAACACGCTCTTTAGCTCCTCCGGCATCTCGGACAGGATATGGGGGGTGACGCCTTCCTTATGTACCTTGTTCCCCAGGGGGGAGAAGTACTGGGCATAGGTGAACTGGAAGCCGGATTTGTTGTCAGACAGGGGGATGACATACTGGATGATGCCCTTGCCAAAGGTCTGCTCGCCCACCACGATGGCCCTGTCATAGTCCTTGAGCGCCGCGGTGACAATTTCAGAGGAGGAGGCGGAGTTCTCATTCACCAGGACCACCAGGGGCAGGTCGTCCTTGCCGTCGGTGGTGTAGAACTTCTCCTGGCTGCCGGCCCGGTCCTCCGCGTAATAGAGCAGGGCCCGGTCCAAAAACAGATCCGCTATTTTCACGCCGTCATCCACCCAGCCGCCTGGGTTGTCCCTCAGGTCAATGATCAGGCCCGCCATGCCCTGGGCCTTCAGCGCCTCAAAAGCCGTGGTGAAGGCCTCCGCGCTGCCGCCGGCAAACTCAAAGAGCATGATATAGCCCACCTTGTCGTCCAGCATCATGTATTCCACGCGGTTGACGATGATCTCCGCCTTGATCAGATCAAAGGGCAGCACCTCGCCCTGGCGCACCACCTCTATGTGGACCGCCTCGCCGGGGATGCCCCGCATGACGTTCACCGCGTCCTGCATGGTGGCGGTGGTGACCTGGATGTCCTCCACCGTCAGGAAAACGTCGCCTTTTTTAAGGCCGGCGGCCTCCGCCGGGGTGTTTCGGAAAACCCGGGTGATGGTGACGGCGCCGCTTTCATAGTCTCCCAGCATCTGCACGCCTATGCCCGCGTATTTGCCCTCATCCTCCTCATGCATCTGGGCCCAGGCCTCCTGGGGGTAATAGAAGGAGTAGGCGTCCCCCAGGCCGGACAGCAGGCCCTGGATGGCGCCGTCCATGAGCAGCTGCTGGTCCGGCTCCTCAAAGAAATAGGTGTCCACATAGTTCTTCACCTCGTCAAGCAGCTCGTATTGCTTCAGCCGCTCATACTCCTCACGGGAGATGGTGACGGTGTCCCTGTCTGTTTGTGAGGCACTTTGCCAGAAGGAGGAAGCGCTCAGCAGGGGCATCATAAGCAGGGCGGCCAGAATAAGGGCCAGCCAGGGGGCGCGGCGTTTGTTCTTCATGGTTTTCCTTTCCCCGGCGTTTCCGGGCCGGTGCCGGAGGGAATGCTGGCGCGTTTTTTCAGGTCCAGCAGCAATTTAAAGGTCATCGCGTCGTGGAACTTTCTCAGGTCAAGGCCCAGTTGTTTCTGCACCTTGTCCAGGCGATAGACCAGGGTGTTGCGGTGGATATAAAGCTCCCGTGAGGCATCGGAGAGGTTCAGGTCCTTGTCAAAAAACACGGTGATGGTTTTAAGCATGTCCTCGTTTAGGAGCTTTGCGGTTTCACGGCTGAACAGCAGGGGATAAAACCGGGCCGCCGTCTCCCGGGGCGTCTGGGCTAAAAAGCGCTCCAGCAGCAGACGGCGGTGCTCATACACGCCCGTTTCCTGGGGATAAAAGCGGCTTAAGGATAAAGCCGTGCGGGCCTGCTCATAGGACTGGGCAAGGGCCGGAAGGCTGGAAACCGTTTCCCCGATGCCGATGGCGGCCTGCTGGCCCAACTCGTTCATCAGGGTGTCCTGCAAGGCGGCGGCGTACTCGCCCATCTCCTCCGCGTCCACCTCCGACATATCCCGGATGAGGGCGGCGCTGTGGGGGCCCATGGCCACCAGGAGATCCGCCTCCTGGGTGGGCAGCACTTCCGCCAGCAGCGCCTTGGCGCCCTGGGGCCCTGATTTTTCAAGGGTGATCAGCAGCACACAGCGGGGCAAATGCTCCTTTAGCTGGTGCTGGCGGATCAGGCCCGCTTCCTCCATAGGGGTCAGGCTGCCCTTAAGCAGGCGGCCCAAGGCGCTGTCCAGCGCCCTGTCCACCCCGTGGGTCTGGTTGACCGCCAGGATCATGGCGGCGGCTAGGCGCAGAAAATCCGCGGCTCCCGGGGAATCCTTGGCCGCCAGCACTTCCCCTGAGAGCAGAGGCAGGCGCAAAAACAAATAGCCGTTTTGCGCCTGACAGCCTTCCGGCTTCAGATCCTCCGGCAGGATAAAGGCCTCCGGCTGGCGGGGAAAGAGGCAGCGCCCCTCCTGATCCAGCAGAAACACGGGGGTGTTAAGCCCGCCCAGCACGGCACAAGATTCCTTCAACGCTTCCTGATGCACCCCGCCCCTCCGCTTTCTTAGGATTTCAAAGGGTATTATACCATGAAAGACGGGGCTGAAAAAGAACAGGGCGTTAAATCTCAGGCAATTGACAGGCGGCGGCGCCTTCACTATAGTGGTAGCATACAGCGTAAAACAGAAAAAGGAGAAGGCGTGTGTCCTTGGAAAAAGCAGATGTGAGGCCGGAGCAACGGCCCAAAACAGTGTTTATGAGCCTGAAAAACAAGCTGGAGATGCCCGGGGTGGCAGGGCTTCTGGCCCCCTGCACCCGGCATCTGGATAAAAGCCAGTACGCCCGGATGCTCACCGGCTGGCGCTCTATGCGGCAATACCATGTCTATGGCTTTGCGCGTATGGGCACGGTGGTGGCCGTCATCGCGGTGGAGGAGCAGGATGCGGGCAAGGGGCGCTTGCTGGTGCTCTCCGTGGACCCGCGCTTCAGGCAGCGGGGCATGGGGCGGCGGCTGCTGGTGGAAACCTTCTGCTCGCTGAAATTGGAAAGCCTCTGGGCCGACACCGGGGTGGAGACGCTGGGCTTTTATCAGCGCAATCTTTTTGAGCTGTCCCAAAGCCGGGACAGCGGCGGCGGGGTGATGCTCTATACCTGCGTTCTCACCCGCCAGGCCCTTTACGCGGGCTATGCCCATGAGTATTCCTCCGGCGCCGTGCTGTTTTGCGAAAAAGACGGGCAGCGCCTTTACGCCGTGGTGACGGAGCTTTCCGGCAACACCGGGCTTCCCAAGGGCCATGTGGAGAACGGGGAGAGCAACGAAGAGGCGGCGCTTCGAGAGATCTATGAGGAAACCGGCATCCGGGCCGAGATCGTGCCGGGCTTTGAAGGGGAGCTGGTCTATCCCCAGGGCCGGGGGATGCTCAAGCATTTTTACTATTTTCTGGCAAGCTTTGACCCCTCCCAGCGCTTTTACACGGGCGATGTGGTGGCGGCGGAGCTTTTGCCCTATGACCAGGCGATGAAAAGGCTGTCCTTTATGGACGTGCGCCAGCTGCTCAGGCGGGCGGAGGTCTTCCTCAGCAGCGGGGCCTTCACCCAAAACCCCTGGGAGGATAATTAAAACGCGCTTTTTTGTGTATAATCCCCGGGTGCCGGGAAAAGGCACAGTGATTAAAGAAGGGTGATTATATTATGACAGGCATTATACAGATCATTATCCAGCTGGTTTCAGGCCTTGTGGGCGGCAACGCCGCGGGGAAGGCGGCGCCCAAGCTGTCCCTGGGCACCTTGGGGAACAGCCTCGCGGGGATCCTGGGCGGCGGCCTGGGCGGGCAGCTGCTGGGCTTGCTGGGGGTCGGCGCCGCAAACGGCGGGAACCTGAGCGTCGAGGGCATCATCGCCAGCATCCTGGGCGGCGGCGTGGGCGGCGGCGCGCTGATGGCCATTGTAAGCGCTGTGAAAAAGGCCCTGGGCAAGTAAAAACGAAGGCACACAAAAAAGGGCTGGTCATCCG
>DAISYX010000063.1:0-9766 GCA_036825095.1 Clostridia bacterium | reverse complement strand
ACCTGTCGGGTGTTCTTCGGGCTGAACTTGGGCATTACCCTGTATACGATGAACAGTTCGGGCGCCTATGACGGCATGGGCCTGGCCGTGGCAGGGGTCGCCATGCACCTGACGGGGCTGTTCAGGCTGATGCGTTACGTGAGGAACATCGATTTCCACGTGTACTGCGGCCAGCCCGTTTTGTCGCAGCATCACTCGGAGGGAAAAGCCAATTTAATCCAACGCTTCGCCTGGCGCGCGAGGGCAGAGCGCCAGGCGAATCCGGAGGAGAAGAAGGGAGAAGGAATATGAAGAAAAGCTACCTTCTTTTAAGCGCGCTTCTTTTCATCATCTGCCTGACGCTCGCCGCTTGTACGGATGACAGCCCTGCGCCGGAACCGGCGCCCCAGGAGGCGACGGAGGTGGCCAAGACCGCGCCGCCGGACCTTAAGGGGCTGCCGCTTATAGACGACGCCTCGCTGTATCATGCCTCAGACGGGACCTCTGTGGTTTACTTCTATTTAACAGTGCGCAAGGGCAACGCCGCCGACAAGACCGACCATACCTTTGAAGAGGTCAATGCGTATATCAATCCCCAGGGGATGGTCGGCGCAGAAAAGATCAAAACGGAGCTGCTTTTTCAGGTGGGCGATGAGCGGGGGCCCCTGCCCGGGGAAATCGGCTTTGGCGGAATTCAGGCCAACGCCACCATCAACGTCCGCGGGCGCACCAGCACCAGTTATCCCCAAAAATCCTACCGCATTGATCTGTATGACAACGCAGGCCTGTGGCGCGGGCAGAAAGCGATCGCGATCAACAAGCACCCCAGTGATCCCACCAGGCTGCGCAACATGCTTTTTTTCAGGCTTATACAGGATGTTCCCGACCTGGCAAGCCTGCGCACCCAGTTTGTTCATGTCTTTATCAAGGACGAGACCAAGTTTCCCCCGGACCAGGCTTTTATGGATTACGGCCTGTTCACCCAGGTAGAACTGCCAAACGGCAGATACCTGCGCAATCATTCGCTCAGCCGCAACGGAAATCTTTATAAGGCGAACATGTCTGAGCTCTATCGGGAAGAGGACAAGATTCGCCTGGCTAACGACCCGGAATATGACCTTCAGGCATTCAGCACCGTCTTTGAGCCCAAAACAGGCCAGGACCATACCAAGCTGATCGCCATGCTGGAAGCGGTCAACAACCCCGGCATCCCCATAGAGGAGGTGGTGGCGCGCTACTTTGACGCGGATAACCTGATGAGCTACCTGGCCTTTAATCTTTTAATGGCAAACCCTGACAGCGATGCGCAGAACTATCTGCTGTACAGCCCTGTGAACAGTGAAAAATGGTACTACCTGTTATGGGATGGGGATGGGGCCCTTTCCTACTATGAGGATGAGCTGACGAAAAACCAATGGGCCGAAGCGTCCTGGACCAAGGGCATCTCCAATTACTGGAGCGTGGTCCTCTTCAACCGGATGTTCCGCCTGCCCTTATTTAGACAAATGCTGGCGGAGAAAATCGAACATCTCCGCCAGATCATCACCCCCGCGCGGATCGCGCAGCTCATCCAGGAGTACCGGGTTGTGGTGGACCCCTTCACACACCGCATGCCGGACAGCATTCACCTGGGAATGACCTTTGAGGAGCTGGAGCCGATACACCAAAACCTGCCAAACGATACCCAGCGCGCTTACCAATACTACCTGGATTCCCTGGACAAACCGATGCCCTTTTATCTGGGAGATGTTGAGAAGAGCCAGTCGGGCCTGCTTTTGTCGTGGGACGACGCCTACGACTTTGACGGCGACCTGGTTCGGTATCAGGTCGAAGTGGCATCCGACTGGTCCTTTGAGCGGGAAGTCCTGGTCTTCTCCCAGGGCCCGGGCTTTTTGGCCCTGGAGGCGGAAATGCCTCCGCTGAATGCGGGAACCTACTACTGGCGCGTCATCGCGACAGATGAGCGGGGCAACTCCCAGATAGCCTTTGACCATGTCTACACAGACACCGGCGAGCACCACGGCATGCGGCGCTTTGTGATAACAGAGGATGGGCAGGTGATTAATCCGCAATGACCGCCGTTTACCGCCATGAATTGAAGTACTTCATCAACAAACCGGACTGGGCCCTTTTAAGGGCGCGGATGATGGGGATGATCCCCAGGGATCCCAACGCCGGGCCTGACGGAGAGTATATGATCCGCAGCCTCTATTTTGATGACTACTGGAATTCCTCTTATGATGAAAAGGAAATGGGAATCCTGCTGCGCCGCAAATACCGGATCCGCCTGTATAACTACTTGGACAGACGAATCCTGCTGGAGCGCAAAAACAAGGTGGGACAATATATCCTGAAGGAATCAGCGCCCCTGACGCGCTGGGAAACAGAGGCGCTGATTGACGGCGACTATGGTTTTCTAAAGAACAGCCGGGAAAACCTGAAGCAGGAGTTCTACTACGAGTGCACCTCCCGGCTCATGCGCCCCCGGGTGGTGGTGGACTATGACCGGGAACCCTTTGCGCTTGAGCCCGGCGATGTGCGGATCACGTTTGACAAGCATGTGCGCGCCGGCTTTGGCGCATTCAATCTGTTTGACAGATCCGCGGCTGCCATGGAGGTGCTGCCGGGCGACCGGATGATCATGGAGGTGAAGTTCACCACTTTTCTGCCCTCGCTCGTCAGGAAGCTCTTGCCGCCCCGGTCCAGCATCATGACCGCGGCCTCAAAATACGTTCTGGGATGTGACGCAGCCGTGAGAACCCAGAGCAGCAACAGAATGGAGGGACTACAATGGACGGCCCGATGACCTTCAACGACATCATTAAAAAATCGGTGCTGGAATCCGGCGTTTTTTTACAGGGGACTTCCCCGGAAATCATATTCAGGGCCGCGGCCCATGTTCTGTTGGCGCTGCTGGTGGGGCTTCTGATCTACCTGCTGTACCGCAAGACATTCTCAGGCGTGGTGTTCAGCCATTCCTTCGCGCTGTCTCTGGCGGGCATGACGATCATGACCTGCGTCATCATCGTCACCATCCAGTCCAATGTGGTGCTGTCCCTTGGCATGGTGGGCGCGCTTTCCATTGTCCGCTACAGAACCGCGGTCAAGGAGCCGATGGACTTGCTGTTCCTTTTTATGGCCGTGGCGACAGGCATCGCCGTAGGGGCCGGGATGTTCTATATCGCCTTGATTGCGCTGGTCATCATGGGCGCGCTGCTGATGATCTTCAAGAGACGAAAACACGCCCGGGATGAGGTGTATATCCTGCTGGTTCACTATACCGGAGAGGGCGTTGATGAAACCATCCGGCGGGCGCTTGGCACAAACCCCTACCAGATCAAATCTAAAACCATGCGCAAACAGGACGTGGAAATGGCCATTGAAATCCGTGTGAAACGCGGCGGGATGGCCTTCCTGGATGCCATCCGCGCCATGGACCAGGTGAATGACGTGACGCTGGTGCAGTATCATGGCGACTATATCGACTAAGAAAAGAGGTGACGCAATGAAACACAGCCGCGGCCTCATCCAAGGCGCGATGCTCCTTATGCTGGCGGTTTCTCTGGCGGCGATGATTATTCTTTTAACGTTTCCCTCCAGCTCCTCCGCCCTCACCCTGACCCTTTCCTATCCCTTAAGCCAGCGGGAACTGGTCAATCCCTATATGGGAAATGTCGTCTGGGCCAGTGATCCCCAGGGGCATGAGCAGCCTTTTTCACTGGTGTACGCCACGGTTTTATGGGCGGATTTTGAGCCGAAGGAGGGCGTATACGATTTTGAAACCTTTGAGCAGGTCAACCAGCTGGACCGGTGGCGGCAGGAGGGAAAGCAGGTGATCTTCCGCTTTGTCATGGACAGCCCGGCGGACAAAAAGCACCGGGATATCCCCGACTGGCTCTGGCAGAAGACCGGTCAGGACGGTCAGGCCTATGACAATTCCTACGGCATGGGATACAGCCCCAATTATGAGAACCCCATGATTATTGAGGCCCACGCCAAGGCGATCAGGGCGCTGGGTGAGCGATACGGGCAGGATGCCTTCTTTGCATTCGTGCAGCTGGGATCTTTGGGGCACTGGGGAGAGTGGCATATCAGAAGCGGCCTGAAGCCCATGCCGCTGGCGTCAATCCGAGCGCTTTATATCACGCCCTACCTGGACGCCTTTCCGCTGGCCAAACTGATGATGAGAAGGCCCTTTGCGCAGGCCGGCCAATACAACATGGGGCTGTACAACGACACCGCGGGCGATTTGGATTCAACGGAAGAATGGCTTGAATGGATCCTCTCCGGCGGGGATTATGACCAAACGGATGAAACGGACGCCCTTGTCCCCATGCCTGACGCCTGGCAGACAGCGCCCATCGGCGGCGAGCTGTCAACCCGTCATGAGAAGACGGATTTCCTGGAAGAGGACATGCTGGAGCAGACGATAGTCCTGTTTGTCCGTTCCCACACCAGCTGGATCGGGCCGGGCAGCTTTGTGGATATCCAGCGCGACGGCGAACATCAAAAAGCGCTGGACCAGGTGAACCGCGTGGTGGGCTATCGCCTGCGGGTTTCGGAAAGCCAGGCGGAGCTCAATGACGACGGCTCTTTGAACATCACCCTGACATGGGAAAACAGCGGCATCGCGCCCTTTTATTTCGACTGGTTCCCCAGCCTTATGGTTATCGGCGCGGACGGCGGGGAAACCGTGCTGCGGCTTGATATGCGCCTGGGGGATGTGCTGCCGGGCAGCACCGTTCAAACGCTCACCCGCATCGATGATCCTTCCATTCCCCAAGGGGGCTGCGCCTTTTATGTGGGCATTGTTGATCCCGCCACAGGGGACGCCGGCATCGCCCTGGCGATGGACACCCCCCGCGAGGGTCACTGGTACGAGCTTTTTCACCTAGGGGAGCCCCAGGTCCATTAGCCCTTCAGCGCCCTCCGCTTAAGGCAACGGGGCTGAATATGCCGCTGCCGGACCCGGCCGCATCAGGCGCGCTTTGCGCCGCGGCGCTCCATCAGGATCAGCGACAGGATGATCAGCCCGCCGCCGATGGCGATCCCCGGGCGCATGGTTTCCAGCCCCAAAAACAGGGAGAAGACGGTGCCGAACACCGCCTCCATGGACATGATGATGCCTGCCTGTGCGGGGGGCACATGGCGCTGGCCGCAGGTTTGCAGATAATAGCACAGGCAGGTGGAAAAAAGGCCCAGGTAGACGGCGGGCCAGATGCCCTGGCCCCACTGGGCAGGCGTGGCGGGATCCCCCCTGAACAGCAGCACCAAAAGCGCGGTGACAGCGGCCCCCGCCAGCTGCCAGAAGGTGATGCGGGCGGGATCATCCAGCAGGCAGTAGCGCCCTAAAAACACGATGTGCCCCGCGAACAGCAGCGCGCACAGCAGCACCAAAAACTCCCCCAGGCCATAGCCCACCGCCCCCTCCCCCTGAAAGCTTAAAAAGGCCACCCCGGTGAGGGTCATGGCGCTCAACGCGAACACCCGCCCCGCCGGGCGCCTGCGCTCCAGCGCCCAGAGGATAAAGGGAATCATCACCACGTTGGTGGCGGTCAAAAAGGCGGTGGCGGACACGGAGATCAGCTCCTGCCCCAAAATCTGGGTGTAAAAGGCGAAGAACAGCAGCACCCCGGCGGAAAAGCCCCGCTTGATCACCCCCAGCCCCGTTCCCCTCAGGCGCTTGTGGTAGATGAGGCCAATGGCCAGGGCGCCGATGGCAAAGCGCAGCGCCATGATGGTATGGGGCTTAAGGCCCGAGAGCAGCGCATATTCCGCCGCCACAAAACCGGCCCCCCAGATAAGGGCCGTGGCCAGCAGCATCAGGACACCCCGGCGGTGGTCGCTCATCCCTTCCTCCTGTCAAACAAAAACGCGGGCTGATCAAAACGCCCGCCTGTGATCTCCCCCAAAGGCCGGGGGCCTTCGCTGTGGAAAGCCCCCGGATAAAAACGCTTGAAGGGAGGGGGAACTACTCCCAGCGCTTCAGGTATTCCGCCATCATATAGCCGTGGTAGCCCTCATACTCAATCAGGGACCAGCCGTCTTTGGTGTCCTTGACGATCACGGTGCTGCCGCTTTTGATGGTGGTGTAGGAGGTGGCCTTGCGGTTGGCTTCCGCCCTTAAGTTCACATTGGCGGTGGTGCGTCCGGTGGCGGGCACCACTTCAACCAGCATCCCTAAGTTCTGGTCCGCCTGCTCCTCCTCTAAATGAGCGCTTAGGACATAGCCTTCCTTGCCCTCAAAGCGCACCAGGGAGAAGGTCTTCCCCTTGGCCAGCAGCACCACCGCCCGCCCGCTGGGCACGGTGCCCAGGGCCTTGGACTTGGTGGTCATCTCCTCCCGCAGGGTCAGTTTGCCCCCCGGGGCCGTCACCACGGCCAGGCCGGGCTGGGGGGAGCCAAAGCCAAAGCTTAGGGCGAAGGTGGGCACATAGCCCTCCAGGCCCCCGCTTTCCACCTTGCTCCAGCTGAGGCCCAGGGCCTTCACCACAAGCAAAGCGCCGGAATCCAGCTGCATCAGGACGGAGGACTCGCTGGAGGGCAGCTCGAACATGGCCGTGCCCTCCGGCAGGCGCACAATGCCCTCCGCCTGGGCCTGGGGGTTAAGGGCGGGCATGTCCTTGTCCTCTGTGACCGGCAGGGTGGGCACCGGCTGGGGCCCGGGGCTTTCGGTGGGCTCGGCCTGGGGGTCCGGCGTTTCCGCGATCACCGCGGCGGGCGGTGAAGACGTTTCCGCCAGGGGGGCGTCCTCCTCGTCCACCATCATATCCTCCGGAATGAAGTCCTCATCCGGCAGGCCTTCCTCCTCGGAGGACATCAGCGCGTCCGGCGCTGCGGATTCCGCCAGGCCCAAGGGCAGGCCCAGCAAAAGCAGCATGGCCAGTGCCAGCGTTATCAAGCGTTTAATCCGCGTCATGGGGCACCTCCTTCATAATTGCTTAATACTTTAGCAATCTTTATGTAAATCATTTTACCCTTGATGGCTGCCGCTGTCAACGATAGCCAAAGGGCCTGCCAGCCTGGCAAGCCCTTGTACTCATGCCTCCGCCGGGCGATCCGGCCGGGGCAGCCGTAAAAAGGCCGCCAGCGCCTCCGGCTCCAGCCGGAAGGGGGAGCCCTTGCCCTGGAAGAAGGCGTGCTCCTCAATCAAATGGATGGAAAGGTCGCTCCAGCGCATCTGCTGGCCGGTGGCCTTGTCCGTCACCCGGGTGTTGCGCTTGGCGGCGCGGCGGGCGTCCTTAAAGGGGCAGCCCAGCCAGCCCATGTACTCCTCTGTTTTGACCAGATATTCCCCCGTATCCACCTCTTCCCCCATGGCGGCCATGCCCTTGCGGGTCAGCTGGCGCATGGCCTCCCCCAGGATCACGTGGCTGACCTCAAGCGCCGCCAGGGTGTCCAGGTCCTGGGAGATGATCTCGGAAAGGGGGCGGGGGTCGGTTCCCAAAAAGCCGTCCTTGATCAGCCGGCCGGCCTCCATATCGATGCGCAGCAGGGCGTCCCTGGGATTTTCTTTCATGGGCCCTCCTTAAAACTCGTCAAAGAAGATGGTGTCGCTGGTGAAACCCTTGCTTTTTAAAATCCGGATGCAGGCGCTGAGCATCCCGGGGCTGCCGCAGAGATAGGCCTCCTTGCCCTGGCCGCTGTCCACCTGGTTTTCCAGCGCCACCGTCACAAAGCCGGTCTCCCCCTGCCAGTTGGCCTCCGCCTCCGGCGTGGCTACGCAGGGGATGAACGTAAACTGGGGATAGTCCTTTTCAATCCGGGCGAATTCCTCCATGTAGTAAAGGTCCTTCACCGTGTTGGCGCCAAAGAAGAAGCGCATTTTATGGGGCAGGCCTTTTTCAATCACGTCATACACCAGGCTCCGGATGGGCGCCAGGCCGGAGCCGCCCGCCACCATGATCAGCTCCTCGCAGTCGCCCCGGAGGTAGAACTCCCCATAAGGGCCGGAGACGCGCGCCTGATCCCCCACCTTCAGGGCGGTGTGCACCCAGGTGGTGCACAGGCCGTCCGGCACCAGGCGCACCAGCAGCTCCAGATGGTCCTTCTCCGAGGCCTTGGAGGAGATGGAGTAGGCCCGGAAGACCTCCTCCTTCACCTTGCCGTAGGGCTTGCTGTACAGCTGGACAAACTGCCCGGCCTTAAAGGAGATCTCCTCCCCCGGCGGCAGCTTCAGCCGCAGGCGCTTGATGTCATAGGTCATATCCTCCAGCTCCACCAGCTCGCAGATGAACTCGCGGATGTTGAAGAGCTCCTCGGGGATCAGCAGCTGCATGTCGCTTTTAACCTTGATCTGGCAGGACAGGCGGTAGTTCTCCGCCCGCTCTTTCTCACTCAGGTACGGCTCCTCGGTGGGCAGCACCTGCCCCGCGCCCACGCCTGAGAGCACCTGCACCTTGCAAAGCCCGCAGGTGGCCTTGCCGCCGCAGGCGGAGGGGATAAAGATCTTCTGCCCCGCCAGGGTGGACAGCAGGGAGGACCCGCCCTCCACGGTCAGCTGCTTTTGCCCCTGGTTGATGTCCAGCTTGCACTGGCCGTAGTTGTTAAGCACCTTGTCCGCGATGGAGATGATAACCGCCAGAACGCCTGACACCAGGGCCAGGGAGCCCACGGTTTTTGCCACAATCATGAAATCCATAAGCCCCTCCCCTTACTGGATGACGAAGATGCCGGAAAAGCCGATGAAGGCCATGGCCACCACGCCCGTGATGATAAAGGCCAGCGCGGGGCCTGAGACCCCGGGGGGCAGCTTCACCTTGGCCAGCTTTTCCCGCATGGCGGCCAGCATGTCAATCGCCAGCCACCAGCCAAGGCCGGAACCCAGGCCAAAAAGCACGGACTGGAGGAAGTCGTAGTGGCGGATCACCTGAAAGAGGGTGGCGCCCAGGATGGCGCAGTTCACCGTGATCAGCGGCAGGAAGATGCCCAGCTTTGCGTGCATCTCCGGCAAAAACCGGTCCATGGCCATCTCCAGGATCTGAACCAGGGCCGCGATCACCATGATGAAGATGATATACTGCAAATAGACCAGCCCCAGGGGCACAATCACATACTCATACACCAGCCAGTTGAGGGCGGAGGTCAAAACCAGCACCATGGTCACTGCCATGCCAAGGCCGTTGGCGGTCTTGTATTCGGTGGAGACGGACAGGTAGGAGCACATGCCAAGGAAGTTGGCCAGGATCATGTTGCTGGTGATGATGGAGGCCAGGAAAATAATCCATGGGCTGATAGGCGGCGTCATGCTTCTTTCTCCTTTCCTGCCCTGCGCAGGGCGCGGGCACTCAGACCCCAGATGAGGCCGCCGATGATGAAGAAGGCCGCCGGCGGCATGATCATGATGGTCCAGGTCTGCAGGTTCAGGACGTTTACGTTGATGCCAAAGAGGGTGCCAAAGCCCATCACCTCACGGATCAGCGAAATGATCATCAGCACCAGGGTGTAGCCCAGGCCCGCGAACAGGCCGTCCAGCATGGAGGCCACGGGCTTGTTCTGCTGGGCATAGGCCTCTGCCCGGCCCATGATGATGCAGTTGGTGATGATCAGCCCCACATAGGGCCCCAGCTGTTTGGAGATATCCGGCAAATAGGCCTTTAGCAGCAGGTCCAAAAAGATCACGTAGGCCGCGATCACCAAAGTCTGCACCAGCATCCGCACCCGGTGGGGGATGATGTTGCGCATGGCCGACAGGGTGAGGCTGGAAAGCGCCGTCACGAAGCTCAGCCCGATGCCCATCACCAGGGAGTTGCGCATGGTGTTGGTGACCGCCAGGGAGGAGCAGATG
>DAISYX010000062.1:0-10042 GCA_036825095.1 Clostridia bacterium | reverse complement strand
CCGGCACCTTCTACATCGAGCCCAAGCCCAAGGAGCCCATGAAGCACCAGTACGACTTTGACGCCGCCACCGCCATCGCCTTCCTGCGCGAGTACAGCCTGGACAAGGATTTTAAACTGAACATCGAGGCCAACCACGCTACCCTGGCGGGCCACACCTTCCAGCACGATCTGCGGGTGGCCGCCATGAACGGCATGCTGGGCTCCGTTGATGCCAACCAGGGGGATGACCTGCTGGGCTGGGACACCGACCAGTACCCCTCCAACGTCTATGAGACCACCCTGGCGATGTATGAGATCCTCAAGTCCGGGGGGCTGAAGGGCGGCCTCAACTTCGACGCCAAAAACCGCCGCCCCTCCTATACCCTTAACGACCTGGCGGAGGGCTTCATCCTGGGCATGGACGCCTTTGCCCTGGGGCTGATCAAGGCCGCCGCCATAATTGAGGACGGCCGCATCGACCAGTTTGTCAAGGAGCGCTACGCCTCCTTTGATTCCGACCTGGGCCGCAAAATCCGGGCGGGCAAGGCCAGCCTGACGGAGCTTTCTGATCTGGCCATCGCCAAAGGTCAGGCTCCGCTGCCCGGCTCCGGCCGCCAGGAGTACCTGGAGGGCGTTATCAACAGCGTGCTGTTCTCAGGGGAGTAAGCTTCCCCCGTCAAAACAGGGATGAAGCCTTTGGGCTTCATCCCTGTTTTTTTATCCTTGTTTTTATTCCTGGCCCTTATAGCCCTCCGGGTTCTGGCGCTGCCAGCGCCAGGCGTCCCGGCACATGTCCTGAATGCCCAGCCGGGCCTCCCAGCCCAGAAGCGCCCTGGCCCTTTGGGGGTTGGCGTAGACGGTGCCCACATCCCCGGGGCGGCGGGGCCCGATTAAATAGGGCACCTTCACCCCGTTGACCGCCTCAAAGGCATGGACCAGCTCCAGCACGCTATAGCCCCGCCCCGTGCCCAGATTAACCGCCACGCAGCCCGGGTGATTCATCGCGTAGTCCATGGCAGCCAGATGCCCCTGGGCCAGGTCCGCCACATGGATATAGTCCCGCACCCCGGTGCCGTCCGGGGTGTCATAGTCATCCCCGTGCACCTGCAGCCGGTCCAGTTTGCCCAGGGCCACCTGGGTGATAAAGGGCATCAGGTTATTGGGAAGCCCGTTGGGGTCCTCCCCGATCTCCCCGGAGGGGTCCGCGCCGATGGGGTTGAAGTAGCGCAGCAGCACGCAGGAAAACTGCGGGTCTGCCTGGCTTAGATCCCGTAAAATCTGCTCCCCCATCAGCTTGGTCCAGCCGTAGGGGTTGGTGCAGCCCAGGGGGGCCTCCTCATCCACCGGCATGGGGCTGTCGGGGGCGTAGACGGTGGCGGAGGAGGAAAAAATCAGGCGGCTGACCCCGTGTTTGCCCATCACCCGGCAGAGATTAAGGGTGCTCATCAGGTTGTTCTGGTAATATTCCAGCGGCTTTTCCACCGATTCGCCCACCGCCTTAAGCCCGGCAAAATGAATCACGCAGTCAATGGGCGCCTGGGCAAACACCGCGTCCAGCCTGGCCTCATCCCGGACGTCAAACTGGTGAAAGGCAGGGGCCTTTCCCGCCAGCTTTTCCACCCGGTCAAGCGCCTGGGGATGGGCGTTGCGCAAATCATCCACCACTATCACCTCATGCCCCGCGCGCAGCAGGGCCAGGCAGGTGTGGGAGCCGATATAGCCCGCCCCGCCGGTAACCAAAATCCTCATGGCAGAACCGCCCCTTCCGTATTCTCAAGAAAATCATCAAGCTTTGTGTCCGCCCCCACCACGCTTCGCGCCAGGCCGAAATGGTAGCTGGAATTTTTGCTGTCCCTGGGCTCCACCTGATACTGGGCATAGCGGTGCTGGGATTTGTGCTCCCCATAGCCGGCCTGGGCCATCTGAAAGCCCGTGAGCCCGCCAAAGGCCCCAAGGGGGATGTCCCAGTCCATCACCACCGGGTTTTCTTCATAGAGGTGCAGATAAAGCTTCTGCACCTGAAAGGTGCCGAATTCCTCCGCGCTTTGCGGATGTCTCCCCGGGTCCGCCGCGTAGTCAAAGGCCTTGAGCGACGCGTCCGCGCACAGGCGGTGCATGCCGTGGCCATACTCCCCGTTCACATCATGGCTGAGCACCACCCGGGGGCCGTACTGGCGAAACAGGGCGGTGACGAAGTTCAGCACCTTGGTTTTGCCATACTCGCTGTAAGCGGTGTCCAGCTTTGAGGAATAGCTGTCATGGAAGGGGCCGAAAACCGGGTAGTTCCTGACCCCCATCAGCCACAGGGCGTTTAGCAGCTCCGCCTTGCGCAGCCGGTGCCCCGGGGTAAAGGTGCACACCACCAGGTCCTTCCCCAGCTCTCCCGCGTAATAGGGGATGGCGCCGCCAAAAAAGAGGGATTCGTCATCCGGATGGGCCACAAAGACCATCAGGTCGCAGCTGTCGTCCGGCAGCGCCCAGCGCTGGACATAGCGGGGCACTTCCCCCGCCCCCAGCACAAACAACTCCGACATGCCAAACCAGTCCGGCCGCCTGTCCTGGGGGGCCAGTCGCAGCTTGGTGGCGCCCTCAAGGGGGATATACTCATGCATCAGGCCGCTTGGCTCAAAGGTGGTTTCCTGCCATTTGCCGTCTACCATCTGGGAGAGGGTCCAGGCCCGGGGCTCCTCCAGCCAGCAGATATAAAGGCCGTAGGCGGGCTGAGGGCAGGAGACCTCCACGGTTTTGCCGCTGGGCTCCCCCTTCCAGTAGCTGTCCCAGTCCCGGTCCGTCAGGCGGGGCAGGGTAAAGCCCTTGGAGGCCACGGTGATTTTGCAGTCCGCGGTCAAGTCCGGGGCGTCCCCGGCCTCTATGGCGTAGATGGCCTCCTTAAAGGCGGCGGCATCACTTTCCGCCCCTGTCAAAGCAGGCAAAGCCAGGCTGATAATCGCCAGGAGGGCCGCCAGCATTCTGCGCATGGAATCCCCTTTCATGGCAGCGGTTATTCGAAGATGCTGCATACGAAAAGTATAGAGAGGGCCCTTCTGGCTGTCAAGGTCTTGTCACCAGCTCCCGGCTTTAAGCATCCACTTTCTTCCGCTTCGCCGTTATCTCTTTGATATCCACCGCGTACACGGCAGTAAACTGAAGCCCGCTTTCTATGGCCTGGGGAAAATATTCCATCCACTGGGGGGTGAACTTTTCGGCGATCGCCAAAAGGCCGCGCGTTTTTTCCGCCTCTGCTGACAGGCTTCTGATAACGCCTGTCACCATGGCGGACTCAAACTCCGTGGTAAAAAGCCTGCTGGTGAGCAGGCCAAAGGTTTCCGGGGTCTTGGCCGCTTCCGCGGCTTCCTGCGCGCTCATCCCCCGGGGCACCTGGCAGTTCCCCACAAAGACGACGTGCACCGGCATGCCGTCCCGGATCAGGCCGATCTTCTTCCCGGCCTTTGCCGAGTGGAAATACAGGGTATCGCCCTCCCGGGCAATGGACAGGGGGATGCCGTACGCCCTGCCCTCGTCTTCCGCCAGGCTTAAAACGCCATACGCAGCCTTGTCAATCACTTCAAGCCCGAACGCCCGGTCCATCTCGCGGTCTTTGCGTCTCATAAAAAGCCTCCTTAGCGGTTGTATTGAAACCGGGTGCCCGCCAGGGACAGCCATACCCCGTCACAGGCCTCCAGGGTGTCCTGGCCCAGGGGATCGCCCCCTGCCGCGGCGATGTTCTGCTCCAGCTGGGAAAGCCTGCTCACCCCGCTGATGACGCTCACCACCCCCGGCCGGCTTAAGCACCACTTCATGGAAAGCTCCACCAGGCTGATGCCGGCCTTTTGGGCGATGTCCGCCAGCCGGTCCACCGCCCGGAAGTTCTCCTGGGACCAGTAGCGCTGGTAATAGATTTCATTGGTAGCAAAGCGGGTGTCCCCAGCGGGCTTTCCCGCCTGATGCTTGCCGGTTAAAATGCCGCCGGCAAAGGGGTTGTAGACCGCCATGCCCAGATTATGGGCCTTCATAAAGGGCATAAGCTCCGTCTCCACCCCCCGGGTGATCAGGTTATAGACGTTCTGGGTGATGACCGGGGGCACATAGCCCCGCTTGTCACACAGGGCCAGCACGTCCGCGATCTGCCAGGCGGCGTAGTTGCTGATGCCCACATAGCGGACTTTGCCCGCCCGCACCAGGCCGGTCATGGTCTCCAGGGTTTCCTCAAGCCCGGTGTCGTAGTCCGGCGCGTGCAGGTAATACAGGTCAATATAGTCCGTGTCCAGGCGGCGCAGGCTGGCCTCCGCCGCCGAAAGGATGGCCCGGCGGGAGAGGCCCTGGTCGTTGATCTTCTCCCCCATGGGGTGGAAAACCTTGGTGGCCAGCAGAATATCCTCCCGCCGGCCCTTTAATGCCTTGCCCACGATGCGCTCGCTCTCCCCCTGGGTGTACATGTTGGCCGTGTCCCAGAAGTTGATGCCCGCCCCATGGGCATAGTCCAGGATGGCCAGGCTGTCCTGCTCATTGGTCTGCCCGCCAAACATCATGGTGCCCAGGCTGATCTGTGACACCAGCAGGCTGGTGCCCGGCAGCTTGTTATACTTCATGCCCCAAAGCCCTCCTTCGCTTGTTTGTCCTGTGATTATATCATACGCGTAGAAAGGGCCGGTTGATCCGGCGGCAGACCTTGACAAAACAGGAATTTCGGCTAAACTAATATCATGTTTTAGTTCTGACAGAGTTCGTGTGAAAGGGTGACCCTATGTATATCAAGCGCGCCATGGAGGATACCGTCCGCCGGGTTTCCGGCATGTTCCCGGTGCTTTTGGTGACCGGGCCAAGGCAGGTGGGCAAAACCACCCTGCTGAGGCACCTGGCCGGGCCAGAGCGCAGGTATGTCACCCTGGACGACCCGGGGGTGCGTCTGCTGGCCAAAAATGATCCGGCCCTGTTTATGCAGCGCTATCATCCCCCTGTCCTGATTGACGAAATCCAGTACGCTCCGGAGCTTTTGCCCTATCTGAAAATGCATGCGGACGCCCACAAGCGCAAGGGGGATATCTGGATGACGGGAAGCCAGGCCTTTGAGCTGATGAAAAACGTCAGCGAAAGCCTGGCGGGCCGGGTGGGCATCATAGGCCTGCTGGGGCTTTCAGACGCGGAAATCCTGGGCTATCCCAGCCTGCCCTATACCACCCAGCCTGACAGGCTCCTATCCCGCATGGCAGAGGTGCCCCCCCGGGACCTCAACACCATTTACGCCCGGATATTCAAGGGCTCTATGCCGGAAATCCACGCCAACAGCGCCATGGACTGGGAAACCTACTACCGCTCATACACCGACACCTACCTGCAAAGGGATATCCGGGACCTGGCCCAGGTGGCGGACGCCATGCAATTTTATCAGTTTATGACCGCCTGCGCCGCCAACACCGCCCGGCCCGTGGTGTATGAAAGCCTGGCCAAGGCGGTGGGCATCACCGCCCCCACGGCCAAGCGCTGGCTGTCCCTTCTGGTCTCCTCCCACCTGATTGCCCTGGTGCAGCCCTACAGCAACAACGCGCTTAAGCGCGTGGTCCGGATGCCGCTGGTGCACTTTCTGGACACCGGTCTGGCGGCCTACCTTTTGCGTTGGGGCAACCCGGAGGCCCTGGAGAAAGGGGCCATGTCCGGCGCGTTTTTTGAGAGCCATGTCTTTTCCGAGATTTATAAAAGCTACCTAAACGCCGGCAAGGAGCCGCCCCTCTTCTATTACCGGGACAGAGACCAGCGGGAAATCGATCTGCTGATTTTTCAGGACGGCAGCCTGTACCCCATTGAAATCAAAAAGACCGCCTCCCCCGGCCGGGACGCCGCCCGGCATTTCGGCGCCCTGGCCCCGGTGGAAACGCCGGAAAAATTTAACGGGATGGCGGAATTAAAGGTGGACATCGGGGCGGGCAACGTGCTGTGCCTGATTCAGGAGCCCCTGCCCATCGACCGGAAAAACTGGTATGTGCCCGCCTGGCTGGTTTAGCTAAGAGAGAGGAGAGATGAGGATGCCTGTTTCCCCGTTCTGGCCCCTGTTCCTCATCCCGGCGGCGGCAGCCCTTCTCTTTGGGCTGCCCTTCTTCACGCGCCGCGCCGCCCGCAGGCAATTGCAGGCCCAGTGGGGCGAAAAGCCCGGCCAGCGCGCCCTGGACGAGGATGTGCTGGCGGACATCGGCGAATACCACCGCTTAAGGCGGGACAGTCAGCCCTATGCGGGCCTGGTGGATGACAGCACCTGGCGGGATTTGGACATGGACGCGGTTTTAAGCCGGATGAACTTCTGCCAGAGCGTGGCCGGGGCTGAAGTCCTCCACGATCTGCTGCGGGACACCGGCCTTTGCGGGGAGGCGCTGGCGGCCCGTGAGGCGCGCATCAGCTTGTTTCAGGCGGATGAGGAGGCTCGCCTTGACTGCCAGCTGGCGCTTCGCAAGGTGGGCAGGGCTTCCTTTCATGGCGCGGCCCGGCACCTGTTTCACCCGGACTTTAACCTGCCTGCGCACCCCTGGCGCTATTATCTGCTGGCGGCGCTGCCCCTTTTGCTCCTGATAACGGGCCTCTTTTTCCCGCCGCTGCTCCTTGCGCTGATCCCCGCCTTTGGCCTGAATATGTTCATCCACTACCGCACGGACATGCGCTATCACGGCCAGGCAGGGGCCCTTAGGCACTTAGGAAGGGTGCTGGCGGGCGGGAAGGCCCTGTCAAAGCTGAAAATCCCCGCGCTTAAGCCGGAGCTGGACCGGCTTCAGGAGGACATCCGCGCCCTGAACAGCCTGAACCGCTGGCTGCCCTATTTCCAGATGGAACGGACGGCGGACCCCAACTTCGGCTTCATGGTGGACCTTTATAAAATCTTCTTCCTTTTGGACATGGTAAGCCTGTGCAGAATAAGCGGCAAGGTGACCCGGAACATAGAGGCCCTGCGCCGGGTGTACCGCTTTGTGGGGGAGCGGGACGCGGAGATTGCCATCGCCGCCTGGCGCGGCACGGCGGCCTATTGCAAGCCGGTTTTTATTGAGGAAAAAGCCCTGCTGGCCCAGGGGCTGGCCCACCCGCTGCTGGATGATCCGGTGCCCAACGATTTCGCCTGGGAGCGAGGCACCCTTATCACCGGCTCCAACGCCTCGGGCAAGTCCACTTTCATCAAGGCCCTGGCCGTCAACGCCATCCTGGCCCAGACCGTCCTCACCTGCCGGGCTGAAAGCCTTCGCCTCTGCCGGGCCCGGGTGATGACCGCCATGGCGATGAAGGACAGCCTGCTGACGGGGGAGAGCTATTATATCGCGGAGATCAAGGCCCTAAAGCGCATCAACCTGGCGGCGGACACGCCCGGGCTGCCCCTGTTTTGCCTGGTGGACGAGATCCTCAGGGGCACCAACACGGTGGAGCGCATCGCGGCCTCCACCGCCGTGCTCACCAGCTTTATCAGCAAAAACATGCTGGTCATCAACGCCACCCACGATGTGGAGCTGGTGGCGCTGCTGGAGGAGAAGTACGGCAACGCGCATTTTTCAGAGGATATCGCCCGGGAAGGGATGCGCTTCAGCTACCGGATTCAGCCCGGCCCCGCCCGGGGCCGCAACGCCATCAGGCTGCTGGCGCACCTGGGCTTTGACCCGGGGATCGTAAGCCAGGCGGAGAATTTGTCCCGCTATTTCGATGAAAACGGGGAATGGCCCTAAAGCCCCTGTCTTTACAAAGCCCTTTTGGCTGGCTATACTTGCCTTGTTATCAAAAAGGAGGGGCCAGCATGCAGTCAGCGCCTTACAACCCAAGAAAAATCGAGCCCAAGTGGCAAGCCATCTGGGAGGAGCGGGAGGCCTTCAAGGCGGTGCTTGACCCAAGCCGGCCCAAATACTACTGCCTGATTGAGTTCCCCTACCCCTCCGGCGCCGGCCTGCATGTGGGGCACCCCCGCAGCAACACTGCCCTTGACATCATCGCGCGCAAGCGCTGGATGGAGGGCCATAACGTCCTCTACCCCATCGGCTGGGATGCCTTTGGCCTGCCCACGGAGAACTACGCCATCGCCAACCATGTCCACCCCGCCAAGGTGACCGCGGACAACATCAGCCAGTTCCGCCGGCAGCTGAAGCGCCTGGGCTTTTCCTTTGACTATTCCCGGGAGGTGGACACCACCGACCCGAAATACTACAAGTGGACCCAGTGGATCTTCCTGAAGCTCTATGAGCACGGCCTGGCCTATAAGGCGGAGATGCCCATCAACTGGTGCGTCAGCTGCAAGATCGGCCTGGCCAACGAAGAGGTGGTGGGCGGCGTCTGCGAGCGCTGCGGGGGCGAGGTGGTGCGCCGGGTGAAAAGCCAGTGGATGCTGAAGATCACCGACTACGCCCAGAAGCTGCTGGACGGGCTTGACACCGTGGACTTTATCGACCGGGTGAAGGCCCAGCAGCGCAACTGGATTGGCCGAAGCGAGGGCTGCGAGCTGGACTTTGTCATCCCCCATAGCTGTCAGAAGCTGCGGGTGTTCACCACCCGCCCGGACACCCTCTTTGGCGCCACCTACATGGTGCTCTCCCCCGAGCATCCCCTGATTGACCAGGAGGCAGAGCGCATCCAGAACCTCAAAGAGGTGCTGGCCTACCGGGAGCGCGCCGCCCACAAGAGCGATTTTGAGCGCACCGAGATGCAAAAGGAAAAAACGGGCGTTCAATTAAAGGGCCTGAATGCCATCAACCCCGCCACAGGCCAGGAGATCCCCCTGTGGGTGAGCGACTATGTCCTCATGTCCTACGGCACCGGCGCCATCATGGCCGTCCCCGGGCATGACGAGCGGGACTGGGCGTTCGCCAGGGCCTTTGGCCTGCCCATCCGCCAGGTGATCTCCGGCGGGGATGTGCAGGAAGCCCCCTATGTGGGCTTTGAGGACAGCGTCTGCGTCAACTCCGGCTTTCTGGACGGCCTCCCCTGGCGCGAAGCCCAGCAGGTGATGATGGACTATCTGGAAAAAGAGGGCCTGGGATGCCGCAAGGTGAACTATAAATTAAGGGACTGGGTGTTCAGCCGCCAGCGCTACTGGGGCGAGCCCATCCCCCTGATCCACTGCCCCGCCTGCGGCGTGGTGCCCCTTCCAGAAAAAGACCTGCCGCTTACGCTTCCCAATGTGGCGCATTATGAGCCCACGGACTCCGGCGAAAGCCCCCTGGCCGCCATCACGGACTGGGTGAATGTGCCCTGCCCCAAATGCCTGGGCCCCGCCAAGAGGGAGACGGACACCATGCCCCAGTGGGCGGGCTCCAGCTGGTATTTCCTCCGGTACTGCGACCCCCACAACGAGGAGGCCTTCGCCTCCCAGGAGGCGCTTGATTACTGGATGCCGGTGGACTGGTACAACGGCGGCATGGAGCACACCACGCTGCATCTGCTCTACAGCCGCTTCTGGCACCTGTTTTTGCATGACATCGGCCAGGTGAAGGCCCCCGAGCCCTATCAGAAGCGCACCAGCCACGGGATGATTCTGGGGGAAAACGGCGAGAAGATGTCCAAATCCCGGGGCAATGTGATCAACCCGGACGTGCTGGTGGACGAGATCGGCGCGGATGCCTTCCGGCTGTATGAGATGTTCATGGGCGCCTTTGACCAGGCCATCCCCTGGAGCATGAGCGGCGCCAGGGGATGCCGGCGCTTTTTAGACCGGGTGTGGCGGCTGCAGGAGATGGCGGACAACAGCCGCCAGGGCCAAAGCCCGGCCCTTCGGGTGATCGTCAACCAGTCTATCAAAAAGGTGGGCGAAGACTATGAGCGGATGAAGTACAACACCGCCATCGCCCAGATGATGGCCCTGGTGAACGCCTTTTACGAGCAGAGCGCCATCACCGCGGAGGATTTTAAGGCGCTGCTCCTCCTGCTCTCCCCCGTCGCCCCCCATATCTGCGAGGAGATCTGGGAGGCCCAGGGCTATGGCGGCTATATCCACCGCCAGCCCTGGCCCGGCTATGACGAAAACTTCCTCCAGGCGGACCTGGTGGAAATCGCCGTGCAGATCAACGGCAAGGTGCGGGAGCGCCTGATGGTGCCCTCAGACCTTGACA
>DAISYX010000061.1:0-10136 GCA_036825095.1 Clostridia bacterium | reverse complement strand
GCGTTGCTGGTTTTTATGCTCAGGCTTTTGGCGCTGATGTTTTCAAGGCTTAGGGCCCCGTTGCTGGTGGCGGCGGTGAGGCTGCCCCAGCAGGTGATATCCCTTAAGGTGAGCCTGGCGTTTGAGGTGCGCAGGTCCATTTCCGCCGCCAGATCAAGGGGCACCCTGAGGGTCACCTCCCGCATCTCCCGGGGCAGGCCGTCCCAGAAAAACAGCTGCCAGGTGAGGGGCAGCTCCTCCCGGGTCAGCGAGAGGCGGCCTTCTGAGAGGGTAAAGGCATAGCGCACCTTTTCGCTCTCCGGATGGCGGATGAGGATATCCTCCCGCTTTTCCCCGATGACCGTAAGGCGCATGTTCCGGTCCCGCAGCAGGATGCGGCGCACCTGGTCCGCCTGGGCCACTGTGCTGCGCCAGCTGGGGCCCTGGGGCTCATCCTGGGGCCCCTCCGCCGCCTTCTCCGGGCCTTCCCGCAATTGGCTGGCCACCAGATCCGGGGCATCCATCAGGGCCACGGCGGCCTCCTCGTTCATTCCCTCCTCCGCCATGCGATCCTCCAGCAGGTCGTTAAAGTAGGCGATGGCCTCCTCCACCTGGGCAAAATCGTCCTGCTCCAGCTTCAGCTTTAAATCCCTCAGGTATTCCTCACGTTTCATGCCCTGCTTCCTCCTTGTCGGGGTGCTCTTGGTTTTCCGCTTCCCTCTGTTTGATAAAGGCATAGACCTTGCCCAGCGCCTCCCACTCCCTTACAAAGGCGGCCAGCTGCGCCCTGCCCTCAGGCGTGATGCGGTAATAGCGGCGCAGCCTGCCGGTGTGCTCCTGGCTGTAGACCAGAAGCGCCCCCGCCTCCTCCAGCCGGCGCAGCACCGGATAGAGGGTGGAGGCGGACAGCGGCATCAGCCCTGCCGCGTCCTTCATCAGCCTGTAGCCATAGGAGTCCCCCCGGCTTAAGAGCGCCAGTACACAGGCATCCGTCAGGCCCCTTTTCAGCTGCGGGTCCATCCCATCACCTCTTTTGGATAATAATATATGACGCATAATATATCCTGTCAAGTAGTATTGGTATGTTTCTCTCATGCGTGCTACTCTGTTAATACCAGTCGGAACAGGGATATCTGCGCCGGTCAACAGGGAGGGTGTTGAATGGGTTCTTATATTATTTCAGTTGCGTGGGACAGCGGCGTTTACCGCCATCTGCGCATTGGACAGGATGCAACGCTGCTGGCGCTGCACGAGGCCATTGTATCGGCCTGGAAACTGGGGATGGTCAAGCAGCCTTCCTTCAGCCCGCAGAAGCAGCCTAAGGGTAAGCCCCCGGTCAAATACAGCACCAACCGCACAAAAACCACCCTTCCCATGCGTGAAATTGCGCTCAAGGACACCGGTTTTGCCACGGGGAACACGTTGGTTTATCGCCTGGCTTCTCCACAGATGCAGTTTAACTGCCGCATGATCAAAGCGCTGGAGGAAGATACGTCTGAGCCGCTTGTGATCCGCGCCTCAGGGGAAATCATAGGCGCAGGTTTTGACTGGGATAGTGCTGGAGACATCGCTGCGCTAAAGGGCATGATGGAGATTATCGCGCTCCCCGAGGAGTGCTGGCCTGCTATCATCCAGTATTTTTGCAGCGCCGCCAACCTGTACGGCGTGGTGCCCATGGGGCTTGTCCACGAGCTCTACTGCCGGGATGAGCCGCAAATCAGCCGGCACGCCTTCTCCTTGCTTGGTCTTGCTTTAAGCTATGCCAAAAACTCCCGCTTCAGTATTCTGGACAAGAGGGGCCGGCTGCTGGGCAAGGAAGATTATAATGCCTTATCCGAGGACTATGTGGTGGACTATTCCCTTTTGATCGATGACGCCTTTGAGCAGGTGAGGAGCGCACAGCAGGGCAAGCCCTGGTATCTGCCGGCCAGGGAGGAACTGCTGCGCTATGATGACGACGACTATGTGGAGAAAAGCATCTACTATAATCGTCTGGCCTCCCACCTGCTGGCCAGCGGCATGGCCCGTGAGGATCTGGAAGAATTCATGATGGAAATTTCCCTGAATATCAGAGAGACGGGATATGACGACGACCTGTTTCTGGATCTTTTGAATGATTACGGGGCAAGCCCGAAAAATCTGAAAGAGGGCAACAAACTTTTGCAATTGTATGCGGACCTCAACAACAACACCCGCATGCACGAGAACTGCGGCCACACGCCCAGTGAAATGCGGGCGTTTCAAGGGAAGACCAACATGGCTTTCGGCGGGAACAATCCCCCGCCGCCCTTTGCCACCCCGGCGCCTGAAGGCCAGCTGATTCCCTTCCCGGGCCCCTCCGTGCCTGTGCGAAAGCCCGGCCGAAATGAGCCCTGCCCCTGTGGCAGCGGGAAAAAGCATAAGCATTGCTGTGGGAAGCCGGGGGAATAAAAAGCGGCGGCAGCGGCTTTTCAGCCGGTTTACCGGATGGTTTTAAGCGCCTCCGCCAGGCCCGCCGCCTCGCTCCCCACCCGGAAGAAAACCGGGGGCTCGCCCAGGGGCGCGGGCAGGGTGTGGCTGCCCTGGCCCAAAACCTGGCCGCTCCAGAGGTGCAGCCAGCTGTCCTCCGGCAGATAAAGGCTGCGCTGTGTGGCGCCCTCTGTGACCACCGGGGCCACCAGGATATCCCGGCCCAAAAGGTATTGGCAGGGGACGGTCTGGGCCTTTTCATCCTGTGGATAATGGAAAAACACCGGGCGCATGGCGGGGATGCCCCCTTCGCAGTTCTCCCGCGCCAGGGTTTTTAAATAGGGGGCCAGGCGCTGATGAATCCGTGAGAAGCGGGAGAAAAAGGCGACGGTCTCTTCATCCGTATCAAACTGGTGGTTGATGTCCGGCCGGTTGCCCTCATGGCTGCGCATCACCGGGGTAAAGGCCGCGAACTCACAGCCCCGAAGCAAAAGCTCCCGGCTGCGCTTATTGCCAAACAGCGCCGTGTAGCCGCCGATATCAAAGGTGAACATGCCAAAGCCCGTCATGGCCAGGGAAAGCGCCGCGTTGATGACGCTGGGCAGGCCGTCATCCTCCGACCAATCAACGTTTTGGTCTCCCGCGAACATCATGGGGGAATAGCGCTGGGTGTGGGCGGCGCCTGAGCGGGTGAAAAAGGCCACCTCGCCCAAAAGGCCGCTGTTTGCCAGGGCGTCATAATTCACCTTTGCCCACAGCGTGGGCCAGGCGTTGTGCGCCTCAATCGGGTTCATTCCTGAATGCAGCACGCAGTCCGTGGGCAGATATTCGCCAAAGTCCGCCATCCAGCCCCGCAGGCCCAGGCGGAGCATATTCTCCCGGATGATGCCTTGATACCAGGCCGCGGCAGCCGGATTGGTGAAATCCACAAAACCGCCGAAAAACTCGCCAAAATCAAGGACATAGCTGCCGCCGTCCCGGTTTTTGACCAGATAGCCCTTTTCATCCGCCTCGCGGAACAGGTCCCCCTCCTGCCAGAGATAGGGGTTGATATAGCCCATCCAGGCGATGCCCTGGCCCTGCCGGGCGGCGATATCCTCCACGAGGTCCGGGTAGCGCTCCTGATTCCAGCGCCAGTTCCAGCGGAGGCGCTTGCCAAAAGAGGTGATGTTTTGCCCCACCCAGTCCTGGGTCCAGATGGCGCTCAGGGCGGTGCCGGCCTCAAGCATGCGGTCCACCCGTTGTCTGACCACCTGGCTGCCCCCCTGCAGCCCCAGCCACAGCCCCTCAAAGGCCCAGTCCGGCATGGGGGGCTGGCGGCCTGTGATTTCCGTCAGGGAATGAAGCAGCGCCGGATAGTCCTCCGCCGCGCCCAGCAGCGCGGAGAAATCCATCTGCCACAGGTGGATGCCGTGGCGCCGGGGCTGTCTTAGGTCCACCTCCGCGTAGCCAAAGCCGTCCAGGTGGAAATAGCAGCAGTGGGAGGTGACAAAGGTGGCCTGGGGGTAATAGGTGGTCCAGTAGTCGCCGCCTCCCCCGTCCCTTTGATCGGCCAGAAAGGTGGTGAGCGTTTTTTTGTTGCGCCCCACCCCCTGTTCCATGGTGAAAACGGGGTAACGGCGCCCCCGCAGGTTAAAGGCGGAATACTGCTCGCCCAGGCCCCAGACCTTCTCGTCCGGGTCCGCGCAAAGGCCAAACCAGAGGCGGTTATAGCCCGCTTTAACAAGGCAGGCGCCCCGGACGCGCAGCCGCCCTTCCTCCTCCAGGACGGTCAGCAGATAGCCATCCCCGCCGTCCTCTGTGAGAAACTTGGCCCGTATTTCCCCGCCCGTTTTCCGCACCTCAAAGCGGCGCAGCCCGATGCGCTCCGTGATCTCATCCTGAAGATGGAAATTCCCCAGATGCCAGGAGATATCTTCCTGCCCCCGCCCCACATAGATCAGGGGGTTTTCCCCGCTGTGTTCAAAAACCCTGCGGCCTTTGTAATGAATGGAAAAACCCGCCCCCTTGATCTTTAGTTCCATGCGCGCGTCCTCCTAATATATTCCGGTGAATAAACCGATGAGATACAAAACCAGGCCCGTCAGCCCCGTGGCGGCCAGCGTCATCAGGATGCCGGGCAGGGCCATATCCCGGATGGAAAACCAGCCCGTTGAGTAGGGGATCACCCCGGTGGGGCTGCTGGTAACCAGGATGTAGGCCGCGTTCATGCTCATGGCGGCCGGGATGACCAGGCCCAGGGGCGAAAGGCCCTGCTGGCCGGCCAGGGCGATCATGATGGGGATCACCACGGTGGCGGTCACGGTGTTGCTGCTAAGCCCCAGCTTTAAGGCAGACACAATCAGAATAACCGCCAGAATCCGGCTGAAGGCAGAGAGAGAGGCGATGTTTGAAAGAAGCAGCGTGGCCAGCCACTGGGCAGCGCCGCTTTGATACATCAGCATCCCCAGGGAGATGCCGCTGCCAATCAGCAGGATGCCGCTCCAGGAGATGTCCTTTTGCACCTCATCCCATGTGACGCTGGACACCCCGGGCAGAAAAAACAGGCAGCCCCCAAGGATGGCCGGAAGGGAGGTGGGGATGCTCATCCCCAAAAGACGGCCCAGGGGCTTGCCGGTAAGCCAGAGCAGCACCGTCAGGAGGAAGATAGCAAGCGTGGATTTTTCATCACGGCTTAAGGGCGGCAGCGCCAAATAATCCCGCTTGAGGTCTTCTGAGGATTTGCCAAGCGTCTTGATTTCCGGCTTAAAAAACAAAAGCAGAATGCCCCAGGCCGGCAGGATCAGCGCCAGCATGCAGGGGATGCCGTACACCATCCAGTCGGTGAAGCTCAGCTCGATCCCCAGCATTTCCCGGATAAAGCCCAGCGCCAGAGGGTTGGCCCCGCTGCCCGCGGGCGTGGCAGGCCCCCCCAATAAAGAGCCCCAGACCACCGCGATGAACAGCGCTTTGCCAAAGGCGGATTTGCCCTTTTTAAGCCCGGCCTCCCGGGCGATGGAAAGGGCCAGGGGCACCAGCAGGGCGGCCGCGGCCAGGGTGGTGAGCCACATGCTGATGACGGCCCCCGCGATCAGCATCCCCAGAAGAATATGATGGGTTTTGTTGCCGGTCAGCCGCAGCACCAAAAGGGACAGGCGCTGCCCCAGGCCTGAACGGGTGACGCAGGCGGAGATGATGAGCACGCCGATAAAGAAAATGAGGGTGTCATTGCCAAAACCCAAGCGGATAACCTCGGGGAAACTGCCGGCCTTAAAAAGCGCCAGCAGAATCATCCCCAAAAAGCCGGTGATGTGAAAGGGGACCGGCTCGCTTATCCACAGCACCAGGCAGAACAGCATTACCCCGATGCTCACCCGGCCAGGGGCGCTCAGCTGAGCGTTGTCAAGCGTCAGGAGGCTTTCAGGCAGCGGCAGATAAACCGCCAGCATCATAATGACAAGGGCTGAAATCAGCCACAGGTATTTAGCGAAGCGGCCAGCGCTTCTTTTATCATTTGCCATCCTGGTCAGGCCCTTTTGGCCAGGGCATCCCCCAGCAGGGCCCCCACATCCCGAGGCCTTTGGGCAACCAGGGCGCCGGCCTGCTCCAAAAGGCGGGTTTTTTCCGCCACCGTGCCGGACTGCCCGCTGATGATGGCGCCCGCATGGCCCATCCGGGTGCCGGGCGGCGCGGTTCTGCCGGCTAAAAAGGCGACCAGCGGCTTGGTGAACAGGCCTTTTTCCAGGCTTTGGGCGACCTCCTCCTCCATGCTGCCCCCCAGCTCGCCCACGATGACCACGGCATCCGTCTGGCTGTCCGCCTGAAAGAGGGGCAGGAACTCCGCAAAGCGGGAGGCGGGGATGGGATCGCCGCCCACCCCGATGAGGGTGGAGGCGCCAAAGCCCTCCGCCACCACCATGGCGGCGATTTCGTTGGTCAGGGAGCCGCTGCGGGTCATGATGCCGATGCGGCCCGGCTTGTACACCCGCTCAATCCAGTGGGGGAAGCTGCCCATCATCCCGGCGCCGGGGCTGATGATGCCGGAGGTGTTGCCGCCGATGATGGTGGCGTTCGCCTTTAGACCGGCCGCCCGGATGCGCGCCTGTTCGTGCAGCGGGATGCCGTCCGCCAGGGTCACAATCAGGCGGATGCCCCCTGCCAGGGCCTCCATCACCGCGTCCATCACAAAGCGCGGCGGCACAAAGATCATGGAGGCTGTGGCGGGATGGGCCAGAAGGGCGCGCCGGACGCTGTGATAAACTGGCACGCCACAGCAGCTTTGCCCCTCCTTGTTGGGGGTTACCCCTGCCACCACCTGGGTGCCCAGGTCCAGCATGTGCCGGGACCAGAAGGAGCCTTCCTTGCCGGTCATGCCCTGCACCAGAACGCGGGTGCTGCGGTCGATGAGAATGCTCATGTCCTGTCCCCCTGTGCCGCGATGCCGACCGCCTTGCGGACGGCCGTTTCCGTATCGGTGTATTGCTTAAGCCCCACGGGGGCGAAGATCTCTTCCACCCGTTCCTCCCCCGTGCCGCGCAGGCAGGCGACGATGGGGCAGGCGGGCTTTAATTCCTGAATGGCCTGGACGATGCCGGCGGCCATCACGTCCGCGCGGGCGATGGTGCCAAAGGTGACGATCAGGATCACCTTGGGATTGTTGGCCAGGCACAGGCGCATGGCCACGCCCGCCTTGGTGTAGTTGGGGCCGCCATACTCCAGATAGTTGGCCACGGTGCCGCCTTCAAAGTTGACCAGGTCAAACACGGTGTTGGTCAGCCCGGCCCCCGCGCACATCAGGCTGATATCCCCGCCAAATTCGATATAGGGGATGCCTTCCTGGGCGGCCTCATAGGCGGTGGGGCTGTCAAAATGCTCGGGACCCTGCCGGTACTCAGGGTGGCGGAAGGCGGAATTGTCGTCGATGTTCAGCTTTCCGTCCCCCGCCACCGCCTGCCCGTCCTTAAGGATGAACAGGGGGTTGATTTCCGCCAGCTCCGCGTCCATGCGGCAAAAGGCCTGATACAGGGACGCGCAAACCGCGGACACCGGGCGAAAGGCCGCTTTTTCAAGCCCAAGGGAATACACCAGGTCGTTGATCTGGAAGGGCTGAAGCCCTTTTAGAAGATCGATGGACAGGGTGTGGATTTTCTCCGGCGCGCTGCGGGACACTTCCTCGATGTCCACGCCGCCCTCCCCGCTTGCCATCAGGATGGCCTGGCCGCTTTTGGCATCCATGCTGAGCCCCAGGTAGAGCTCCTGGCGGTAATCCACCGCCTCCTCCACCAGAAGGGCCTTTAGGCGGGGCACCTGCGCGAAATAATCCTCCGCCAGCCGGCGGGCCTCCTGCTTATTGCGGGCCATTTTTACCAGGCCCGCCTTGCCCCGGCCGCCCTGGAGCACCTGACACTTGATGACGCAGGGCAGGCCGGTTTGGGCCAAAGCCCCGTCCAGCTGATCCAGGGAATGGATAAGGGCGCTGTTTGGCACGGGGATGCCGTGGGAAGCAAAAAGTTCCTTGGCCTGATATTCAAACAGTTTCATCGCAGCGTCTGCCCTTTAAGATAGTCGCCAAACACCTCTTCGTCCGTTGGCCGGTGGAGGGGGAGGGGCTCGGACAGCCAGGTGATGTTGAGGAAGTGCTTGTAGGTGATGTTCTCCGTGGTGATGTTGTTGCCCCAGGTGCCGCAGCCCAGGGTGGTAGTGGAGGGCATGCCGTTGAAGAAGGCGCCGCCGTTGGCGGCCGCCTGGGGCTGGCGCACCATGATGCGGCTGGTCTGCATGTTAAGGCCCAGGTGGGTGATGTAGGCCTCGTTAAAGCTGTGGATGCCGCAGGAGTGCCCGCGCCCGGCGTGGTTGGTCAGGCGGGTTAGAATCTCAACGCCTTCGCTGAAGTCCCCGTATTGCCACAGGGTCAGCACCGGGGAGATCTTCTCATCCGCAAAGGGGTCCTCTTCCAGGGGCATAAGGCCCTCCACCAGCAGCATGGAGGCGTCCTCCGGCACGGTGATGCCGGCCAGCTTTCCGATGGCCTGGGGGCTTCTGGCCACGATGGCCGGGTTGATGGTGATCCTGCCCTTCTTGTTGGGCTTCCACATGGCCTCCCTCAATTTGTCCCGGTCCGGGCCGGTGACCAGATGGGCCTTTTCCGCCTGGAGGGCCGCCACCATCCCCTGATAGATGCCCGCCTGCACCACGATGGAGTTCTCGCTGGAGCAGGAGGTGGCCCAGTCAAAGCTTTTGCTGGCGCGGATCTTTTTGGCGGCGTCCTTGAGGTCCGCGTCCTCTGCGATGATCTGGCAGCTGTTGCCCGGGCCCACGCCAAAGGCGGGGGTGCCGGAGGAATAGGCCGCCTTCACCATGGGGCCGCCCCCGGTGGCCACCACCAGGTCGGCCTGCTTCATCAGTTCCCCGGTCAGCTCCAGGCTGGGCTCCGGAATCACCTGAACCAGGTCCATGGGGGCACCGATTTTCTCAAGGCCCTGGCGCATCAGTTCCACCGCCAGGGCGGTGCTTTTTTTAGCGCTGGGATGGGGCGCGAAAATAACCGCGTTTCGCCCTTTGAGGATGGAAACGGCGTTGCTGGCGGGGGTGGCCGTAGGGTTGGTCACCGGGGTGAGGGCGGCCACCACGCCCACGGGCTTGGCGTACTTGCGCAGGCCGCGCTTTTCATCCGTTTCAATCAGGCCCACGGAGCGCACGCCCCTCACATCATCGATCACGCCCATGACTTTGTTCTTATGCTTTTGCACCTTGTCAGCCACAGTGCCCATGCCGGTCTCAGAGACCGCCAGCTGGGCCAGCTGCCTGATGTTGTCATCCTGGTACATCTCCCAGGCCACAGCGGTGCACACCAGGTCCGTCTCCTCCTGGGTGTATTGGGCGGCGGCCTCCTGAGCAATGCGTGCCCTGGAGAGGAAGGCAGCGATGGTTTCCTGTGCGGACATGATGACATCCTCCATATTCTACTGACTGAGCGATTTAAAACCTGTGTATCTCTTAGCGCAGTGTAGCATCAAATATAAGGGGAAGCAAGCATCCAAAACCTGTGAGATTATGAAAAGATCAAATGCCGTGTTGACAAAACAACACCAAGCCCTTAACATACGCGGTAGCAATATGGATCTATAACCACCCCGGAACACGATTGACTCACGGTTGCTATCCAGATAAATAAGGAGAATACGGAAATGAAAAAAGGCAAAGCCCGAGTATCTGTCACACTCCTGATGGTGTTAGTCATGGTGTTTTCCACACTTGCTTTCAGCCAGGCATTGGGAGAGAACAAAGAACCTGTCACCTTGCAATTTTTCAACTGGGTTTCACAGGAAGAAGGCACCGCCATTCCGATGCAGGAAACCATCGCCGCATTTGAGGCAGCCTATCCCTGGATTACCGTTGAGATCCTTGCCGTTCCGGTGTCTGACAATGTCAAAGAACTGACCATTATGAATGCCGGCGGCAATCCGCCCGATGTGGCACAGGTGCATTCTGATAATATTCCTGTGTTGGCCTCAGCGGGTTTCCTGGCGCCTATCCTTGATTGTGTGCCCGAAGGCTTCCTTGAGGATGTGGGGCAAACCAGGCTTAACAATGCCGGCATGTATGAGGGCGTTAATTACGCGGCTCCCTGGTGCGATTCCGCCTCTGGTTTTTGGTACAACAAAGTGTTGATGAAAGAGCTGGGCCTGGATCCCGAGTTTCTGCGGTCGCCGGACGGTCTGGCCGTCCTG
>DAISYX010000060.1:0-10373 GCA_036825095.1 Clostridia bacterium | reverse complement strand
TGCCACCAGGCCAGGGAGAACTTCAGGTGGTCCTTCATGGGCTTGCCCATCACCACCCGGCCCGCGTCGTAGTGCTTAAAGGCCAGGGGGTTTTTTGATTTGGGGCCCTCATAGGGGATTTTGGGAAGGTTGTTAAATGTTGACATAGGGTGCCTCCTTGGTTTTGATGTTTACAGGTCTTTGAGTACCTGGAAGGAATCCTTCAGGGCGGGGTAGAGGGCCTGGTACAGCCCGTGATAGGCGGCGTAGGCCTTGTGGCTTTCCGTGTCCGGCGTGAGCCGCTCCCCGGTGGTGATCATCTGGGCGCAGGCGGCCTGGACGCTTTCGTACATCCCGGCACCCACCCCCGCCAGAATGGCCACGCCCAGGGCGGGGCCTTCGGAGGACTGGATGGTGGTGGCGGGGCAGCCGAAGACGTCGGAGAGCATCTGGCGCCAGAAGGGCGAGCGGGCGCCGCCGCCGGTCAGCAGCATGCTCTCGGGCCTGGCGCCCATGCCGTCCAAAATGTCAAAGCAGTCCTTCAGCGAGTAGCTGATGCCCTCCATCACCGCGCGCACCAGGTCCCCCCGGGTGTGCATGGCGGAGAGGCCAAAGAACACGCCCCGGCAGTCCGGGTCCAGGTGGGGGGTGCGCTCCCCCATCAGATAGGGCAGATACACCAGGCGGTTGGCGCCAATGGGGCTTTCCCTGGCCAGGTCCGTCATGTGGTTATACACGTCCCGCCCCGCCTGCCGGGCCGCGGCGTGCTCCGCCATAAAGGCGTTGTCCCTCAGCCACCTGAGGCTGAGCCCCGCCCCCTGGGTCACCCCCATTAAGTGCCAGGCGCCGGGCACCGCGCAGCAGAAGGTGTGCACCCGGCCCTTGGGGTCGATGGCGGGCTTATTGGTGTGGGCGTAGACCACGCCGCTGGTGCCGATGGTGGTAAAGGCGCGGCCGTCCGTCACCGTGCCGGTGCCCACGGCGGCCGCCGCGTTGTCCCCCGCGCCGCCCACCACCAGGGTTTTCTCTGAAAGCCCGGTCAATTCCGCCGCCTGGCGGCTGATCTGCCCCGTCACCTCCGGGGATTCATAGACCTTTGCCAGCCAGCTTTCCGGGATCTCCAGCTTGTCAAGCACCTCCTGGGACCACCTGCGCCCCGGCACGTCCATGAGCTGCATGCCGCTGGCGTCTGATACCTCGGTGGCAAAATCCCCGGTGAGCTTATAACGCAGGTAGTCCTTGGGCAGGAGGATATGGCGGCATTTGGCATATACCTCCGGCTCATGCTTTTTAACCCACATGATCTTGGAGGCGGTGAAGCCCGTCAGGGCGGGGTTGGCGGTGATCTCAATGAGGCGCTTAGCGCCCACCAGGCGGGTAATGTCCGCGCACTCCTCGCCCGTGCGCTGATCCGCCCAGATGATGGAGGGCCTTAGCACCTGGCCCGCGGCGTCCAGCATCACCAGGCCGTGCATCTGGCCGGAGATGCCCAGGGCCGCTATGGCTTCCGGCGCTGTCCCGCTTGTGTCCAGCACCTCCCGGATGGTGGCCACGGCGGCCTCCCACCAGTCCTGGGGCGCCTGCTCCGCCCAGCCGTTGTGGGGCTGGTGGAGGGGATATTCCCGGGTGGCGGAGGCCAGGGCCTTTCCCATGCCGTCAAACAGCACCGTTTTGGTGCCGGAGGTGCCCAGATCAATACCCAGAAGATACTTCATGCAAATTCCTCCTTGCCGGGCTGCGCCGGCTGCTTGGCTATCCTTTTTCCTTAGCCCATGGTAGCCAATTTGCCCCGGCCTGTCAATAAACCCCGGAGCCTTTAATACAGGAGGCTTTGCTGGGTCTGGGGGTCAAAGAGGTGAATCACCTTGCTGACAAAATCAAAATGCAGCTGGCTGCCGGCAGCGAGCATCCCGCGGTGGCGCTCCGAAAGGTCCATGGTGGGGACGCGCAGGATGAGGTTTTGCGCCTCCTGGGTGGCCACGTGCAGGTGCAGCTCACTCCCCATCATCTCGTTGACGTTTAAGGTGCAGGCGATGGCGTTGTCCGGATTATCAAAGCGCAGGGAGATATGCTCCGGGCGCACGCCCAGAAGCACCTCCATGCTCTTTATACCCCGCTCACGGAGTTTTTCCGCCTTTTCCCCGTCCAGCGTCAGGCGCATGCCGGGAAGAGAAAGCTGATAGCCCGCGTTTTCTTGGTCCAGCCTGGCGCTGAAGATGTTCATCTGGGGGCTGCCGATAAAACCGGCCACAAAGAGGTTGATGGGCTGGTCGAACACCTCCTGGGGCGTGCCCACCTGCTGGATGAAGCCGTCCTTCATGATGACGATGCGGTCCCCTAAGGTCATGGCCTCCGTCTGGTCGTGGGTGACGTAGATGAAGGTGGTGTCCAGCCGGCGCCGGAGCAGAATGATCTCCGCGCGCATCTGGTTGCGCAGCTTGGCGTCCAGGTTGGAGAGGGGCTCATCCATCAAAAAGACCTGGGGCTCCCGCACAATGGCCCGGCCGATGGCCACCCGCTGGCGCTGGCCGCCGGAGAGGGCCTTGGGCTTGCGGTCCAGATACTGGGTGATGCCCAGGATGTTGGCCGCCTCCACCACCCGGCGGTGCACCTCCTCCTGCCTGATCTTGCGGATGCGCAGGCTGAAGGCCAGGTTTTCATAGACGCTGATGTGGGGGTAGAGGGCATAGTTCTGAAAGACCATGGCGATGTCCCGGTCCTTGGGCTCCACGTCGTTAACCACCCGGCCGCCGATTTTAAGCGTGCCCTCGGTGATGTCCTCCAGGCCCGCGATCATGCGCAGGGTGGTTGACTTCCCGCAGCCGGAGGGGCCCACGAAAACCACAAACTCCTTGTCTGCTATCTCCAGGTTAAAGTCCTGAACCGCCACCACCTTGTTGTCATAGACCTTTTTGATATGTTCCAGTGTTACGCTTGCCATCTCAAGCCCCTCCTCAACCTTTCACGGCGCCGCCGGTCACGCCCTCGACATAGTATTTCTGCAGCATCAAAAACAGCGCCGTGATGGGAATGGCCACCAGCACGCCGCCCGCGCAGAAGCGGGTGAAATAGCCCTGATAGTCCTGGGTGTTCACCCAGCGGTAAAGCCCCACGGCCACGTTGTAGCTGTCGGACTTGCCAAAGGCCACATAGGAGGCAAACACATAGTCCCCCCAGGGGGCCATGAAGGCCATCAGGATGGTGTAGATGACGATGGGCTTGGAAAGAGGCATGATGATCCGCTTGAAGACATAAAAACGGTTGGCGCCGTCGATCCGGGCGGATTCGTCCAGGGACTTGGGGATGGTGTCAAAAAAGCCCTTGGAGATGTAATAGCCCATGCCGGAGGAGGCGGTGTAGATCAGGATCAGCCCCGGCACGGCCCCCTCCTGGGTGAGGCCGAACTGCTTGAGCAGAAAATAAAGGGCGATCATGGTTAAAAAGCCCGGGAACATCCCCAGCACCAGCATCAGCTGCATGATAAAACGGCGGCCCTTAAAGCGCATGCGGCTTAAGGCGTAGCTGACGGACAGCACGATGGCCGTCTGGAAAACCGCGCAGAAAAGGGCGATGATCAGCGTGTTGGTGTACCAGCGGATATAGGTGGGGTCCTGAAAGAGGAAGCGGTAGTTGTCCAGGGAGAAGGCCTTGGGGAGCAGATAGTTGACCATGCCGCCGTCCTCCGTCAGGTAGGAGCGGAAGGACTGGAGCAAAAGAAACACAAAGGGCGCAAGCCAGATGACGCTGATGATGACAAGGACGGTATAAATCGCCCGGTTGGCCCGCCTGTCCCGGCGACGGCGGCTTTGCAGCCTGGGCTGGGGCAGCTCCCGGATGACGCCCGCCTCATGGTCGATGATGATGTCCACTTCCGGAATTTTGTCCTGCCTGACCATCACTGGAAATCCTCCTCATGTCTCACCGACGGGATCATGTTGTACACCGTCAGGCTGATGACCGCGGTGATGATAAACACGATGATGCCGATCACCGCCGCCATCTTGTAGTCGCTGTCCGTGACCGTCATCTTATACAGCCAGGTGATCAGCAGATCGGTATACCCGGCGTTGCCCCGCAGCTGAAGCGAAAGGGGGCTGCCCCCGGTTAAAAGGTAGATGACGTTAAAGTTGTTGAGGTTGCCGATAAAGCTGGTCAGAAGATAGGGCCCGGTGACAAACAGCATATACGGCAGCGTGATCCGGGCATAGGTCTGCAGCGCGTTGGCGCCGTCAATGCGGGCGGACTCATACAGGTCCGCCGGGATATTCATTAAAATACCCGTGGCGATGAGCATCATGTAGGGGATGCCGATCCAGATGTTGATGATGATGATGGTAATCCGGGCCCAGGTGCCGTCCGTCCAGAAAGGCAAGGGTTTGCTTATCCAGCCCCAGCTGATCAGATAGCTGTTGATCAGCCCGTCCGCCGCGAACATACGGGAGACGTACAGGAGGCTGACAAACTGGGGAATGGCGATGGTCATCACCAGGATGGTGCGCCACATTTTCTTTAAGCGGATGCCCTTTTTGTTGATCATGATGGCCACCAGCATGCCCAGGAAATAGTTGAGGAAGGTGGCGAAAAAGGCCCAGGTCAAGGTCCAGAACAGCACCTGGGCGAAGGTGTCGCCATAGTTGGCGCTGCCGGCGGAGAGCATGGTTCTGAAGTTGGAAAGGCCCACCCAGGTGAACAGCTTCCCCGGGGGCTGGTGGGTGTAGTCGTAGTTGGTGAAGGCCACCAGAATCATGAAGATGATGGGCACGATGGTGAAGGTGAAAAGCCCCAGCATCGGAAGCGACAGGAGGGTTTTATGGAACTGGTTGTCCGCCAGGGCGGCAACGTCGTCCCGGGCGTATTTCAGCTTTTTGCCGCCGGCCAAAATCTGCTGGCTGATTTTGTTTTGTCTGATGTTCAGCCGCCAGGTGTAGAGAAAGGCGAGGATGAAAAACAGGGTGAGGATGCCGTAGAGCAGAATCAGGAAGCTGTTGTCCCCATACACGGTGACCCGGCCCTGCCGGCTGGTTTCCACCGTGCCCAGGGTGCCCATCTTGGCCAGGTAGGCCCCGCCAAAAAACAGGATATACAGGAAGAAGACCGCCTGGAAGAGGAAGAAGAGCAGCCCCCGGAAGAACTGGCCCCGGGCAAAAGAACCAAAGCCCATGATGAAAAAGGAGACCCGGGTTTTCCAGTCGCCTTTTACAAAGGTCTGCCCGATGTCCGCGATATCAAGGCCCAGTTTTTTGATCAGCCCAGCAAGGCCCCGGACAAAGCGGAGCGCGCCCTGGCCCATCCTTTTGGGCAGGCTTATCAGCCAGCGGCGCAAATCCTGAAGCCTGCGCTGCCCCCTGCCTAAGCTTAGGTATTCCAAATCAGCCATGCCATCACCCACTTCTTCATTCGCGTCCAAACCCCTGGGGAAGGATGAAAAGAAGGGCTGGGGGCACATGCCCCCAGCCCGGGAAAAAGGATTACTGGGCGATAAGGCTTAAGAGGATATCCTGGAATTGGGTCAGACGCTCCAGGAGCTGATCGTCCGTCAAGTCGTTGAGCAGCCCTGCGATGACGTCATCGCCAAGGCCTTCGGCGGTGCTCCAATAGTCGTTGGGGTATTGGCCCTGGGGCACGGCGTAGGCCAGCTGGGCGGCCAGCGCGGAGAGGGCGGCGTCCGCCTTCACAGCGTCCTGCTGCTGGGCGTTCAGGTTGGAGGGGCCCCAGCCGGACTGCTCAAAGCGGGCGGACTGGACTTCCTCACCCGTCAGGAAAAGGGCCAGGGCATCGCAGGCGGCCAGCTTCGCTTCGTCCACCTGGGGCTTGACGCCCAGCATCTTGAAGCCGCCAAAGCCGCTCATCTGGTAGGTCTCGCCGTCCACGGTGAAGGTGGGCAGCTTGGCGGCCGCGTAGTTGTCGCCAAAGGCGGCCTGCACGGCGGCGCTGTCCCACACGCCGTCCACGATGGCGGCGTAGTTGGAGGCGTCGGAAGCGGAGGAGCCGTTGACAAAGGCCGGGTCATTGGCCAGGGCGATCATGCCCTTTAAGGCGGCCACACCCTTGTCGGAAGCATAGTCCACATTGGCCTTCACCAGGTTGCCCTCGTCATCCACCTCGTAGGTGACCATGGCGCCGGTGCCAAAGAAGAAGGCGGTCTGGTACCAGCCGGAGTTGATCTGCATGTAGACCTTTTTGTCGGCGGCGCCCGCCTGCTCCAGCACCCCCTCCAGGGTGGAAGGATCGCTGATGACGGAGGAATCGTAGTACAGGAAGTAGCCGTTGTCGCTGGTCATGGGGTAGGCGAACATCAATTCACCCAGGGTGACCGCGGCCACGGAGCCGGCGTCGTTGGCTTCCGTGACGATGGCGGCGTTTTCTTCAGACAGCTCAACCAGGGCGCCGGCGGCCACCAGGCGGGCCAGCTGATCCTGGGCAAAGCCGAAGATGTCCGCGCCGCCCTCCACGTCGGTGATCATGTTGGTGGCGGCATCCCCCTCGCCAACAGGCTCCACCAGGGCGGTCAGACCGGCATACTCGGGATGGGCGGCCTTGAACTCCTCCACCTTGGCCAGGGTCAGGTCCACCATGGCGTCAGGCACCCAGATTTTCACCTCTCCGGAGAAGCCTTCGGCGGCGGCGGGCAGGCTGGCCAGGGACAGCATCAGGGTGAGAGATAAGACAATCGCAAAGAATTTTCTCATGAGTCCTCCTCTTGTTGAGTGTGTCCACTCAGATTTTATTGTCTCTAAAAGGCGGTGCCTTCTGAGTAGTTGAAGGATATCACTTCCAAACGGATTTGTCCATGCACAGGAAGCGAAACAGGGCTGTGCCTGAAAGCTTTTTTCGGGTTACCGGAGGAAGGCGATGCCATAGGGCAGAAGGGTGATGAGGCTGTCCTCCCCTTGAATTTCAAGGGAAGAGGAAGCGCTGCCCGTGTCCAGCGCCTCAATCAGGCTGAGGTGCCCCGGCAGGCGCAGCCGCCGGGTTTGGCTGGGGGAGAAGTTCACCGCGATCACCACGGTGTCCCCCTGATGGCTGCGGATCAACACGCAGCTGTCCTCCGTCTGGGGGCCAAAGGCGGTTTCCCCCAGCGCCACGGCGGGCAGGGCCAGGCGGCAGGCGTTCAGCTTTTTTATATAGTTTAAGAGGGAATCAGGGTCGTTAAGCTGCTCTTTGACGCTGGGGAAGGGGTATTCAATCTGGCTTGCCCCGGGGGGCGGGGAAGTGATGTCCCCCTCCTGCCAGTACATGCCCAGGCGCTTGTTGGGGTCTGGCCCTGCGCCCGCCATGCCGATCTCCTCCCCGTAGTAGGTGAAGCACAGGCCCCCCATCAAGGAGATGAGGGCGTGGGCGAACTTGACCCGCTGGGGCGCCTGCCGGCCCTGCACCAGCCCCACGGTGCGCCCGGTGTCATGGTTGCTTAAAAAGGGGGCCAGGCGCCCTTTTGGGATGGCCTCCAGCACCCGGCTGAGGTGGCGCACATAGCTTTCCGCCGGCCTGCGGGCGCGAAGGGCGCCGGCCACATAGCCCTCCGCCTGGGAGGCGGGGAAGAGGAAAAAGCTGTCGATGCCGCTTTGGTAGTATTCCGCGATCTTCTCAAGCCCCGCCCAGCACTCCCCCACCAGGAAGCTGCCGGGCTTCAGCTCCTCCGCCGTGTTTTTCAAAAAGCGAAGAAAGGCGATGTTTTTCTCATCATGCCCGGTGTAAAAGCTGGTCACCGCGTCCAGCCGGAAGCCGTCCACGCCGCAGTCCAACAGCCAGAAGGCCATGATGTCCCGTATTTCCTGGCGCACCAGGGGGTTGTCCAGGTTCAGGTCCGGCATCCCGCCGCCTGAGAACTGCTCCTCATAGTGCCAGTCCGTGCCGGGGATGTTCACGTCCCTGGGCCCCGGCTCTCGGGTGAAACGGTAGTAATCAAGGGCGGGGTCATCCGTTCGGCCGGCTTTGATCATGTCCACCGCCCGGATAAACCAGGGATGCAGGGTGGAGGTGTGGTTGAGCGGCAGGTCCACAATCAGCCGGATATCCCGCTGCCGGCAGGCTGTAACCAGCGCCCCGAGATCATCCAGATCGCCGTACTGGGGGTCCACCGCCAGATAGTCCGTCACGTCGTATTTATGATAGCTGGGACTTGGCATGACCGGCATCAGCCAAAGGCCCCGGAAGCCCAGGTCGTGGATGTAATCCAGCTTTGAGATCAGGCCCTGAAGGTCGCCGATGCCGTCCCCGTCGCTGTCCTTAAAAGAATAGACAAACACCTCATACCAGTTATAGGGCGTCTCCGCCGCCAGGGCAGGGGCGGCGCCCGTCAGGATCATCAAAACCAGGGCCAGGCAAAGCCATCTCTTCATTATTTCGCCCCCGCTGTATTTTTTCCATTGTAGCATGGGGCCAGGCGCGGGGGCAAGCGGACGCATAGGGCGCCTCAGCAACCAGGCGCTCAGGGCCTCTTGCGGGCGTGATTGTCCCTGTTCTTTTTGCTGTGCTATAATGGCGCCAGGCTTAAAATCAGGCGACGAAAGGAAGCGTCCATGCGCCAAAGCGGTATTTTGATGCACCTGACCTCCCTGCCCTCCCCCGAGGGCATCGGCACCCTGGGGGCGGAGGCCCGGAAGTTTGTGGATTTTCTGGCGGAGGCGGGATGTGAGGTCTGGCAGGTGCTGCCCATTTCGCCCACGGGCTTTGCGGAGTCCCCCTACCAGTGCTTTTCCACCTTCGCGGGCAACCCCCTGCTGATTGATTTAAGAACCCTGGTGAAGGAGCGGCTTTTGCCCCGTTTTGACTGGCCCTTCCTGGGGGATGACCCGGAGCGGGTGGATTTCTCCCAGGTGATCGGCTTTAAGCGCAGCATGCTGGAGAAGGCTTTTCAGCACACGGGCCGGAAGCTTCAGGAGAAGCTGGCCCGGTTTCGGGAGGAGCAGGCCTGGTGGCTGGAGGACTATGCCCTGTTCATGGCGCTTAAGGAGCGCTATGGCGGCATCTCCTGGCAGGACTGGCCGGAGGAGGACATCCGCCTGCGCCGGGCCAGGGCCATGCGGCGCTGCCGGGAGGAGCTGAGGGAGCAGATCACGGAGCATGTGTTCATCCAATACCTGTTTTTCCGCCAGTGGGATGAGCTAAAGGCCTATGCCAACGGGAAGGGCGTTGATATTTTCGGGGACATGCCCATCTATGTGGCGGAGGATTCCGCGGACGCCTGGGCCAACCCCGGCATCTTCCAGCTGGACAGCCAGCGCCGCCCCACCCATGTGGCGGGCGTCCCGCCGGACTATTTCTCCTGGGACGGCCAGCGCTGGGGGAACCCGCTGTATAACTGGCGCGCCCTGGCCAAAAGGGGCTATGACTGGTGGATCAAGCGCCTCCGGTGGATGGAGCGCATCTATGACATCACCCGCATTGACCACTTCATCGGCTTTGCCAACTACTACGCCGTGCCCGCCACGGAGAAAACCGCCCGCAACGGCGCCTGGCGCCTGGGGCCGGGCAAGCGCTTCTTTGAGGTGGTCAAGCGGGAATTGCCGCAGATGCGCATTGTGGCGGAGGACCTGGGCGCGGTCAACGAGCGGGTGCGCAGCCTGATGGCCTACTGCGGCTATCCGGGGATGAAGGTGCTGACCTTCGCCTTCTCCGGCGACCCGCACAACGAGCACCTGGTGAAATACCACACGCCCAACACCGTGGTCTACACCGGCACCCATGACAACAACACCCTGCTGGGCTGGTGGAACCACGCCTCCCAGCAGGAGCGCAACAGCGCCATCCTGTCCCTGGGCATCCGCCATGATGAGGATGAGCTGGACGCCATCATTCTGGGTACACTTAAAAGCCCTGCCAGGCTGGCCATCATCCCCATGCAGGACCTTTTGCGCCTGGGGGAGGAGGCCCGCATGAACCTGCCCGGCACCATCGGCACCAACTGGCTCTGGCGCATGAAGCCGGGGGCCGCCACCCGGCAGCTGGCCAAAAAGCTGCGGGAGATGAACCGGGCCGCAGGCCGCGGGGGAAAGGAGGACCTGGGATGAGCATCGCTTTTACCGTGCTGGTTCCGCTGCTGCTTTTAGCGTTTTTAGCGCCGGTTTTCTTCTTCACATTCTGAGAAAAAACCAGGCGGCCGGGGCGCAGTTCATAGCACCCCGGCCGCTTTTTTTGTTTGCTTATTTCAGGCCCTGGAGCGCCTGGCCAGCAGCTTCTGGACAAAGGGCAGGGAGATCTTCTGTTTGGATATCACGTCAAAGGCCACCGCGGCAAGCAGCACCAGGCCCTTGACCACCTGCTGAACATCAATGGAGATGCCCATGATGGACATGCCGTTGTTCAATACGCCCATGATCAGTGCGCCAATGAGGGTGCCCCCCACGGTGCCGATGCCGCCATAGGCGGAAGCGCCGCCGATAAAGCAGGAGGCG
>DAISYX010000059.1:6889-10405 GCA_036825095.1 Clostridia bacterium | reverse complement strand
TACGCCTCCCAGGGGGTGGGCGGCACCGCCCGGGTGGTCCTGGCCCAGGGGGAGGGCGTGGTGGAGGCGGCGGCCCAGACTGTGGCCCAGGCCTTTACCACCACCTTCACGGTGTTTGACCCGGCCACCGGCCAATACGTCCAGCGCCAGGTGGAGGCGCCCATGGCGCCGGAGCCCGCCGTGGTGTCCCCGGCAGCCCCCCAGCAGGCGGTCAGCCGCCAGGAGCAGGCGCCCCCGCCGGTTCTGGTCTATAACCCCCAGACCGGCCAGTACGAGCCCCAGCAATTAGCGCCCGTTAAGGAGGCGGCCCCGGTGAAGGTGGCGAAGGAGACCAAGAAAACCACCACCTCCACCCGCAGCGTGAAAACCATTGGCGAAAAAATGCTGGACAACTTCACCCGTTCCACCGCCTCCGGCGCCGGCTACACCATGGGGCGCACCCTTTCCCGGGGGATTCTGGATATCCTGGGCATCAAATAAACCCAGACAAAAGGAGGCAGAGCCATGCGCATTGGCATCCTGACCAGCGGGGGGGACTGCCCGGGGCTTAACGCCGCCATCCGCGGCGTGGCCCGGGCCGCCTACCAGACGCTGGACGCGGAGATCATCGGAATCCGGGCCGGCTACCGGGGCCTGATCGACGGGGACTACCAGATCATGCAGCGCCAGCAGTTCTCCGGCATCCTCACCCTGGGCGGCACCATCCTGGGCACCAGCCGCACCCCTTTTCGCAACATGCGGGTGGTGGAAGAGGACAACGTGGATAAAGTCCACGCCATGAAGATGAACTACAAGGCCATGCGCCTTGACTGCCTGGTCACCCTGGGGGGCAACGGCACCCACAAGACGGCCAACCTGCTAAGCGAGGAGGGCCTGAATATCATAGGCCTGCCCAAAACCATTGACAACGACATCTTCGGCACGGACTTTACCTTTGGCTTTCACACCGCGGTGGGCATCGCCACGGACGTGATTGACCGCATCCACACCACCGCCGCCAGCCACAGCCGCTGCATGATCATCGAGATCATGGGCAACAAGTCGGGCTGGCTGACGCTTTATGCCGGCATGGCGGGCGGAGCGGACGTGATTTTGCTGCCGGAAATCCCCTATGACATCCATCAGGTGGCCCAGGTGCTGGAGGACCGGGCCAAGCTGGGCAAGTACTTCACCATCATTGCTGTGGCGGAAGGGGCCATGAGCCGGGAGGAGGCCGCCATGAAAAAGAAAGAGCGGGAGGCCGCCCGGGCCCAGCGGGAGTTTTCCAACGTCTCCCAGCACATCGCGGCCCAGCTGGAGCAGATCACCGCGGTGGAGTGCCGCACGGTGATCCCCGGCCACATGCAGCGGGGCGGCAGCCCCTGCGCCTATGACCGGGTGCTGTCCACTCAGTTTGGCGTTCATGCGGCCAAGCTGATCAAGGACGGCCAGTTTGGCGTGACCGTGGCCCTAAACGGGCAGAACATCACCCAGAACAGCTTAAAGGACATCGCAGGCGTCCCCAAGCCGGTGGACCCGGAGAGCCAGATCATCAAGGCCGCCCGAAACATCAGCATCTCCTTTGGAGACTGAGGAAAAAAGAATGAAGCACGTCTGCCCGCCGCATGAATTTTCAAGCGGCGGGCGTTATATTTATCAGGAGTGAGACAGGAGGAAAACGTATGTGGATTTGCAACCGCTGCCAGACAGCCAATAAGGAGGGCTACAGCCAGTGCGTGGAATGCTCCGCTCCGCGAAACGCCAGGCGCTTTGGCGCCGGCCGGCCGGTGTCCGCCCCCAGCGTGCAGACCGCCTCCCCCGAGCGGCGCATGCAGAATGTGGAGCCGGCAGGCCAGGAGGCGCCGCCCGCGCCGATCAGCCGCAAACCGGTGGCCCCGCCCTCGCCCCGAAGGGCGGCAGGGGGCTTTATCCGCCTGGCGGGGCTTCTTTTGGCGGTGCTTTTGCCCGCCCTTGCGGCGCTTTTGGCGGTGCTGCGCATGGATGTGCTAAGCCCTGTGATCCGCGGGCTCTTCTTTGGGCCTGAGGCCCCGGACCCCGGCCTTTTGGGCCAGATGAGCTACTGGCTGATGGCGCTTGTGGCCGTGCTCCTTGCCCTGTGGCCGGGGCTTTCCCTGGTGGCCTTAAGCCGCCTGATGGGCCTGTCCCGGCGGGGCAGGGGATAAGGCGGTGCGCCTGTTCATCGCCCTGGGCCTGCCGCCCGCCTTCCTTGTGCTGCTTAAGGAGGCGGGGGAGGCGCTGGGCGCTGACGCCCAGAAAATCAGCCTCACCCGGGCGGAAAACCTGCACCTCACCCTGCGCTTTTTAGGCGAGGTGCCGCAGGAACACTTGCCGGCGCTAAGCCGGCTGATCCTTGGCCTTGGGGGCCATGCCGTCAGGGGGACGATCAGCGGCTATGGCAGCTTCCCCGCCCCTGAGGGCCTGACGCTCTGGGCGGGGATAGAGGGCGGCGCTCCCTTAAGCGCGCTGGCAGCCCAGGTGGGAAAAGGCCTTGGCGCCCTGGGCTTTGCGCCCGAGGGCCGCCCCTTTGTGCCCCATGTGACCCTGGCGCGCCGGGCGAGGCTTAAAAAGCCTCTGGCCGAACTATTGCCCCTGCTGCCCCTGCATCCAGCTCCCCTGCTCTTGGGCCCTCTCACCCTGTTTGAGAGCAGACTGGGGCCGGGCGGCCCCCGGTATAGCGCTGTGGCATCAGGATAAAGGAGGAGGACTATGGCCCAGGCCTTTGATTTTAAAAAAGCAGATAAAAGCCTGTACCTGCCAGGGCTTAAGCCCGTGCTTATCCAGGTGCCCCGGATGCGCTTTTTTGCCGTGGACGGCAAGGGCAATCCTAACACCGCGGCCAGTTACCTGGAGGCGGTGGCGCTGCTGTACGGGCTGTCCTACACGGTGAAAATGGCAAAAATGTCTGGCGCAACGCCTCCGGGCTACTTTGACTATGTGGTGCCGCCGCTGGAAGGGCTGTGGCAGCTGACTGACCGGAATACAGCCCCGGGGAACCTTTGGGTCAACAAGGACGCGTTGGTCTGGACCAGCCTGATCCGGGCGCCTGATTTTGTCACGGCGGAGGTGTTTGAGCAGGCCAGGGCGCAGCTTGCCGCAAAAAAGCCGGAGCTTGACAGCGTCCGGGCCAGGTTGTGGGATTTTGAGGAGGGCCTCTGCGTGCAGCTGATGCACCTGGGCTCGTATGATGATGAGCCGGCCTCTGTCCGGAAAATAGGCGCATTTTTGGAAGCGGAGGGCTATCAGCCAGATATGGGAGGCGAGCGCCGCCACCATGAGATCTATCTCTCAGACCCCCGGAGGACAGTGCCTGAGAAGCTGAGAACAGTGATCCGCCACCCGGTGGTGAAAAAATAAGAAAGTCTGAAGAATGAGGTTTGGGGAGGGGAATGTTGAAGCATTCTCCTCCCCAATTTTTCGTGCCCTTATCTTCCTCTCACTGCCCCACCTTCACGGTGAAGGCGTTTTCCTCCTGATAGCTGGTTTCAAAGAGGGCGTTCTTGCCCGGGCCCTGGGGGA
>DAISYX010000059.1:0-6789 GCA_036825095.1 Clostridia bacterium | reverse complement strand
GTATTCCACGGTGGTGTCGTTATAGGTGAGCAGGATTTTTTTGTTCTTGTAAGCGTCCCTGAACAGCTGCTCATAGTCTTCATGAGCGATTTTGCCCTCTCCCTCATAGTAGCCCCTGGCGGAATACTGGTCGGTCTCTATGGGCCAGTTGGGCTTTAAGACGTGGAAGGTGAGGGTCCAGGTGATGTCATCCTGGGCGCCGGGCATGCGGTCTTCCATGATGGCCATATCCAGGCTGTAGTTGCCAGGGCCCTCAGAGCTGGGCGCCCGCTCCGGCAGCCAGGCGCCGTCATAAAAATCAAAGCCGCTTTCAATATCCACATCAAGGGCCTTTCCCTGGCTTTCCGCCGTCACAAAGGGGAAGACATAGACCTCGGGAGCGCCCGGTTTATGCGTCATGTTCATGGCCACAAAGAGGCTTTTGGCGTCGGCCAGGGCATCGTTGATGGACAGGGAGAGGTAGTCGTTCTCATAGCTCTGATCGATCTGGGTGATCTGATCTATGAACTTGGGGTCGATGTGGTCTTTTACGCTGTAGCTGGTCACCAGGGCGATGGCGGTGGCGGCCAGCGCCAGAATCAGGACGAGGGCCAGGGCGAGGGACAGGCTTAGTTTCTTTTTCACGGGTTCTTCCTCCTTCAGGTTAGCCAGGGTGCGCATGAACTGCGCGTGCCCCGCAGCGGAAACAGGAGGATAGTTTTTTTTCAGGTCATCCAGCTTCATGGCTTGTTTCCTCCTCTTCCTTAAGGGTCAGGCGGAGGGACTTGCGGGCGCTTGACAGGCGGCCCCGCACGGTGCTTGCGGGGATGTTCAAAAGCCTTGCGATCGCGTCTGTGGGCAGGCCTTCCAGGTAGTGGAGCATCACGCAGACGCGCTGCTTTTCAGGCAGCCGTTCCACCGCGTCCCGCACCGCCAGATCAGGCGGTTCGCACGGGGCTTCCGGCAGGGTTTCCATGGGAATCACCCGGCGGTCATGGCGGTAGATCCGCTTGCAGCAATTGATAAGGATGCGGATCATCCAGGTGTCAAACAGCGCCTCGTCCCGAAGGGTGTGGCGTTTGCTCCAGCCCTGAAGCAGGGCCTGCTGCATGGCGTCATACCGGTCCGCGTCGTTTTTCAGCATCCCGCAGGCCACCCGGTACATCACGCCTTCCATGGCCTGGGCCTTTCGGGCGAAGGCTAGCTTGTCAAGCAATCAGTCACCTCCTGCGCAGGGGCCCCTGCGCTCATCCGATGCATCTGCCTATTAGATGCGCGGGAAGAGAAAAATGTCCACGGGCGATGTGTTTTTATTTTTTTGGGGAGAGGTGTTTTGAGAAAACCTCTCCCCAGAGCGCATGTCACCCCAGATTCACCCGCCGCTCAAAGGCGCAGGCCCAGGCGGGGCTGTGCTGATGGGAGATCACAAAAAGGGTGCGGCCCTTAAGGCCTGCGATAAGCTGGGCGATGTCTTCCGCGGTCTGCGGGTCCACGTTGGCCAAGGGCTCATCCAGAATCAGGATGGGGCTTTGGCGCAGCAGGGTGCGGGCCAGGCAGATGCGCTTGCGCTCCCCGCCGGATAGGTTATGGCCCCCTTCCAGAATCAGGCTGTCAAGGCCCCCGGGGCTGGCGAAGCGTTGCAGGTTAAGGCTTTTTAACATGGCGATCATGGCCGCATCCGATAGGGGCTGATAAAGGCTCAGGTTGTTGCGCAGGGTGTCGTTAAAAAGCGTGGGATCCTGGCGCAGGATGGTGATCAGCTCGCTGGGCGATTTCACTCTGTCTGCCGCTGCGCCGCCGATGCTAAGGCGGCCTGCATCCGGCCGGTAATAGCCCAAAAGCAGGTTCATCAGGGTGGTTTTGCCCCCGCCGCTGGGGCCGGTGATTAGGCACTTTTCCCCGGCGGCCACATGCAAGGTGAAGCCTTTTAGGATGCTTTCGCCCTGGGGATAGGCGAAGCTGAGGTTGTGAAAGCAGATATCCGCAGGCTGGCCCGGGTCCGCCCTTGGAAGGTCTGCCGCCGCCGGGGCATCAATCTGGGCCAGAAGGTCTTTGGCCACAGGCCGGGCGGCGGTGATCTCCTGCAGGTAGCGGGAGATGGAGATGATGGGGTAGGAGAGCTGGTCGATCATGCCTACGGCGATGAAAAAGCGGCCCGCAGTGAAGGAACCCTCCAGCACCAGCCAGGCGGAGAAGGCCAGGATGAAAAAGTGGGACAGGTAGGAAAGCAGGGTGGTGAGGGAGCGGGCGATATAGCCCATCTTGCGCATGGCATAGTCCTTCTCCTGCACATGCCGGTTGGAGCGCATAAACAGGCCCATAATGGGGCGCTGGGCGCCGTAGTTTGCGATCAGCTCAAAGCCCTTAAGCCACTCCGCCACCTTGCCGAAATGCTCCTGAAAGGCGGCGGTGCTGGCCTTCTGGGCCTTTTGCAGCCGGCCCTCAATCAGCTTTGGCACATAAAGGGGCGTGGTCAGCAGGATCAGGGTGAGTGCCGCCACCCATGGATCAAATAAGAAGAGGGCGGCGGACACCAGGATGATTTTAAGCAGCACGTCCAAAAGCAGGGGCAGGTTGAAGAGGAAGCTGTTTGCCGCCAGGTCGATCTGGTCGGTGTAGGCGGCCAGGATATCCCCTTGTTTTTTGTCCAGCATCTGAGGCGGGGTTTTGCGCAGCTGGGCGGCAAAGAAGTCCGCCCGTAACTGTGCCCTGGCGCGCACAAAATAGCGGCCCCGGAAGCGGTCAAACAGGTGATAGCAGATGATTTCAAAGGCGATAAGGCCAAAAAGCTTTAAGACGAAGCGGAGAGTTTCACCGCCCAGGCCCGCCAAGGCCTGATCCAAAAGCTGCCCCTTGGTGAACTGCACCAGAACGGCCAGCCCACCTGCCAGCAGAGAAAAAAGAACCGCGCAGGCAAACAGACCCGCCTGCGGACGGATATAGCGTTTCATAAGGGTTCCTCCTGATCAAATGATATTTGAGGTCATCTGACAGAAGGCAAATAATCTGTTGTTGTTCGCCTTCTGTCTCAGAAGGCGCCGCGCAGACGAACCATGGTGTTCTCTCCTTAAATGATTAATATCAGTGTTCTTATTGATCCTGATAGGCCCCGATGGCGCCGCTGGCGCCGATGCGCGTGACGCCCTGGGCCAAATAACCCTCGATGGCCTCCCGGCTGCGGATGCCGCCGGAGGCCTTGATCCTAACCCCGGGCCCGATATGCTCTTTAAACAGCGCGATGTCCTCCGGCGTGGCGCCGCCGGTGCCAAAGCCGGTGGAGGTTTTGATGAAATCCGCCCCCGCCTGGGTGACGCAGCGGCACAGGGCGATCTTCTCCTCCTGGCTTAAATAGCAGGTTTCCACAATCACCTTTAAAATCCGGCCTTCGCAGGCGGCCTTGACGTCCCTGATCTCCTGGGTGACGGCGTCAAAATTCCCCGCCTTTACGTCCCCTAAGTTGATCACCATGTCGATCTCGTCCACCCCTTCGCCGATGGCCTGGCGGGTTTCATAGACCTTGACGGCGGTGGTGTTATAGCCCAGGGGGAAGCCGATGACGGTGCAGACCCTAAGCTGGCCGCCGTATTTTTCCTTGGCCTGGCGCACAAAGCGGGGCGGGATGCACACGCTTGCCATCCCGTAGTCCACGCCCTCCCGGCAGATTTTGTCCACCTCTTTCCAGGTGGAAACCGCCTTTAAAAGCGTATGGTCAACATGGGAGAACACGGTTTTCTTATCCATGGCCTGGCTCCTTTCCGCTTGAATCCTTTTGGAAATGATAGCAAAGCCCGGGGGTCATTGCAAGGGCGATGTGTGCTTATGGCAGGGTTTTGGGGGTATATTTAAAGTATCATTCTAAAAGAAAGCAGGCGATGGTGCTATGGAATTTATCAAAGATGGAAACCGTTTTTATATGGGGGAGGACAAGGCCAAGCCACTGGCGGAGATCACCTTTGCGAACCTGGGCCAAAACCTGGTGGTGGATCACACCTTTACAGACCCTTCCCTAAGGGGACAGGGCATTGCCCGCAAGCTGGTGGAGCGCGTGGCGGAGCACGCCCGGGAGAACGGCTTTAAGCTGCTGGCCACCTGCCCCTACGCTAAAAAAGTGCTGGAAGAAGAGGCCTTCAAAGACATTTACGCAGGCAAATAACAGCCTGGGTATTTCCTGCCCCGGGGCTTTTGTCCCGGGGCCAAACCGCATACAATACAGTTGAATCAAACAGCAGAGAGGAGACCTGCCCATGAAGACCACAATCAGTGCCAAAGGCATGAACGTGACCCCGGCGATTGAGAGACGCGTGCTGAAGAAAACCCAGACCATGAGCAAATACCTGCGCCCGGACACCGAGATGTTTGTGCGCATGCGCAAGGAGCGCAATGAGCGGGTGGTGGAGATCACCGTGCCCATGAACGGCGTCCTGCTCAGGGCGGAGGCCAGCAGCGAAGACAACCTGTTTATGTCCATCGACCGGGCCCTGGCAAAAATCGAGCGGCAGATTCTCAGGCATCGTACCCGGCTTGACAAACGCCTCCGGGAAGAGTTCCCAGAAGAGGTGGTGCCGGAGTTCATCGAAGAGCTGGACGCGGCGGACCAGAGCGCCCGCCAGGTGGCGCGCTTTAAGACCTATACCGTGCGCCCCATGAGCCAGGAGGACGCGGTTTTGCAAATGGAGCTTTTGGGCCACAGCTTCTTTGTCTACATCGACATCGACACGGACCGCGCCCATGTGCTCTATCTGCGCAAGGACGGCAGCCTGGGCCTTCTGGTGCCCGAAGCCTGAGAAAGGCCCTTTCCCTTTCATATATAAAAAAGAGAGCGCTTTAACCGGCGCTCTCCTTTTATGTGCATAAAGCCTGTTAAGCTTTTGTCACCTGGCAGAGGTTTGATTTGTAAGAGGGGAAGCCGGAGACGGGATCGAAGTCCCGGGGATGGAGCAGGTTAACGTTGGCCTTCTCCCAGCCGTGGAACATATCGGTGACACCAGGCTTCACGATGACCGCCACCTCCGCCTTGGCTCTGATCTCACCATAAGGCGTGGAGATAATGACCTCATCACCAGTGACGATGCCCCGCTTATGTACATCGGCATTGACAGGCTTATGTAAAATTGATGTTTTGGCCGAACATAGTTGCCAAGTGAAAAATAAAGGGGCGCGTCCAGCCGTGACCTTCAGCCCTGTCCACCCGCCTCAGATGAGCCTGGCCGGCCGGGCCCTTGCCCTGATGCGGGGCATTGGCAACCCGGACGACCCGGAGAGCCAGGTGCGTTTGGCCACGGAGCTTTTAGGAAACCCCATGTGTGTGATCTACATCAAGGGCAATGTGCTTGCCTGTACGCGCGCCGCTTTTTTGCGTATTGCTTTTCGCATTTTGGAGATGCAGCAGTAAAGGCTCAGCGGCGGCGGTTGAGGTTTCCGGCCAGACAGCGGGTGCAGGCCTGGCCCGCCTGATCCGGCTTGACCGGGCCGCCGCATCGGGCGCAGTGGGTGGTCACTGCGGGGTTGATGAAGCACTTGACATGGCCCGGCAGCTCTCCCGCGCCAAAGCCCGTGATGGCCTTGTCCGGGCAAACGGCCTGGCACAGGCCACAGGCGGTGCAGCGGTGCGGGTAGTGGAGGAGATAGCGGCGGTCTTCCCGGGGGGCGAGGTAGACCTTCAGGGCCTGATGAGGGCAGGCGCTCTCACAGATGCCACAGCCCCAACAGACGGCGCTGTCCACCAGGGGCGTAGGCCAGGTGAAGGCCTTGGGGCTGTTCGCTGACTCCGCGCTCTGGTATACTTGGCGCAGAAGCAGCCGTCGTGGAAACAGAGGGTTATTTCCCAGCTTAGCGTCCTGCGGCATCAGCGCCTCCATTCCGGCTCCCGCGCCACGCGTCAGGCTGCGAAAGGCCTCCCGCCGGGTGAGGTCAAGGCCGGGCAGCGCCTCACCCACAGGCAGAACGCTTAAGCGAGTAGTAAAAAAATCTTCTCCCAGAAACTGGCAGGCCAAGGAGAGCGCCTGGTCAAAGCCCGACAGATACTGGGCCCGGTCGCAGCCCTCACAAGCGGCGCGCTCAACAAGGGCCTTGCCAGAGAGGGCAAGAGACGCTAAAATTTCCCAGGAAATGACCCCCAGGCACCAGGGCGCCCAGTCTGCTTCACTGGTGGACTTTTCACAGGCGATGAAGCGCGTTTCCCGCCTGGTGGTAAACAGGCGCAGGATCCGCTTGAAATCCTGATAGCTGGGGGCGATGGCCGCGGAGGGGCACCTTGCCACACAGAGGTTGCAGACGATGCACTTGTCCCAGTCCGCTTTTTGACCAGCGGGGCGCATCATGGCTCCGGTGGGACAGACATCCACACAAACCTGGCAAGGGTGCTTGCGCTGGCGGGCGTTGAGGCAGTTGGGCTTTACAAAGGAGGGATAGTCCTCCTGGGTCAATCCCTGGACGGCGAGTTGGACGAGCTTTCTCTCAAGCATGGACATTCCTCCCGCAGCTTGGTACGATACAGCCATGATAGCAAAACCCTGGGGCGAGGGCAATTGGCTAAGGAGGCGCACTTGAGAGTCAGGCGGAACACAGCGTTCGCCATCCTTTGCGGCGGGAAATCACCCGGCATGTGGAGGAAGGAAAGTTAAAGGCGATGCCCTTGATGCGAAGCCTTGGTGCGGTTGAGATGACGCTGCCGGATGCTTTCTCTGATGACGCGCTTCTTAATTTCAACACCCCGGAAGACCTGGATGCGCTGCATGAAATCCCGGCAGGCAGCCGAACGGTTAGCGATTTCACCTTGCAGGAGAACAGATAAGCATGTTCAACATCGGT
>DAISYX010000058.1:0-10648 GCA_036825095.1 Clostridia bacterium | reverse complement strand
CATAAATATCTGCCAAATTCAGGTGGAGGCCATCCCCTGCATGAACCTCTGCCGCGGGACGGACCAGGGGCCCTTTGTCCGGGTGGATGGGCAGCTGATCTCCCAGGCTGAGAGCGAGTCCGTCATGGCCGCCATCATGGTCCGCTGCCGAGAGCATAGCGCGAAAGAATAAGGCGGAGAGACGAAAATGAGAGGCCTGTTCACCCCCATCACCAAAATTCGCCGCCAGGTGTTTACGGAGGTGGCCAAATACGCCTTTGAGCGGGATCTGGACAAGAGCGATTTTAACTATTTTTATGAAAGCTCCTATCGCATTATCCCCGGCGAGGTGGCCACCTACCGCGACAGTGTCTTTAAGGAACGCGCCATCATCCGCGAGCGCATCCGGCTGGCCCTGGGGCTGCCCATCCGCCCGGCCGGCACCCACCAGCCCCTGACTGTCGGCATGGCGGAGTGCGCCACCAGCGATAAACAGCTTGAGCTGCCTCTGGTGAACGTCATCCCCTTTGCATGTGAGGCCTGCCCCACCGACCGTGTGCAGGTAAGCGACAACTGCAGAAAATGCCTGGCCCACCCCTGCACCACCGTCTGCCCGGTGAACGCCGTATCCATCGGCAAAAACGCCGCCATCATCGACCAGGATGCCTGCATCAAATGCGGCCGCTGCATCACAGCCTGCCCCTACCAGGCCATCCTGCGCTTTGGCCGCCCCTGCGCTATGGCTTGCGGCGCCAATGCCATCGGCTCGGATGATTTGGGCCGCGCCCAGATTGATCAGGAGAAGTGCGTCTCCTGCGGGCTGTGCATTGTTTCCTGCCCTTTTGCTGCCATCGCGGACAAGTCCGAGATCTTCCAGCTGATCACCGCCATCCGCACGGGGCACACGGTGTTTGCCGCGATCGCCCCCTCCTTTGTGGGGCAGTTTGGCCCGCTTGCCACACCCGGCAAAATCGTCTCCGGCATCAAGGCCCTGGGCATCAGCCGGGTGATCGAAGTGGGTTGGGGCGCTGATGTGGGCAGTCTGCATGAGGCGGAAGAATTTTTGAGAGACGTGCCGGACACCAAGCCCTTTTTAGGCACCAGCTGCTGCCCTTCCTGGGCCATGTTCGCCCGCAAAACGCAGCCGGAGCTGGCCCACTGCATCGCCCAGACCCATACCCCCATGGTGGCCTCCGCCATGAAGATCAAGGAGGAGCACCCGCCGGCCAAGGTGGTCTTCATCGGCCCCTGCGTAGCCAAAAAACTGGAGGCGCTGGAGGACGAGGTGCGGCCCTATGTAGACTATGTGATCACATTTGAGGAGCTGATGGGCATTTTCAGCGCCATGCAAATTGAGCTAAGCGACCTGCCTGAAACCGACCTCGCCACCCAGGCCTCCCAGGACGGGCGCAATTACGCCGTAGCCGGCGGCGTGGCCGAGGCCGTCAAAAACGTCATCCGCGCCCAGAACGAAAACCTGGAGGTGCCCATCCTCAAGGCGGATACCCTCCAGGACTGCCGCAAGATGCTGGCCCAGGCCAAGGCCGGCAAGGTAGACGGGCATTTGATGGAGGGCATGGCCTGCCCCGGCGGCTGTGTGGGCGGCCCCGGCACCCTCTCCCAAATCCCCCGGGCGGCCCGGGCGGTAAAAGCCTTTGTCCAGACCTCACCCTACGCCACCGCCTCAGAGAACACCATGGAGCAGCTGACGCCCAAAAACATCGGCTGAACCCTTGACCGCATATGACCCTTGTGCTATATTGATTCGTGCCGCTCGGGAGAGGCTTTAAATGCTTTGCGCTGCCTCAGGGCCTTCCGCCTAAAGCCCGGCGAGTTTGGAAACGGAGGTGCTGCACATGTACGCAATCATCGCGACTGGCGGCAAACAGTATCGCGTCTCTGAGGGAGACATCATCTACATCGAAAAGCTGGACACGGAAGTGGAAGGCGAGGTCACCTTTCCCGTGCTCTTTTTGGGCGGGGAAAAGGTAGTGGCCGGCACCCCCCTGGTGGAGGGCGCCAGCGTCTCCGGCCGGGTGCTTCAGCATGGCCGGGGCCAGAAGATCGTCGTTTACAAGTTCAAGGCCAAGAAGAACTACCGCCGCAAGCAGGGCCATCGTCAACCCTTCACCAAGGTGGAAATCACCGGCATCACCGCCTGAGATGACTGAGATTCGCCTGCTCTACGCCGGAGATACCTTAAAGGGCTATCAGCTGTCCGGCCACACAGGGGCAGGCACCCAGGGCAACGATCTGGTCTGCGCCGCGGTTTCCTTCCTGGCCATCACCTGCGCCAACGCGCTTGAAACGGTGGCAGGGGCAAGCCCCCGGGTCAAGCAGGGAGACGGCGAGCTGAGCGTCACCCTGGAAGGCCGGCAGATCAATCCCAAAGCCCTGGTCATCCTGGAGACTTTCCGCCAAGGAGCCAAGGACTTGACAGACGCCTACCCTGAAAATGTCCGCCTGTATGATCAGGCCTGATGAAGAAACGGAGGATATCCCATGCTGAAGCTTAATCTGCAATTATTTGCCCACAAAAAGGGCGTTGGTTCCAGCCGTAACGGCCGCGACAGCGCCAGCAAGCGCCTGGGCCCCAAGCGGGCTGACGGGCAGTTCGTGCTGGCCGGCAACATCCTGGTGCGCCAGCGCGGCACCCACATCCATCCCGGGCTTAACGTGGGCCGGGGCAAGGACGACACCCTGTTTGCCAAGACGGACGGCCTGGTGCGCTTTCATCACCTGGGCAAGTTCCGCAAACAGGTGAGCGTTGTGCCGGTGGAGGAGCAAACGGCCGTCTAAGCGCCCGCTGTTTGATTGAAAAGGGCCTTCGGGCTCTTTTCTTTTTTTATTTTGAGCTAAATTCTTTCATTTCTGTTAAGAAACGATGAATTTGGCCGACAGGGTCCTTTTTATCAGCGGATAAATGTTGTATACTGATATTATTATGACGGGATGAAAGGAAAGGGGAGCGCATGAACACCGCCGGACGCGTGGAGGCCTTTTTCTGGAATATTATAAACCGTCCGGTGCTCAAGGACTGGATTGACATCGCCATCCTGGCCTTTGTGCTTTATAAGGTGTTCATGCTTACCCGCCAGACCCGGGCCAGCCAGGTCTTAAAGGGCTTTGGCGTTTTGGTGGTGGTGTCCTGGCTTTCCGATCTGTTGGGGCTTAAGGCCTTAAACTGGCTGTTTATGAGCGTGCTTAATAACGGGGCCCTTGTGCTGATGATCCTCTTCCAGCCGGAATTGCGCCGGGCCCTTGAACAGCTGGGCCGGGGCGCCAAAATAGACAACATCGTGGACAGTCAGGACGAGGGCGACCGGATTGTCTTTGAGGTGTCCCAGGCGGTGCAGACCCTCTCCCACCGGCGGGTGGGCGCCCTGATTGTGTTTGAACAAAAAACCGGCCTCAGGGACCTGATTGAAACGGGCACCACCATCGACTCCAGGATATCCGGGCCGCTGCTTGTCAACATTTTTGAGCCCAACACCCCGCTGCATGACGGGGCCGTTATCATCCGGGGCAACCGGGTGATGGCGGCGGGCTGCGTGCTCAGCCTCAGTGAAAACAGCAGCCTGGGGCGTGATCTGGGCACCCGCCACCGGGCGGGCCTGGGGGTGACTGAAAGTACGGACGCCGTGGTGCTGATTGTTTCAGAAGAAACCGGCATCATCTCCATGGCTCAGGCGGGCAGGCTCACCCGCCATCTGGACGCGGAGGCCCTTGATGAGGTGCTCGGCGATATGTACAGAAGCGACCGGGTCAATCTCTTTGACTCAGTGCAGAGCCTGGCCCGCCGCTTCAAACGGAAAGGAGGGAGCAAGGATGAGCGAGTATCCTGAAGAAAAGGAAAAAGGCTGGCGGTACAACCTAAAGGCCTTTGGCGTTCGTCTCAGGCAATCCCTCCGCAGCAACTGGGGGCTGAAGGTGGTCAGCCTTTTGGCTGCCGTCGCCATCTGGGGCGGGCTGATCAGCCAGGATGCCACCCTCACCCGGGAAAAGGTCTTTAAGGACGTGCAGATCAACATCATCAACAACGACGCCCTGCAGCGCAGCGGCTTTATCGTCACCACGGACCTGTCCAAGCTTCCTGCCATCACCTTCCACGCAGAGGTGCCCCAGCGGGTGTATGACAGCGTCACCCCCGCCAACTTTAACGTGCGCCTGGACCTTTCCCGCATCAGCGAAACCGGGGAGGTCACCCTGCCCCTTCAAAGCACGGACACGGCCAGCTATGGCAGCGTCACCTGGCTGTCTGAAACCCAGGTCACCCTGCAGGTGGATGACTATATCACCCGCCGGCGCATCCCGGTGCAGCCCATCGCGTCAGCCAGTGCTGAGGCGCTGCCGGAGGACCTTTACGCCGGAAACGCGGGGATCGATCCCAGCACCGTGGTGATCTCCGGGCCCCGCAGCCTGGTGGAGGGCATCGCCCGGGTGGTGGCGGCCTATGACGTCTCAAGGCTCAACCCCATTGCGGGCACCCAGTATACCGCCGTGCCCTTTATCCTGACGGATGAAGACGGGGATGAAATCAAAAGCCCGCTGATCAGCGTTACCAGCGAAAACGTGCTGCTGGACACCCTTTTGGTGGAGCAGACCTTCTACCCCCGCAAAAGCGTGCCGGTCAACCTGACGGGCGCTGTCACCGGAGAGGTGGCGCCGGGCTATCGCATCGCCAGCATCACCGCCTCCCCGGCAGAGGTGTGGATCGCGGGCAGCGTCACAGCCCTTGACAGCATTCCCCTGGCGGACCTGACGGCTCCCGTGGATATCAGCGGCATGACGGAGACCATCATCCGCGCCGCCAAAGTTACAAGGCCTGTGGACGCGGTGTATATCAGCGAAAACGCGGTGTATATCACAGTTGAAATTCTGCCCGTCTCCCAGGCAGACACCAAGGCGCCATGAACGTTGTTGCAGACCGGTTGTTCAGCTTGCTGCTGGGGTGGACCCGGGGCCTGTTTAACAACATCTGGAACCTGGTCACCAATCACTCCACCGGCATCTCCAGCTTTCTGGAGCGTTTTTGGCTGCCGTTGATTGTGATTCTGCTGCTTGCCGGCACGGTGGCGGACTATGTGGTGTGGATTGTGCGCTGGCGGCCTCATTATGTATGGCGCAATTGGTTTATGCGCCGCAACCAAGAGAAACGCATGGAGGCCACCCACGCCTACATGGAGGACCTGGACCAGGTGCCCCTGGACCTGGAATACGGGATGATGGAGGATACCCCCTTCACCCCCATGCTGCCCCAGGAGGAGGCGGTGGACTATCTGGCGGAAGACGCCGCCGGCTATACCTACCAGGAGCCTTACCTGCCTGAAGAAAACTGGCAGCAGCCCCAGCTGTCCTATCCCCCGGCTCCCGCCGGGGAATACACCGGCGGGAGCGCAGAGCCCGCCCTCCCCTTTGCCGCCTGGACAGCAGAGCCTGAGGCGGCGCCGCAAGCCCCCTGGCAGGAGGAGCATCTCCCCTATATGCCCCAGGAATTGGCGGAGTACCCGGCGCCTGAGGAAAGCCCCATGGCCTATGCGCCCTTTGAGGCCCAGGCGCCTTTTTATGAGGCGCCTGCCGAGGCCCCGGCTGTTGAAGACAAGCCAGCAACCCGCAGGCGCAGGCGCGCCCAATCCAAGCACCAACGGCCCGCCGGGCTTCTTCACACGCTGCGGGAAACCCTGCTTGATACGGACCCCACTGAGCAGCTGGACAGCCTGCCGCCCCCCATCTCCCAGGAGGAGGCCTTCCACCAGCCCTATTACCCGGCGAACTACCGCTATCGTTCGGCCCCCGGCGAGGGAGAGGATCAGGGACAAGGATGATTCCCCTCCCGGCAGGATATATCGACCAGCTAAGGCCCCTGCTGGGGTCTTCGCTTTCTGATTTTCTGGCCTGCTACCAGGCCCCGGCCCGGCGCGGCATCCGCTTTTCCATAAGGCGGAGGCCGCCTTTTGTTTCGGGGCTGGACGCTGCCATCCCCTGGGCCAGGGCGGCCTGGACGCTTCAGGCGGACATGAGCCCCGGGCAGCACCCGCTGCATGAGGCCGGCGCCTATTATCTTCAGGAGCCCAGCGCCATGGCGGCGGCATCTGCCCTTGCGCCCAAACCCGGGGACCTGGTTCTGGACCTCTGCGCCGCCCCCGGCGGCAAAGCCAGCCAGATCGGCGACCAGCTCATGGGTCAAGGGGCCCTGGTGGCCAATGAAATAAACCCCGCCCGCGCCAGGGTGCTCAGCCGCAATTTAGAGCGCATGGGCATACTAAACGCCGCTGTCACCAACGAAAGCCCCGCCCGCCTGGCGGAAAAACTGCCCCAGGCCTTTGACAAAATCCTGGTGGACGCCCCCTGCTCCGGGGAAGGGATGTTCCGCCGGGAGCCGGAAAGCCGCCTCCAATGGCATCAGGAAAGCCCTCAGGGCTGCGCCCAGAGACAAAGGGAAGTATTAAAAAGCGCGGCCCAGATGCTGCGCCCCGGCGGGCAGATGGTCTACAGCACCTGCACCTTCAACGAGACGGAGAACGAGGGCGTCATCGCGCAGTTCTTAAAGGAGCATCCTGATTTTTATCTGCATCCCTTTGCCCTTCCAGGCCTACCGGAAGCGCCGGAGGGCCTGCTTCGCATATGGCCCCATCTGCATTCGGGCGAGGGGCATTTTGTGGCCCTGCTCAAACGGGAAGGGGCGGACAAACCACAAGCGCTCCCCAGGGAGAACAAAAGCCTCAAACACCTCAAGGCCCTGATGGATGACTGGGCTGATGCCCCTGCTTCTCCCAATCAGATCGCGGGAAAAACAGCGGTTTACCAAGCGCTTGAATTGCCTGAATTAAGGGGGCTGCGCGTGACGCGATCAGGCTATCCCCTCATAGACCTTAACGGCAGCAGACCAAAGCCCGCCCACGGCCTGGCCCTTATCAGCCAGCCCCGTCAAACGCTGCCCTTCAACGCGGAGGAAGCCCGCCTTTTTCAGCAAGGGCACCCTCTTTTAGCGCCTGATGGCCTCACCGGCTGGGCTGCCGCCTGCCTTGAAGGCTGGCCCTTAGGCTGGGGCAAAGCCACCGGGGGCATCCTGAAAAACCATTATCCAAAGGGCCTGCGCCGTCCGCTTTAATCCTGTCCGAACAGTTGGCAGTTGATCTCCCCTTGATCGTTCACCTGCACCAGGGCGTATTCCCCCTGGCGAAGTGCTCCGGGATTTAAGAAATAGATGCCCTCCTGGTATTCCAGCAATTGGTGATGGGTGTGGCCGAAGATGGCCAGCTGTGCCCCCACCTCCCGGGCCCGGATTTGAAGAGCGCCCAGGCCCTGCTTCACCCGCAGCCGGTGGCCGTGGCAGAGATAGATCATCACGCCCTGAACGGGAAAGGTCATCTCCTCCGGAACATCCGGTGGCGCGCCCAGATCGCAGTTGCCCCGCACCGCCCGCACCTGATAATCCTCATAGCGCAGGTCCAGGGCCTCATACACCCCGTCCCCCGCAAACAAAACCATATCCGGCCGGCCGCCCTTGGCGGCCCTTTTCATCATGCGGCTCACCTCCCGGGCCTTTCCGTGGGAATCACTGAACACCAGGAGCTTCATGCCAGCGCTTCTTTCAGCTGCGCCAGCGCCCGGGCCCGGTGGCTTACCTTGTTTTTTTCTTCTTTTCCCATCTGGGCAAAGGTCTGGCCCCCTTCATACTCAAACAGCGGGTCATAGCCAAAGCCCCCCTCCCCCCGGGGTTCTTGGGTGATCACCCCGGGACAGATCCCTTCAAAAAACCGGGTGGGGCCAAAGGGAGAAGCCAGGGCCAGCGCTGTGACAAATTGGGCCCGCCTGTCCTTAATCCCTGCCAGGTTTTTCAGCAAAAGCGCGTTGTTGGCCGCATCGTCCCCGTGCCCTCCCGCATAACGGGCGGAGTACAGGCCCGGCGCATTGCCCAGGGCCAGCACCTCCAGGCCGCTGTCATCCCCCAGGGCGAAGAAACCGGTCGCGTCCCGAAGGGCTTCCGCCTTTAAGGCCGCGTTTTCCGCATAGCTTTGCCCCGTCTCCTGAATCTCCCCGGTGAACCCGGCCTCCTGCATGGAGATCACCCGGAATCTGGGGCCTAAAATCTGGCTTAATTCCTGAATTTTGTGGGCGTTGGCGCTGGCTAACACCAGCGTTTGCGGCTGCATCACCACCCAGGCCCTATCCATAAGCGCCTGGCGCTGGCTTTCCATCAGCTGCCGGATGCCCGCCTGGGCCAAAGCCATCATTTCCTCAAGCTTGGCAGCGGGAAAGGCCTTTCCTTCGCCAGTGCCCTGGATTTCAATGATCTCCCCCAGTTCATTCAGCACAAAGTTCATGTCCGCCTCCGCCTGGCTGTCCTCCGGATAGTCCAGGTCCAAAAGCGCCTCTTCCTTCACAATGCCGCAGCTGACCGCCGCCACTTGGTGATGAAGAGGGGATTCCTTCAGCAGGTTTTTTTTAATCATGCCCTCCACCGCCAGGGCCAGGGCCACAAAGCCGCCGGTGATGGCGGCGGTGCGGGTGCCCCCGTCCGCCTCCAGCACATCGCAGTCAATGTGGATGGTGTATTCCCCCAGGCGGCCCAAATCCACCGCCTGGCGGAGGCTGCGGCCAATCAGCCGGCTGATTTCCACGCCCCGGCTGTCTTTTTTCAGGCCATCCCGCCCTTTTCTCCTGCCGGTGGATGCGGGCAGCATGGCATATTCTGCCGTCAGCCAGCCCTGGCCCTTCCCTTTTAAAAAGGGCGGAACCCCCGCTTCCACCGAGGCGGTGACGATCACCCGGGTGCCACCGGTTTCCATCAGGCAGCTGCCGGCAGCCGTCCCCACAAAATCAGGGGTGATCCGCACCCTGCGAAGCGCCTGGGCTGTGCGTCCGTTTGCTCTTTCCATTTCGCTCTCCTATCAAAAAAAGCGCCCTGACCATAATGTCCCGGGCGCATTTGAGGCCAAAACAAGCGCTTAGTTCAGCAGCTCGCCCTCGTTCTCAATGGATACCTCTTCCACCCCGCGGATGGCCCAGCGGGCGAAAACCATTTCCACATCCTCCTTGCCCACGGACAAGGTGATGGTGTCCTCCCTGAGGGATCGGATGGTGCCGTAGATGCCGCCGATGGTGGTGATGCGGTCGCCCACCTTGAGGTTGGCCAGCATGTCCTTGACCTTCTTGTCCTTCTTGCGCTGGGGACGAATCATCAGGAAATAGAAGACCGCGACGATGAGGATCATCGGCAGGAACATCTGGAGGGTGGCGGCAAGGCCCGCGGGCTCGGCAGCAGCGCCATCCGCGGCCGCGGCGGCGCCTTCAGCAACCTCAGCCAGGGCAGTGGGCAGGGAGAACAACCAATCGAACATCTTTTTCATCCTTTCAACCAGGTCTGAATTTTCTGCATTGTACCAAGAAAGACGTCCTGGTGCAAGCGATATACAAAACTTGTTTACAGCCCGAAAAAGCTTTATACTGGGGCGCAGCACACAGGGAGGATATCACATGGCAACGCTACTGATCGTCATCTATCTGTCCTTTATCAGCCTGGGGCTGCCTGATTCCATGCTGGGGGCCGCCTGGCCTGCTATTGCCCTTGAAATGGGCCTGGAAGCGGCGGATCTGGGGCTGGTGAGCATGATCGTCACCCTGGGCACGGTCATCTCCTCCCTGCTGTCCGTGCGGCTTATCAAGGGGCTTGGCACCGGGCGGGTGATGATCCTCTCGGTTTTATTGACCGCGGTGGTGCTGCTGCTCTTCTCCTTTGCGAAAAGCTATCTGGTGCTCTGCCTTTTAGCGCTCCCCCTGGGCCTTGGCGGCGGCTCGGTGGACGCGGCGCTCAACGGCTTTGTGGCCCGCAACTATAAGGCCAGCCACATGAACTGGCTGCACTGCATGTGGGGCGTGGGCGCCACCATCAGCCCTTTGATCATGGGGAAAAGCCTCGCCGGAAGCGCCGGCTGGCCGGGCGGTTATAAGACGGTGGCGCTGCTTCAGGGCAGCCTGTTTGTTATTTTGCTCCTGTCCCTGCCCTTATGGCGGCGGGCGGAGAAAACCGATCCCCTGTCTTCAAACCAGGGGGAGCATATCGGCAATGGCCGCGCCCTGCGCACGCCGGGGCTGATCACCGCCATGGCGGCCTTTGCCTGTTTTGTGGGCTTTGAGGCCATCGCGGGCGTCTGGGCGGCCAGTTTTCTGGAGGGGCGCAAGGGCTTTGACCCTGCCGCCGCCGCCTCATTGGCCTCCCTTTATTACCTGGGCACCACCCTGGGCCGCGCGGTAAGCGGGCTGATCGCCATCAAGGTGGACAGCAAGCGGCTGATCCGCTGGGGCTGCCTTCTGGCCACCCTGGGGGCCCTGCTTTTGGCCCTGCCCCTGCCCCCCGCTTTTTCTCTGGCGGCCTATGTCCTTTTGGGCATTGGCAACGCCCCTATCTACCCCGCGATGATCCACCTGACGCCCCTGCGCTTTGGCGTAGCGGTCTCCCAGGCGGCCATGGGCCTCCAGATGGCCGCCGCCTATACCGGCTCCACCCTGCTGCCGCCTTTAACCGGGGTGCTGGTGCGCTTTACTTCCCTGGACGTGGTGCCCTATATCGTGCTGGCGCTTATCCTCCTGGGCTATTTCCTAAGCCAGCTGATCGACAAGCAGACAAAGGTCACTCAGGCTGGGGCGTCTGGCTTGTAAAGGCGAG
>DAISYX010000057.1:4229-10670 GCA_036825095.1 Clostridia bacterium | reverse complement strand
ATTAATAGTTTACCCGTATATGATAGCATCTCAGCCCCCTTTTTGCAAACGGCGCGGCCATCCTGAAACTGGATTAACAAATTGTTCTCATGTTATGATAAAGACGCAAGAAACAGACGGAAAGGAAAGAATGATGCGGAGATTGTTGACGGTGGGTCTTTGCCTGATGCTGGCCCTCTCGCCCCTTTTGGCCGGGGCCGGGGAGGCGCCCTCACGGCACGCCCTTTCCCTTGAGCTTTTATCACACCTTCAGGCGGAGGATGAGGCGGCGGCCCTTGAGATGATGGACAGCGCCATGAGAAGCGCCATGGCAGGGCAGTTAAAGGCGCTCTGGGCCCAGCTGCTTGCGATCGGCGGGGAATTTGTGCAGGCTGGCGCCTGGCGGGAAAGCGCCCAGGACGGCTACCAGGTCCTTGAGCTAACCCTGGAATTTACCAGGCAGCGGCTGATTTTTCGCACGGTGTTTGACCAGGAAAACCTGATCGCGGGGCTGTTCTTTGCTCCCGGAGAGGTGCCGGAAGAAACGCCCGAAAAAGAGGCCCTGCCGGAGGGCGTCCGGGAGGAGAGCGTCACGGTGGATGCGGGCCTGGGCTTTCCCCTTGAGGGCAGCCTGGCGCTGCCGGAAGGCGATGTATTGGCCGGGCTGGTGCTGGTGCACGGCTCCGGCCCCTCCGACCGGGATGAGGCCATCCTTGCCAACGCCCCTTTTCGGGACCTGGCCTGGGGCCTGGCCCAGCGGGGCATCGCGGTGCTGCGCTATGACAAGCGCACCCTGGTCTATGGCCGGGAAATCGCCCAGAGTCCCGATTATTTAAGGCTCACGGTGGACGAGGAAACCGCGCTGGACGCTGTGGCGGCGCTGAAACTTCTTGCAGACCGGCCGGAGCTTTCAGGCAAAAAGGTCTTCCTCCTGGGGCACAGCCTGGGCGGCATGCTCACCGCCTATATCAACACCCTCTCAGGGCAGGCGGCGGGCTATATCAATTTAGCCGGCAGCCCCCGGAAGCTGTGGGAGTTGTCAGCCAGCCAGAACCTGCTGCTGGCGGAGGAAGCAAGGGCCGCGGGGGACAGCCAGACCGCGGACAATATCCAGGCCCTGGTGACGGCGGAGAGCGAAAAAGCCTCCGGGCTTCTAAGCCTGGACGACCAGACGGCCGCAGACCCCGGCTACAGCGTCTTTGGCATGAGCGCCTGGTATCTGCGCCACCTGGAAGGGATTGATGCCCCGGCCCTGCACCTGGCGGACGGGCTGCCGGTGCTGGTGCTTCAGGGCGGCCGGGACCGGCAGGTGACCCTTAGGGACTATGGGGCCTGGCAGGAGACCCTGGCGGGGCACCCGGACGCCCGCTTCATCCTCTACCCGGAGCTGAACCATTTATTGGGCCGCTTCGAGGGGGAAATGCCCCCCTTCAGCCAGCTCACCCTGGAGTATAGCCAGCGCACCCCGATTCCAGATGAGCTGCTGGAGGACATTGCCGGATGGCTTAAGGAACGCGCGCAATAAAGCTTCAAAGCATTGTTATGCAAAAATTTCCCGCGCGCTCAACAGCGAAAATTTCCCTTACAAAAAGCTGGAGCTGAATCTGCGCTATGCCCAGGGGTGGGAGCTGGTCCGGCTGATCCGGGAGCATCAGCTGGACTGCGCGATAATGCACCGGCCCAGCCTGGGAAAAGCGGAGGACCTGGGGGTTTTTCTGATCCAAAACTGCCTGCTGAATGTGATGGTGCCCTCCGCGCACCCCCTGTCCAAAAAGAAGAGCATTTCCCTCGCGGAATTGTGCGGGGAAACCGAGGTGCGCTGTGAGCGGGAGCCGGAGTTCTACCGGGCCATTGACAGCGCCTTTCAACTGCTTAACCTGTCGCCCCTGCCCCATATCAAGGCGCAGGAGCCGGAGGATTGCCGTCCCCTGGTGCGCTACAACCAGTATGTCTGCTTCTCCCCTTCCATCTATTCCCCGTGGTCCGGCTGCAGCGCGCTGGAAATCGCTGACTGGCCAACGGATTTTAACGTGATCTTTGTGTATAACGCCCAGCACCTCTCCCCCGCTGTTGAGAGCCTGTATTACAACATCAAATCAGGCATCACAGAGGATCTGAGCGAAAAGCAGGCCCTTGCCGGCTGGAGGGATTAAGTGAGCGGGAAAGGAATAAAAAACGCCTTGCGGCCGCAATTTCCCCCGCAGGCAGTCTTTTGCCCCTGGCATTCGTTATCATATAATGAGCGATATCACTTTTGGAAGGAGCCTGCCATGAAGCGCGCGCTTGCCCTGCTGCTTTCCCTGCTATTAACAATAGCTCCTGTGATGGCCTCCGCCCGGGCGGAACCCACCCCGCCCTACCCCACCCTGTCGTCCGGGGCCACAGGGGCGCAGGTGGAGCAGCTGCAGACAAGGCTCAGGGAGCTGTCCTTTTTAACGGGCAAGGCGGACGGCATCTACGGCCAGCAGACCACCACGGCTGTGCGCGAAGCCCAGCGCTATCTGATAAACCAGGGGCACAGCCTGACGGCGGACGGCGTGGCCGGACCCCTCACCCTGGCCCTTTTGTATGACGACCTTGTGATGCGGGAGTTCCTGGACCTGAAAAACGGCTCCTCCGGCAGCAAGGTGACGGCGCTTCAAACCCAGCTGTATGACTTGAACCTGCTGTCCGACCGGCCGGACGGCGCCTTTGGCCCGCGCACGGAGGCGGCCCTTGGGCAGTTGCAGGAGCTGATGGCGCGACACGGCCTGCCCGGCGTTGAGGTGAACGGCATCGCGGACAAGGCCACCCGGGACGCCCTGGCGGGGGATTTGTCCGGCCTGGGGATAAAGGCCCCCATGTTTTTTGAGGACGACAGCCCCCAAAGCCTGACGCCGGATTTCCTCTACGCCCGCAGCGCCATTCTGATGGACGCCCAAACCGGCCAGGTGCTCTTTGAAAAAAACGCGGACGACAGCCGCTATCCCGCCAGCACCACCAAGATCATGACCCTGCTTTTGGCCCTGGAGGCGGGCAGCCTGGACCGGCAGATCACCGTGCCCCAGGCGGCGGCGGAGGTGCCCAAGGATTCCTCCTTGGTGCCCGTCACCCCGGGGGAGAAGATGACGCTGCGGGATTTGCTCTACGGGCTGATGATACGCAGCGGCAATGACGCCGCCAACGCCATCGCCACAATACTATCAGGCTCCGTCGCCCGGTTTGTGGACGCCATGAACGAAAAGGCTCGGCAGCTGGGCCTTAACCAGACGCATTTTAAAAACCCCCACGGCTATCACGACAAAGAGCATGTCACCTCCGCCCGGGATCTGGCCGCCCTCGCCCGGCACGCCCTTTCCAACAACGCCTTTCTCTCCATCAGCGCCAGCCTGGAATACACCCTGCCGGAAACCAGCCGCCGGGGGCCCCTGCTCATCAAAAACACCAACGAAATCCTTCTGCCGGATTCCCCCTACTACTATCCGGGGGCCTATGGCATCAAATCCGGCTACACCCGGGCCGCCGGGTTTTGCTATGTGGGGGCCGCGGGCCAGGGGCAGCGCCAGCTGATCGCGGTGGTGCTGGACTGCCGCACCCGCAACATGGCCTGGGACGATATGAAACGCCTGTTTAATCTGGGGTTTGCGCAGTAAAAGCCGCGCAAACCCCTTTTTTATCTGCTGTACGCCTGATAATTTAAGGCACTAAACCGCTGTGCTCCTCCGCTTTTTGAAGGAGCTCCGCCTCCGTCACATAGCCCGTCAGCGCCCCCACCTGCTCCACACAGGCGGCGCCCGTGATGTTGCCATAAAGGATGGCCTGGGGCAGGGGAACCGCCTTCATCAGGCCGTAGAGGAAGCCTGCTAAAAAGGCGTCCCCCGCCCCGGTGGTGTCCACCGCCTTGACGCCCGGCAGGGAGGGGATAAGCATTTCCCTGCCCTGGGAATACAAAAGGCAGCCCTCGCCCCCCAGCTTTACAATCGCATGCTCCAGATGCTCCGCCAGCGCCCGGGCGGCAGCGCCGGGGCTTTGGGCGCCTGTGAGGCGCATGGCCTCCAGCTCGTTGGGGATATAAAAATCCACCACTTCCAATAAATCAGCCAGACTGGAGAGCTGCATCTCCTCCCACCAGCCGCCGTCATACACCAAGGTCGCCCCTTCGCGCTTTAATTCCTGATAAATCGGCAAAAAGGCCCGGTGCGCCAGCACGATGGCAGCGCCCCGGGAGGCCTCCAGCACCTGCTGCCGGTGGCGGGGGGTGATGTCCACCGGGGCGGTATAGCTGGTGAAGGCCCGGTCCCGGGGAGTGATCACCGCGCTGGTGACGTTGACGGGAATCCGGTCCCCCACATAGAGGTTGAAGGGCTCCACGCCGCTTGCCTCAAACTGGGCCCGGGCGAACCGGGAAAACATATCCTCCCCTAAAAAAGTCTGGATGCGGGCGGAGATCCCCAGCCGCCCCAGGTTGATCAGCGTGGCGGGATAGCCGCCCCCCAGCTGCACGCTGAAGTCCTCCGCGTAGATCTCCTCCCCCTCCTGGGGCACCCGGGGCATGCCGGAATACAGCAAATCCACGTTGGTGGAGCCAAAGCCGGTGACAAAACGCGTTTTATTCATGCCAGACCCCCGTAAAATCAGCGTTAAGCCGGATATAGGCCTCCGCCAGCTGGCGGGCCAGGCTGTAGGAGTTCACCAGAGGGTGGAGCATCAGCGCCTTCACGGCCCTGTGCTTGTCTTTGTGAATAATGGCCTGGGCGCCCAGGCGCTCAAAGTACTTCACCCGGCGGATCAGCTCCTGCTGGTCATCCGGCACCCGGGGAAAGCGGCGGGGCCGGCAGCCTGTGCGGGTGATGTCGCAGGTGACCTCCACCGTGTCCGTGTCCTTAAGAAAGTCCACCGCCCCCGCGTTTGGCACGGTGAGGATCATGTTGTCCTCCTGCCCGGAGCGCTCTATATCGATAAAATTCAGCGCCACCCCCGCATAGCCCCCCTCATCAGGCGCAAAGGGGTCAAAGGACCAGGGCGGGATGCCCCGTTTCACCCCTGTTTCATTGGCCATGTACTGGGCCTCCCTGATACCGTACCACTTGGTGAATATCTGAAGGCAGCGGTCAAAATCCCGGTCCGGGTCCAGGCCCTTCATCTCCGCTTCCATCTGGGCGTTGATCTCAAGGATGATGTCCCCCCGGGTTTTGCCGGCCTTTAAGATGTTTTCCACCGCGCGCTCCCGGTGGTAGTAATAGTAGAGGTATTCGTTGGGGATATACCCCAGGAAACGCAGCAGCTCCGGCTCAAAGAACTTCAGGTCGCTTTTGGCGTGGGCCTCGGGGCTTCTTAAAAGCTCCGGCATGATGTCCCGGCCCTCAAGCCACACCTGGTGAAACCAGCTTAAGTGATTTAGGCCAAACAGATCCCCCCGGATCTCCCGGCCGGTTTTGCCATACAGGCCCGCGAACTGGCTGAGCATGCCGCTGGGGGCGTCGCAGATGCCATAGGTGAAGTCATAGCCCATATCCCTTAAGGCCTGGGACACGATACCTACCGGGTTGGTGAAGTTAAACACCTTGACCCCCGGCTTGGCGTGCTTTCGAATCAGCCGGCAGTATTCCGCCAGCGCGGGCACGGAGCGCATGGCAAAGGAGAAGCCCGCGGCCCCCGTGGTCTCCTGGCCCAAAATGCCCAGGTCCAGGGCGATGTGCTCATCCCGGCTGCGCAGGGCGTCGCCCCCCACCCTTAAGGTGGTGATCACATAATCCGCGTCCTGGACGGCCAGGGCCGGGTCTGTAGTCAGCGAAAAGGCCATCTCCGGCGCCAGCATCCCGGCTACTTTCGCCGCCATGCCGCCAAAGAGGGCCAGCTTTTCAGCATTGATATCCATGAACACCAGCTGTTTGATCCCAAGGGATTCAGCTCTTTGAGCGATGCTCTTGGCCAGGAACATGGAGCGGCCCCCGCCGCCCCCGATGACGCTTAGTTTCATGGGTGTGTCTCCTTTGCTGGCAGAATGGGCTGAAATGGCGCGAAAAAAGGCGTCGGGCATTCCAACCGTCCAAAACCACGCCTTTTCCATCAGGTGTATACCGCGGGCGATTAATAATCGCCCCTGCGAGGGTCAGAGGCGCGTTTGCTCTGATGAAGCGCGCCGCCGATTCACTGGGCGGGCGGGTTCGCGGCAAGGCCTGCGCGCCAAAGCGTCAGCACCAGCCGGATATCCCGCAGGCATCATACGGAAAATCCCTCGCATACATCCGTAGGGGCGATTACCAATCGCCCGCGGGCGGGAAAGGCTGAAATGGCGCGGAAAAGGCGTCGGGCAATCCAACCGTCCAAAGCACGCGTTTCCATCAGGTGTATACCGCGGGCGATTAATAATCGCCCCTACAAGGGTCAGAGGCGCATTTGCTCTGATGAAGCGCGCTGACGGATGCATCAGGCTTTGGACATCAACGGCAAGCCCCACAAAAGCCCCGCTCAAAGACCCGC
>DAISYX010000057.1:0-4129 GCA_036825095.1 Clostridia bacterium | reverse complement strand
CCCGCTCAAAGACCCGCGCAGAGATTATAGCAAGTCAACGGTATCCTGAACAGCCGCCTAAGCATCGCCGCCAAACGCCAACCGCGCCGGTGGCGTTCGGCACCCCTCACCCCTTTACCGCGCCGATCACCAGGCTTTGGGAGACCTGCTCCTGGAAGAGGGCGAACACCAGGATGCTGGGCAGCACCGCCATGGTGATGGCGGCAAACAGGGCGGTGTAGTTGAAGCTGAACTGGGAGGTAAAGTAGCTAAGCGACAGGGGCAGGGTCCTGACGGCGGCGGAGCGGGTGAGCACCAGGGCGAAGGTGAACTCGTTCCAGGCGTTTAAAAAGGCCAGCACCGCGGCGGAGGCCAGGCCCCCCTTGGCCACCGGCAGCATCACCCTTAAATAGGTGTACAAAAAGCTGGCGCCGTCGATATAGGCGGCCTCCTCCAGGCTTTGGGGCACGCCTGCGAAGGTGGCCCGCATGATTAAAAGCGTCAGGGGCATGTTCAGCGCCATGTATACCAGAATCAGCCCCGGCAGGCTGTCCGACAGCCCCAGGGAGGTGATCACCTGATAGACCGGCTGCATCAGCGCGGTCATGGGGATCACCATGGACATGGCCAGCACGGAAAACAGCAGGCCCTTGCCCCGAAAGCGGGTGCGGGCAAAGACATAGGCCGCCATGGACACGATAAAGACGTTTAAAAAGGTGCTGATCAGGGCGATCACCACGGAGTTGAAGAAATACCGCAGGATGGGGGACACCTCCAGCGCCATGCGGTAGCCCTCAAAGCTAATGCCGGTGGGCAGGCTGATGGCGCTGGAGAGGATCTGGGCGTTGGTCTTAAAGGAGGACATGATCACCCAGAGGATGGGAAAAAGGGCCACCAGCACGCAGAGCAGCATGTAGAGACAGGCCGGCAGCCTGGCATAAAGGGGGCGGCGGTCCCGAAGTTCGCCTGTTTCCCGTTTGGCGATGGTTTTCTGTGTCATGGCTCAGTCCTCCCGGGTTTTCAGCAGCCGGTTGATCAGCGTCATAAAGAAGACGCCCAGCAGAATGATCACCACGCCGATGGTGTTGGCATAGCCGTAGTTGTTCTCCGTCATGGCCGTTTTATACAGCATCAGCGGCAGGTTGGTGGTGCTCACCCCGGGGCCGCCCCGGGTGGTGAGGTAGATCAGGTCAAACATCTGCAGCATATAGGTGGCCGCCATGATCATGGTGGTGGCGATCATGGGCTTGACCAGGGGCAGCACGATGAAAAAATCCTGCTGCAGGCGGTTGGCGCCGTCCACCTTGGCGGCCTCCAGCACCCCGTCATCCAGGCTTAAGGCCTGGGAGAGGATCAGGGTGGTGTTGTAGCCGGAGAACAGCGTCCAGATCAGGGTGACGGAAATAAAGGAGGTGGCCGGGTCATACAGCCAGTTGCGCTGAAGGGCTGGCAGCCCTACCCCCCTTAAAAAGGAGTTGAGCACGCCGTAGGAGGGGTTATAGATGTTGGCAAAAATCATGGCCACCGCGGCGTTTGAGATGATGGAGGGGATCATGTAGATCACCCGCACCGCCTTCCAGCCCCGGGGCTTTTTGTACAGAATCAGCGCCAGGATGGCACCCAGGGCGATGTGCACGGTGGTGTGGATCACAATCCAGATGAGGTTGTTGGCAAGCGCCCGGTGGAACTGGCTGTCCTTGGTGAACAGGTTGATGTAGTTTTGCAGCCCCACAAAATCCATCCGGTTGGGAAACAGGCGGTAATCATACAGGGAGGTGAACAGCGTGATCACCAGGGGCAGGGCGTATATCACCAAAAACAGCGCCACCGTGGGCAACAAAAACAGGGCGATCCACCCGGCGTTCCTGCGTCTCATCCCCTCACCTCCAGGCTTTTAGGCCGCTATAAAAATAAAACAGGCGTGTAAAAAATCAGGCCGCGCCACGGGCAGAACTCCCGCGCCGCGGCGCGGCCCAATATATAGGGAAGGGAGGGCCAGGCCTGGCCCTCCCCGGGGGCTGATTATTTGTTCCTGGCAGCGCCGTCGGTGAGCGCCTGGGCAAACTCCTCAGGGCTCATGCTGCCGTTTGCCAGGTTGGGCAGCTCCGCTGACATGATGTCCAGCAGGTTGGGGTACATGGTGGCCTGGGTGGGGGCGGTGCGGATGTCCGCGCCCTCCAGGGCCTCCACAAACTCCGCCAGCAGGGGATAGCGGTCCTTGGCGGCCTGGGTGATCTCCACTTGGGTGGAGGCGGGAAGCATCCCCTGGTTTTCAAGGGCCACGGTCTGGGCGTGGGAGCTGGTGAAGTATTTGACCATCTCAACCGCGGCCTTTTCCACCTCCGGGTCCGCCTGTTTGGTGACCAGATAGCCCTGGATGGGCTCGTCATAGGCGAAGCCGCCCGGGTAGATGGCAACGCCCACCTTGTCCGCAAAGCCCTCAGGCGCCATGGAGGGGTCGGAGAAGTCCCCGATCATCCAGGGGCCGTTGGCGATCATGGCGGTCTGCCCGGAGAGGAAGGCGTTGGCGGCGTTTTCATACTTGCCGCCCACCGCGTCCAGGGTGGTATAGTTCTGAAACATCTTCTGGATGTTTGAAAGGGCCGCGATCACCTCGGGGGTGTTGTAGTCATCCGGCATCATCTGGCCCATGAAGGCCTGCCCCGCCTCGCCCGCAGTGGCGATCATGGCGCCCATCCACAGGCTGGTCACCCAGGCGCTGTCCGCCGTGTCCAGGGAAAGGGGTGTGATGCCGGCAGCCTTCAGGGTTTCCAGCTGCTCAAAAAACTCGTCCCAGGTCTTGGCGGGGCCTTGGAGGCCTGCCTTTTCAAAGAGCTCCTTGTTGTAGAAAAAGCCGATGGTGTTCCCCTCAGAGGAGCTGCCATACAGCTTGCCGTCCCGGGAGTTGATCTCCAGGGCCTTGTCGTTGTACATGGCCTTCCACTCCGGGTCCGCCTCCACATACCCGGTGATCTCCACCAAAGAGTCGCTGGCCAGGGCCAGGTCCAGCAGGTTATAGCCGGCGCCGTAGATAACCGGCGGCAGATCGCCCGCGGCCAGCAGCACCTTGATCTTCTCGATATAGTTGTTGTCCCCCGGGATCTCCTCCACCTGGATGACGATCTCGCCCGCGTGCAGGGCATTGAACTCCTCCACCAGCTGGGCAACCACAGGGGCGGCGGTGTTCACCCCCACCTGGAAGGTGGGATACTCCAGCACCACTTCCGCCAGCGCGGAAACCGCTGAGAACACCATCAGCGCAGCAAGGGCCAGTGACAGAATCTTCCTCATAGCATTACCTCCGTATATGTTTGGTCATAAACAGACCTCGTTAATACGAACATACCCGTTGCGATGCCCGTCAAAACAGCCCCGGGGCGATGCCTCAGGCTCAGTAGCCCAGCTCCTCCCCGATCAGAATCACCTTGATGCGCCCGGGAACGCCGGAGCGCCGGGTGATAAGCATCTGGCTGCAGATGGATTCCGCGGTGAAGCAATCCCCGCAGCGCCCGGTGAGGGCGCAGGGGGTTTTGCTGTTAAGCCGCACGGTGTTGGCGGGCGCCGCCATGTTCTGCGCCCGGTCAAAGCCTGCGGGCACATCCGCCACCAGCTTGTTCATTCCCGCCAGAACGATCACCTCCTGGGGCCCAAAGCACAAAAAGGCCACCCGGTTGGCCCGGCCGTCCACGTTCACCAATTCCCCGTCCAGGGTGATGGCGTTGGTGCTCATCAGGAAAAAATCGGCGCAGCACACCCGGCCGTACAGCGCCCGCTGTTCTTCCGGCGTCTTCGCGCTGTCCCGGTCGATCACCTCATACGGCCCCGCCTTCACCGCGTCCATCAGCCCCGTTTCCAAAAGCGTCATTGAGCCGCCCCAGGCCACGCTGGCCCCCGGGGGCATCAGGGCCAGCGCCTGCCTCACCGCGCTCTCCTTATCCCGACAATAGAACCCCTCCATCTGCCGCCGGGCCAGGTTCTTAATCAAAGTGGCTGCGATGTTCTCGTAGTATTGCTGCTTTGGGGTCATAAGGGCCTCCTCCTTTTTCAATATCGTTTATTCTCCACTTATTTGTTCAATGATTCCCCGTTCAAAAGCGCCGGGAAACTCCATATTCTTTGTACCGCCTTTAAAGGTGATAACAACCAGGTC
>DAISYX010000056.1:0-10851 GCA_036825095.1 Clostridia bacterium | reverse complement strand
TTTTGGAAAGGGATGGCATGGACGCATTTGCAGCGGCGCTCAACGACCTTTTGGTCAACACCTTCAACAGCATTCTGCGCCTGGAGGAGGATTCGCTGAGGCGTTTGAGCGCTGGCAAGCTCAGCATCAGCGAGATGCACTTCTTAGAGGCGGTGGCCAAAGGGGGCCCTGAGGGGCGCAGCATCACGGATATCGCCCGGGAGCTGGCCATCACCCTGCCCTCGGTGACCGCGGCGGCGAACAAGCTGACCAAGAAGGGCTTTCTCATCAAGGCCCGGGACGAGACGGACAAGCGCATGGTGAAGGTAAGCCTCTCCCGGGAAGGGCGGCGGGCGGAAGCCGCGCACCGCTTTTTCCACCGGCAGATGGTGCACAGCGTGTCCCAGGGGCTTGGGGAGGAGCAGCGGGAGGCCCTGTTTCAGGGCCTTTTGAACCTGCACGATTTTTTCAGGAACCAGGAGCAGCACCTGGACGTGCTGCTGCCCCAGTTTAAGCAGGAAGGACAGGACAGTTGAACATACTTGGCATCGGAAGCGCGCTGCCTGAACAGGTGGTGAGCAACCAGCAGCTGGAGGAATTTCTGGACACCTCGGATGAATGGATCACCAGCCGCACCGGCATCACCCTTAGGCGGGTGATGAAGGAAAGCGAGCTCACCCATCTGGCGCTTGCGGCCTCCCAAAGGGCGCTGCTGGACGCGGGCATTTCAGGCCAGGACCTGGACATGATTCTGGTGGCCACCACCATGGGGGACTATGTTTTCCCCTCCACCGCCTGCCTGATTCAGGAAGGGCTGCATGCCGTCTGCCCCGCCATGGACCTGCACGCCGCCTGCGCCGGGTTTGTCTACGCCCTGGACACGGCGGACAGCTTTATCAAGGCGGGAAAGGCCCGGCACATCCTGGTGGTGGGGGCGGAGGCCATCACCCGGCTTGCCAACTGGGAGGACCGGGCCACCTGCGTGCTGTTTGGGGACGGCGCGGGGGCCGTGGTGGTGGGGCCCGGGGAGGGCCTGCTTTCCGTTCGCCTCACCGCCCGCACGGACCGGGACGCCCTGTACATGCTGGCGGAGCCGGGCAACAACCCCTTCACCAGGAAGCCTGACGAGGCGCCGGGGGGCGTCCGGATGCAGGGGCAGGACGTGTTCCGCTTCGCGGTCAGCCAGTCCATTGAGGACTTAAACCAGGTGGCAGCCCAGGCGGGTAGGACGGTTCAGGAGATGGACTGGGTGCTTCTCCATCAGGCGAACCGGCGGATCATCGACGCGGTGCGCCAGCGGCTGAAGCTTGACCCCGCCCGGATGCCCGGCAACATCCACCGCACCGGCAACACCTCCGCCGCCAGCATCCCCCTGCTTTTGGACGAGATGTACCGCGCGGGATTGCTTATGCCCGGCCAGCTGATCGCCATGAGCGCCTTTGGCGCGGGGCTGGTGAGCGGCGCCTGTGTGCTGCGTTGGGGCAAAGAGCCGCCCAAGACACTGACCCCGGCGGAGGACCTGTTTTCTCCGCCTGCCAATATAAAGCCCTAAAAATAAGGAGGGAAACCTATGGAAAACATCATGAGCAAAGTTGCTGAAGCCCTGGCCGAGCGCCGCGGCTCTGACCCCCAGGAGATCACGGCGGAAACCCGGTTTAACGACCTGGCCCTGGACTCCCTGGATGTGGCGGAACTGGTGATGGACCTGGAGGACGCCTTTAACGTCACCATCGACATCACCCAGGTGGACGGCACCGTGGGCGACCTGGTGCGGGTGATTCAGGAGGCTGCCCAATGATTGTGACCCCGGTGTCCCGGCTGTTTGGGCTGAAGTACCCCATCTTTCAGGGGGGCATGGCCTGGGTGGCGGACGCCCAGCTGGCCTCCGCCGTCTCAAACGGCGGGGGCCTGGGGATCATCTCCGCCATGAACCTGGACGCGGATTACTTAAGGGAGCAGATCCGCCTGTGCCGGGAGATGACCGACCAGGCCTTTGGCGTGAACATCATGCTCATGAGCCCCCACGCCGGGGACTGCGCCCAGGTGGTGGCGGAGGAGAAAGTGCCCGTGGTGACCACGGGCGCGGGCCTGCCGGGGCGCTATATCCCCCAGTGGCTTGAGGCCGGCGTCAAGGTGGTGCCGGTGGTGCCCTCGGTGGCCATCGCCCGCCGGGTGGCCCGGGAGGGCGCCTGCGCGGTGATCGCGGAGGGCTGTGAGGCGGGGGGCCATATTGGCGAGCTCACCACCCTGACTTTGGTGCCCCAGGTGGCGGACGCGGTGGACATCCCCGTGATTGCCGCCGGCGGCATCGCGGACGGGCGCGGCGTGGCGGCGGCGCTGATGCTGGGCGCCCAGGGCGTGCAGTGCGGCACCCGCTTTTTAGCGGCGGAGGAGTGCACCATCCCCCAGTGCTTTAAGGACAAGGTGGTGTCCGCCCGGGACATCGACACCATGGTCACCGGACGCCGCCTGGGCCACCCGGTCAGGGCGCTTAAGAACAGCTATATGCTGGAGTTCGCCAAGCGGGAGGCGGATATCTCTATCAGCAACGAGGAGCTGGAGGCCTTTGGCAGCGGCGCCCTGTGGCGGGCCGCCCGGCAGGGGGACATGGCTACCGGCTGCATCATGGCGGGCCAGGCCGCGGCCCTGGTGAAGGAAACCCTGCCGGCAAAGGAGATCATGCGCGGCATGTTTGAAGAGGCCCAGGCGCTGCTTGAGGGGGCGGGGCAGTGGCTGGCTTAGCCATTCTCTTCCCCGGTCAGGGCAGCCAGGCGCCCGGCATGGGCCAGGCGATCTATGAGGCCTCCCCGGGCGCTAAGGCCCTTATGGACCGGGCGGAGGCGCTGATGCCGGGCCTGCTTGAAATGTGTTTTAAGGGGCCCATGGCGCGCCTCACCCGCACGGACATCGCCCAGCCCGCCCTGTTTACGGTGGAGGCGGCGCTGGGGCAGGCGGCCCGGGAGGCGGGCATCCAGGCGGCGGCGGTGGCCGGCTTTTCCCTGGGGGAATGGCCCGCCTGCTGGTTTTCCGGGATGCTGGACTTTGAGGCCGCCTTCACCCTGGTAAAAAAGCGGGGGGAATATATGCAGGCCTGTGAAAAGCAGCGCCCCGGCGGCATGGCGGCTGTGCTGCGCCTTAGCGCGCGGGAGGTGGCAGAGCTGCTTGAGGGCCACCCGGAGGTGCTGGCGGTCAACTTCAACGCTCCGGGGCAGACGGTGGTGGCCGGGCCTCTTTTGGCCCTGGAGGGCTTCCAGCGGGACCTGAAGGCCCAGGGCATCCGGAGCCTGCGGCTGAACGTGGCCGGGGCCTTTCATTCCCCTTTCATGGCGCAGGCCGCCGGGCAAATGGCGGAGGCGCTTCGTGACATCCCGCTTAGCAGCCCTGACATCCCGGTGTACAGCAACCTGAGCGCCCGGCCCTACGCCTGGCAGACGGCCAAGGACTGGCTGACCCGGCAGCTGAAAAGCCCCGTGCGCTGGGAGGAAAGCATCCGGAACATGGCCAAGGCCGGCATTGACACCTTTCTTGAATTGGGGCCGGGCAAGGTGCTAAGCGGCCTGGTGGGCAAAATCCTGCCGGAAGCCCGGATGCTTCAGGCGGAGGATATGGACGGCATCCGCCTGGCGGCGGGCGCTTTGGGAGGCTTATCATGACAGGAAACGCGAACACCGCGCTGATCACCGGGGGCACCCGGGGGATTGGCCGGGCCATCTCGCTGGCGCTCAGCCAGCAGGCAGAACGCATCACCCTGTTGTACGCGGGGCGCAGGGACGCGGCGGAGGACACGGTGGCGGCCCTTGCGGAAAAAGGGGTGAAGGCCCTGGCCATCCCCTGCGACGTGGCGGACCAGGCGGCGGTGAAGGCCGCGGTGGCCCAGGCGCGGGAGGCCTTTGGCCCCATCAACATCCTGGTCAACAACGCGGGCATCACCCGGGACGGGCTGACCCTCCGGATGAGCGGGGAGGACTTTATGCGCGTCCTGGAGGTGAACCTGGCGGGGGCCTTTCACACCATCCAGGCCTGCTACCGGGATTTGATGAAGGCGGGCTGGGGCCGGGTGGTGAACATCGGCTCCGTCTCCGGGCTGATGGGAAACCCGGGCCAGGCCAACTACTCCGCCGCCAAGGCGGGCCTGGTGGGTCTGACCAAGACCCTGGCCCGGGAGCTGGCGGGCCGGGGGGTGACCAGTAACCTGGTAGCTCCCGGCTTTATTGACACCGAGATGACCCGGGAGATGCCGGAGGAAACCCTAAAGCGGGCGCTGGGCCAGGTGCCCGTGGGCCGCCTGGGGAAGGCGGAGGAGGTGGCCCAGGCGGTGGCCTACCTCTGCTCCCGGGGGGCTGATTATGTGACCGGCAGCGTCCTTCAGGTGGACGGCGGCATGTACATGTGAGGAAAACAGTATGCATCGTGTAGCGGTAACGGGAATGGGCATCATCTCCCCTTTGGGGAATGATGTGGGAAGCTTCTGGAAGGCGCTTCTGGGCGGGGAATGCGGCATCGGGCCCATCACCCGCTTTGACACCCAGGGCTTTAAGGTGAAAATCGCGGCGGAGGTAAAGGGCTTTGAGCCGGGCGCCTATGGCATAGAGGTGGCGGAGGCCCGGCGCATGGACCTGTTCAGCCAGTATGCCATGGCCGCGGCCCACCAGGCCATGGCGCAAAGCGGGCTGATGGGCCAGGTGGAACCCCATCGCTTTGGGGTGAACATCTCCAGCGGCATCGGCGGCATCGAGACCATGTTCCGGGAATCGGAAAAGCTGATAAACAGGGGCCCGGGGCGGGTGTCCCCCCTGTGCATCCCCACCATGATCGGCAACATGGCCGCCGGCAACGCCGCCATCAAGTACAACGCCCAAGGCGCCTGCGTGCCGGTGATCACCGCCTGCGCCACCTCCACCCATTCGGTGGGGGAGGCCTGCCGCCTGATCCGCCATGGTTATATCGACGCCATGCTCACCGGGGGCAGCGAGGCCTCGGTGACGCCCATTGCCATCGCGGGCTTTACCAGCAGCATGGCCCTGTCTGAGACCAACGAGCCTTTGGCCTCAAGCCTGCCTTTTGACTTAAACCGCAAGGGCTTTGTCCTGGGCGAGGGGGCGGCGGTTCTGGTGCTGGAAAATATGGAAATGGCCCGGAAGCGGGGGGCTAAAATCCTGGGGGAGATCGTGGGCTATGGCGCCACCTGTGACGCCAGCCACATCACCGCCCCCCAGCCGGAAGGGGACGGCGCGGCCCGGGCCATGCGCCTGGCGCTTGAGGAAGCGGGAGACAGCGGCCGGGAAAGCCTTTACATCAACGCCCACGGCACCGGCACGCCCCTTAACGACAAAACCGAGACCCTGGCCATCAAAAGGGCCCTGGGGGAGGCGCGGGCCCGGGAGGCGGCCATCTCCTCCATCAAGGGGGCCACAGGCCATATGCTGGGGGCGGCGGGCGGCGCGGAGCTGATCGCCACCCTGCTGGCGCTCTCAGAAGGGGTGCTGCCGCCCACCATCCCGCTAAAGACCAAGGACGCGGCCTGTGACCTGGACTATGTGCCCCATGTTGCCCGCCGGGAAACCCGGGAGCTGGGCCTGTCCGTCTCCCTGGGCTTTGGCGGGCACAACGGGGCGCTGGCAGTCAGGAGGGGAACATGAACCTGGAGCAGTTAAAGGAGATCATCCGGCTGTTTGAGCAAAGCAGCCTCACCGGCCTTGATATTGAGGCAGAGGGCGAGCGCTATCGCCTGCGCCGGGAGATCAGGGCGCAGGCGCAGCCTGTTGCCCCGCACAAGGAGGCGGCCCCGGCCCAGCCGGAGGCCCTGGCCCAGGCGGAGGGCCCGGATTTCAACCGCATCATCGAGGTGAAATCCCCCGTGGTGGGCATCTTCTATGAGGCGCCGGAGCCCGGGGGCAAGCCCTTTGTCCAGGTGGGGGACCAGGTGCGAAAAGGGGATGTGCTCTGCCTGATCGAGGTGATGAAGCAGGTGACCGAGGTGACCGCCCCCCAGGACGGCCAGGTGGCGGACATCTGCCTGGCCAACGGCAGCGTGGTGGAGTTTGGCCAGACGCTGATTAAACTGTATTGAGGGAAAAATGAACCGAGACGAGATCCAGACCTTTTTGCCCCACCGGGCGCCCATGCTGCTGGTGGACGAGGTGGCCCTGGCGGGGGAAGACGTGGCCCGGGGGCAGTATCAGGTGCGGGGGGACGAGCCCTTTTTGCAGGGGCATTTCCCCGGCTTTCCCGTGGTGCCCGGCGTGGTGCTCTGCGAGATCATCGCCCAGTCCGCGGGCATCCTGGTGAAGGACAAGCTCCAGGAGGGCCTGCTGCCCCTGTTTATCGGCATGGACCAGGTGCGCTTCCGGCGCATGGTGCGCCCCGGGGACGTGATTCACACCAGCTGCAAGCTGGTCCGCCGGACGGGGATGATGGTGAAAATCGCGGGCGAGGCACGGGTGGAGGGGGAGCTCTGCGCTGAGGGCACCTTTCTGATGATGCTAAGCGATGCCGGGCGGTAGGCGATGTTTGCAAAGATACTGATCGCAAACCGCGGGGAGATCGCCGTGCGCGTGATCCGCGCCTGCAAGGAGATGGGCATCCGCACCGTGGCCGTCTATTCCGAGGCGGACCGGGAGGCGCTGCATGTCTCCCTGGCGGATGAGAGCATCTGCGTGGGGCCCGCCCCCTCCGCCTTAAGCTATTTAAACCAGGAGGCGCTTCTGTCCGCGGCGCTGAACACCGGCTGCGAGGCGGTGCACCCGGGCTATGGCTTTCTGTCTGAAAACCCGGACTTTGCCGCCCTCTGTGAGGAAAACAGGCTGAAGTTCATCGGCCCCACGGCTGAAACCATCCGCCGCATGGGCAACAAGGACGAGGCCAAGCGGCAGATGGCTTTGGCAGGCGTCCCCGTGATCCCGGGACGGGAGGACCTAAAGGACCTGGCCCAGGCGCAAAAGGCGGCCCAGGAGATAGGCTTCCCCCTGTTGATCAAGGCCCGCAGCGGCGGGGGCGGGCGGGGCATCCGCCGGGTCAATGGCCTAAATGAGCTGGACCACGCCTATACTGAGGCGGCCTTTGAGGCCCAGAGCTGTTTTTCAGACCCCGCCCTGTACATGGAAAAGCTTTTAACGGAGGTAAAGCACGTGGAGGTGCAGGTGCTCTGTGACGCCAAGGGCAACGCCGTGTGCTTTGGCGAGCGGGACTGCTCCATGCAAAGAAAGCATCAGAAAATCCTGGAGGAAAGCCCTTGCGCCGCCATCAGCCCCGCCCAGCGGGCAAAGCTGATGAAGTACGCCCGCCAGGCGGTGCGCGCCATGCGCTATGAGGGGGTGGGCACGCTGGAGTTTCTGATGGACCAGCAGGGCAGCTTCTATTTCATGGAGATGAACACCCGCCTTCAGGTGGAGCACCCGGTGACGGAGCTGGTCAGCGGCATCGACCTGGTGAAGTGGCAGATCCGCACGGCGGCCGGCATCCCCCTGCCCTTTAAGCAAAAGGACATCCATACCCTGGGGCATGCCATCGAGTGCCGCATCAACGCGGAGGACCCGGCCAGGGGCTTTGCCCCCGGCGGGGGCAAGGTGGAGATTCTGCACATCCCCGGCGGCCCCGGGGTGCGCTTTGACACCGCGCTCTACCAGGGCTATAAGCTGCCCCTGCACTATGATTCCCTGATTGCAAAGCTGATCGTCTTCGCGCCCACCAGAAGGGAGGCGCTTCGCAAAATGCTGGCCGCCCTGTGTGAAACCGTGATCGAGGGCGTGGATCACACCGCGCTTTTCCATGTGGATCTGATGGCGGACCCGGGCTTTGAGGACGGCAGCTACACCACCGACCACCTTGTGAAGCGAGGGGCCTGAAATGCTTGAAAAATCCCTGTTCAAAAACCCCAACCTCCGCCTGGAGGGGATGGAAAACGCGGCGGCGGAGGAGCGCGCGCCGGTCTTTGAGTGCCCCCGCTGCAAGATGCGCCAGGATCTGAGCTCCCTGGCGGAGGGGCTTTTCCTCTGCCAGCGCTGCGGGCACCACTACAAGGTGGGCGCCAGGCAGCGCCTGGGGATGACCCTGGATGAGGGCAGCTTCCGGGAGATGAGCGTGCGCATCGCCTCCCGGGACCCGCTGGGTTTCCCCGGCTATCAGGAAAAGCTGGAGCAGGCCCGCCGCCAAAGCGGCGAGCGGGAGGCCGTCATCACCGGCACCGGCAGCATTCTGGGCCAGCCCTGCGCCTTTTTCGCCATGGAGCACCAGTTTATGATGGGCTCCATGGGGGCGGCGGTGGGGGAGAAGCTCACCCGGCTGTTTGAGCGGGCCCGCCAGCGGCGCTTGCCCGTGGTGGGCTATGTGATCTCCGGCGGCGCCCGGGTGCAGGAAGGCGTCTTAAGCCTGATGCAGATGGCCAAGGTCTCAGGCGCGGTGCGCCTGCATGCGGACGCGGGGCTTTTGTATATCGCGGTTTTGTGCGACGCCACCACCGGGGGCGTGGCCGCCAGCTTTGCCATGCAGGCGGACGTCATCCTGGCGGAGCCGGGGGCGCTGATCGGCTTTGCGGGGCCCCGGGTGATTGAGCAGACCACCCGCCAGAAGCTGCCGGAGGGCTTCCAGCGGGCGGAGTTCCAGCTGGAGCAGGGCTTTGTGGGCAAGATCGTCCGCCGCCAGGAGCAGCGGGAGCTTCTGGGGCTGCTGCTGCGCATGCACGAAGGGGCTGGGGCATGAGCGCCTATCAGCGGGTGCTGGCCGCCCGGAACAACCTAAGGCCAAACGCCATGCGCTATATCAACCACATGGTCAGCGACTTTGTGGAGCTCCACGGGGACCGCAGGCAGGGGGAGGACGCCGCGGTGGTGGCGGGCCTTGGCTTTTTTGGCAGGCGCTGCGTGACGGTGCTGGCCCTGGAAAAGGGCATAGACACCCCGGACCGCCTGAAGCGCAACTTTGGCTCCGCCCAGCCCGAGGGCTACCGCAAAAGCCTGTGGCACTTAAGGCAGGCGGAGAAGTTCAAGCGCCCGGTGCTCTGCTTTGTGGACACGGCGGGGGCCGCCTGCGGCATTGGCGCTGAGGAGCGGGGCCAGGGCCAGGCGATCGCGGAGAACCTCTGGGAGATGATGGGGCTTCAGGTGCCCGTGTTATCTGTTATTATTGGAGAGGGCGGCAGCGGCGGGGCCCTGGCCCTGGCGGCCGCCAGCCGGGTCTGGATGCTGGAAAACGCCATCTACTCCGTGCTTTCCCCGGAGGGGGCGGCCAGCATCATCTATAAGGACGCCGGCAAGGTGGTGGAGGCCAGCGAAGCGCTGAAACTAAGCGCCCAGGACATGCTGGCCTTTGGCGTCATCGAGGGCATCCTGCCGGAAGGGGACGGCTTTTCCGAGGCCCTGCCCGCGGTGCAGCTGGCCTTTGAGGAGGCGCTGATCGGCTTTGACGGGATGACAGGGGAGGAAATCAGGCAGGCGCGCTACGCGCGTTTCCGCAGATTGGGGGGAGACTGGGCGTGATCTATCTGGTCACGGATTCAACCGCCTACTTAAGCCGCCAGGAGGCCAGCGCCCTGGGCGTATTGATGGTGCCCATGGCCTATATCAAAGACGGCAGGGAGGCCTTTCAGGAGGGCTTCGCGGATGACTGGCAGCCGGATACCGCAGAGGGCCTGGAGGGCTACAGCACCGCCCAGGCCCAGGCCTCCGCTTTTTCCTATTTGTTTGAGCGCATCAAGGCCCAGGGGCACCAGGCCCTGTGCCTGACCATCTCCTCCCGACTAAGCGGCACCTTTTTAAACGCCCTTAAGGCGGCGGAGGAGACCGGGGGGGACTGCATCCAGGTGGTGGACTCCCGCACCACGGCGGGGGCCATGTACCTGATGCTAAAGGCCGCCCGGGAAATGTTGAACCAAGGGGCCGGCCTGACCCGGTGCTTTGAGGCGATGCTTGAGATGCGAGGGCGCAGCCACACCATCTTCACCCTTCAGGACATGGACCCACTGCGCCGCAGCGGCCGGCTGGGCTTTGTGCGCTCCTCGGTGTCCACGCTTTTAAACCTGCGGCCCCTTTTAACGCTGTCTGACGGCAGCGTGCAGAGCCACTCCCTGGCCCGGGGCAAGCAGGATGTGCAGCGCCTGATGGCCCAGGAGCTTTTGGGCAAGCCCGGGGAGATCATCGTCCAGTACTGCGGCGAGGAGGACAGCGCCCTGGCCCTGGCGGAGCGCCTGAGGGCCCAGGGCAGCCAGGTGTCCCTCAGGCGGATTGGCATCGTGCTGGCCATCCATCTGGGCATGCCCATCCTGTCCGTGGCCTGGTACACCCCTCAGGAAGAGAAAGAATGAACCGGGAACGGCTGGCTTCCTTCCTGACGGCGCCTTATCCCCTCAGGCTTTTTGACAGCCTGGACTCCACCAACAGCTATGCCAAACAATGGGCGGCGGAGGGCGCGCCCCAGGGGGCGGCGGTGTTCGCCCGGGAGCAGACCAAGGGCCGGGGCCGCCGGGGCCGGGCATTTTGTTCGCCCCCAGGCGGGCTTTATATGAGCCTGGTGGTGGAAAACACCCCGGCCAGCCCCGGCCAGCTCACCACCCTGGCGGCGGTGGCGGCGCTGGAGGCGGTGGCGCAGGTGACGGGCCAGCGCCTTCATATCAAATGGGTGAACGATCTTTTATATCAGGGCAAGAAGGTGGCCGGCATTTTGACCGAGGGGGTCATCATCCAAGGGGTTTTGGCCAAAAGCGTCATCGGCATCGGTCTGAACCTGGGCCCTGAGGAGCTGCCCGTCCCGGGCGCCGGCAGCCTTTATGTCAAAGGGCAGCCGGCGGACCGGGAACGGCTGGCGGCGGAAATCATGGGGCGCATCCTGTCCGGCCTGTCCCAGGCGCCCCGCCATATGGCAAGCTACCGCGCCCACTGC
>DAISYX010000055.1:0-10954 GCA_036825095.1 Clostridia bacterium | reverse complement strand
AGCTGGCCTCCGGCCACTTTGAGGGCGTGGGACGCAAAACGGGGGCCTTTCACCAGGAGACTTTAAGGGGCATTAGGGAGTCGGGGGATGAGCCCGCAACCGGCTATGGGGACGCCATCAACCGGCTGCTGCGTTTTTTGCTGGAGACGGACACGCTGCCGGAGGGCCGCTGCCCGGACTGCGTGGCCTTTAAGGTGGTGGCGGCGCTTGGCTTCAGCGGGGTGCAGCGGCTGGATGAGGCGGTGCTTATGGGCATGGAGGCCCTAAACGCCCTGCTGCCCGCCCACAACCCGCCCTATATCAGCGCCATCCGCCAGTTTGCCCGGCGCATGCCCGGGGTGCCCCTGATCGGCAGCTTTGAGACCGGATTTTTCCAGGAGATGCCGGAGTACGCCGCCATCTATTCCCTGCCCCGGCGCTTTTTTGAGGAGGGCGTCCGGCGAAACGGGGCCCACGGCGCCTCCCATGAGTATGTGAGCCGCTGGGTGATGGACAAGGAGGGGCGGGAGGACCTGAGGATCGTCACCTGCCACCTGGGCGGCTCCTCCTCCCTAGCGGCGGTGAAGGATGGCAAGGGGGTGGACACCACCATCGGCATGTCCCTGCAGACGGGGCTGCCCCACAACAACCGCATCGGGGACATAGACCCCTATCTGACCTTTTACCTGCACGAAAGCCTTCAGATGCCCCTGGAGAAGATCAAAACCCTGTACGCCCGGGAAAGCGGCCTGAAAGGCCTGTCCGGAGGACTATCGGATGATTTCCGGCAGATCGCGGAGGCGGCGGAAGCGGGGAACCCCGTGGCGGAGACCGCTTTCAGGGCCTTTGCCTATCAGATCAAAAAGCAGATCGGCGCCTATGCCGCGGCGCTGGGGGGCCTGGACGCCCTGGCCTTTGCCGGGGGCATCGGGCAGAACAACCCGGGGCTGAGGCAGGCCGCCACAGAGGGCCTTGCGTTCCTAGGCATCCGGCTGGACCCGGAGAAGAACGGGGCCGCCGCCCCCGGCAGCCTGATTTCAGCTGCAGACAGCCCGGTGCGCGTCTATGTGGTGGCCACCAATGAGGAGATCGTCATCGCCCGCAAGGCGCTGGCGTTTTTATCGAAATAAAAGAAGACAGGGCCGATAAAGCTCTGCCCCTTGAATATCATTAAAGTCTTTTGCTTTTTTCGTAAGAATCAGGGAACCGCTGATTAAGGCGACTGTAATGGGAGAACCACAAGAAGATGTGTTATTTTCTTGGGATTTCGTCCCTTCTCGGTCAAAACATCGGTTTATCCCATAATTTCCGTCATTTCCCCGCTGATCAAACCCCATTTTAATGATTTTGAATGAGTAAACGCGCTGATGGGGTGAGGATTTTTGATGGCTGCGCTAATCCGAAAGGATGAGGCGTAGCCGTAGCCTGCGCTGAATGAATGAGGCGACGTAGAGGCGCAAAAAGACCGGCCCATCGCAGCGTTTACGATTGAATTCAGTATTACAGGGCTTCAATGCCCGCGATAATTTGCGACAGGTACAGACCCCAGGTTTCATAGGCCTGTTCCGGGCAGCCCAAGGTAATTTTAAGCGGCACACCCTTTAAGGTGATGAGCAGGATGCGTAAAATCTGCCCTTCTTTGCCCGCGCAAAGGAAGTTCAGGCTGTCGTTGTCCTGGGGAAAATTGAAAAAATGAATGTCGTTTTCACAAGCCTGAACCGTCCATCCCTCCTGTTCCAGCTGCTGCCTGATTTCCGTCAATGAGGGCGCTGCCTTTTCCACCGCAAGATAGGGAGTGGACTCCAGCTGGTTTTTCTGGGCATAAACAACGGTGTGCTCATCAGCTGTATACAAGTCAAAGGCTGTTTGGTCCAGCCAGATTGCAAAGGGCAAGCCGGCAAGCTGAACTTTGCTTGCCAAAGCATCTTCCCATTTGCCGTAGGCAAAAGCCGAGGTCTCACGCAGGCCCTCAGGCGGCGCCGGCTGGTCAGAAAACAAGCGCTGATTTGCAAAGGCGCGGTAGACCCGACCGTTCTGCCTGCCCTCAAAATACACAAAATCCCCAAAGCGGGACAGCAGGGTAACGGGGCTGTCCTTTGTTGTTTTCACCAGGGCGCGCATTGTGCCCAGCGGGTCATCGGTGGGTTGCGCGGCAAACAGGGTGCTCTCCACCCGCGTGAAGTTCAAGGGGTTTTCTGCTGCCCAGTCTGACACATACCAAGGGGGCAGGTGCTTTTGCTCAATGTAGCCGATTCTGTACTCACCCGGGAGCATGGCATACTGCACCAGGGCAAAATCCCCCTCTACGCCAAAGACCTGCACCCAGCCCCGGGGGCTGAGGGCAGCCTTGCCGTTTGCTCCGCGAAGGGCCTTCCTGTCCGGCGCGCTGTACACGGGAATCAGTTCCTCTCCTTCCAAGGGCACTTCCCGGGCTGTCAGCCAGCCCACGGGCAGAGCTGGCGGAAGCATGTTTGGCTGGCGGGCCTGCCGGGGTGTTCTGGGCAGAAAAGCAAAATTGAAATCCTGCATTTTCCCCCTGAAGTTAAAGGAAAAGCGGGTGTTTTGCCTGCTTTCCTCCAGGAAGTAGAAGACTGCGGTTCGCCCGTCCTTATTGCATTCAATGTCAATCATACCGCCTTGCCCGGCGTTGGCGTAAAAGGCCAGCATCCAATCCTGATGTTCATTGCGCTCAAACACGAAATAGTTTTCGTGGTATTCGCCGTTGCTCCAATAGAAAGAAACAGCATGCCCCCTTTGATGCCCTAAGCTTGAATCCGTCAGCTCGCCCCTGATTGAAAACCGTTCAGTAAAGCTCAGATCCTCCACATAAAAGCGCATCTCGCCCCGGGGCAGCGCATTGATGTTGACAAAGGCCCGCACCCATTGCCCCTGTTTCATTTCATAGGCCGCCAGGGTGTTTTGCAGCCCGCTTTTCAGGCTGGCAAAGGCAAAGCCGCTGCCTTCAATCGGGGCATAGGAAACCAGTTCATATGCGGATAGTTCCGGGTCTGAAAGGATGGCCGTTTCAAGGCTTGGTGTCTGCCCTCCAGGCGGACTGCCCTGTGCGTGCGCAAAAGAAAAACAGGCCATCAGCGCGCACAGAAGCAGCAGCATTTTTCTTTTCATACAAGTTTCCTCCTGTTGCATCCGCCCAATAAACGGCCAAGGTTCCGCGCTTCATCCATTTTTGCCAAATTTTGGGAACCGCTGATTTAAGCGTCAATTACGGGATAACCATGGGATGGTGTTATCACTTTTCAAGAGGCATCGTTGCATCCCGGACGAAAAGCCCGGTTAGGCTGCGATTGTCATCGTTTGCCCCACTGTTTTCCCGCTATTTCAATGTCATGGTATCCAGGAACTCTTCCCGCTTGGTGATCCTGGTCCTGCCGCCATATTCGATATCATTGGGCCACCTCGTTTTATCGTTTGACTTCTTGCGGCTGTTTTACCATGAAACAACACATATATGGAAATTAATCAGCGGTTCCCTAAAGTCTTTTTGGAGGGTGCGGGAACCTTTTTCGTAAGAATTAGGTTCCCACCCGTCCTCGTTCTCATTCGTCCCCGTTCCCCTCACCCCTGCCCGTAGTAGGCCCCCGGGCCGTGCTTGCGGTAGAAGTGCTTGTCCCTGAGGGCGTCCGGGGCGGGCTTGACGGAGGGGTTGATGGTTTCCGTGAGGGTGGCCATGCGGGCCACCTCCTCCAGCACCACCGCGTGGTAGACGGCCTGGGCGGCGTCTGTGCCCCAGGTGAAGCCGCCGTGCTTGGCGCACAGGACGCCCGGGGTGTGGAGGGGGTTGATGCCCAGGGCTTCCAGGGTTTCGATGATGACCAGGCCGGTGTTGCGCTCGTAATCCTGTTCGATTTCCTCCGGGCTTAAGAGCCGGGCGCAGGGGATGGGGCCAAAGAAATAGTCCGCGTGGGTGGTGCCGTAGAGGGGAATGGCGCGCTCCGCCTGGGCCCAGGCGGTGGCCTGGGGGGAATGGCTGTGGACGATGCCGTGCAGCTCCGGATAGCGGGCGTAGAGGGCCAGGTGGGTGGGGGTGTCGGAGGAGGGGCGCAGGCGCCCTTCGATGATTTTGCCCTCCGGGTCCAGCACCACCATGTCCTCCGGGCGCAGGTCCTCATAGTTGACGCCGCTGGGCTTGATGAGGATGTGCCCGCTGTCCTTGTCCCGGGCGCTGACGTTGCCCCAGGTGAAGGTGACCAGGCCGTGGCGGGGCAGGGCCATGTTGGCCTCATAGACGGCTGATTTAAGTGTTTTTAACATGATCAAGTCTCCTTATAGTGCTTTACCGCCGCCTGTTCAACGGCCAGGGCTTTTTTGAAGGCGGCCACATAGTCCTTTAGGCCCTGTAAGTCATCCGGGTCCGGGCTTAAGGTTTTGCTGGGCAGGGCTTTAAAGACCCGCTGGTCCAGATAGTCCCCCAGGCTTTCGTCGGGGCTTCGGTGGCTGAGGTAGGCGGCCAGCAGGGCGATGCCCCAGGCGCCGCCCTCCCCCGCGGTTGCAAGCACCGAGACGGGGGCGCCCAGCGCCGCGGCGGTAAAGCGCTGACCCGCTTCCCCGGTTTTATAAAGGCCGCCGTGGCCCAGCACGCGGGTGAGGGCCACCTGCTCCTTGTTGAGGATTTCCATGCCGATGTTCAGCGTGGCCACGGTGGACAGGAGGATGGCCCGGGCGAAATTCTGGAAGGTAAAGCGGTCATCCGCCGGATAGAGAAGCAGGGGCTGTCCCTCTTCAAAGCCGGTGATGTGCTCGCCGGAGTGATAGCCGACGGCGGAAAGGCCGCCGGCCTCGGGCTGGCCCTTTAGGGCCGCGGCGAAGAAGGCCTCGAAGATATCCCCCCGGGAGAGGGCAAGCCCCGCTTCCCCCACGAACTGGGAAAACAGATCCACCCAGGCGTTTAAGTCCGTGGTGCAGTTGTTGCAGTGCACCATGGCCACCGGGTTCCCGGCGGGGGTGGTGACCATGTCGATCTCCGGGTACACGCGGCTTAGGCTGTGGTCCAGCACCACCATGGCGAAGATGGAGGTGCCGGCGGACACGTTGCCCGTGCCCGCTGCCACAGCGCCGGTGGCGGTCATGCCGGTGCCCGCGTCTCCTTCCGGCGGGCAGAGGGGGATGCCCGGCTGAAGGTCTCCCTCCGGGTCCAGGCGCTTTGCGCCCTGGGGGCTTAAGCGGCCCGCGTCCTGGCCGGCCACCAGCACCCGGGGCAAGAGATCATGAAGCTGCCAGGGCACCTGGTGGGCGGCCATCAGGCGGGAGAAGGCGGCCAGCTTGTCCTTATCATAGTCCAGCGCCTGTGAATCAATGGGGAACATGCCGGAGGCATCGCCTATGCCCAGCGCCTTTTCCCCGGTCAGCTGCCAGTGGATGTAGCCGGCCAGGGTGGTGAGGAAGCGGATGTCCTTAAGATGGCTTTCCCCGTTCAGCGCCGCCTGATACAGGTGGGCCACGCTCCAGCGCTGGGGGATGCTGAAGGAGAAGGCCTGGGTGAGCTTTTCCGCGGCCGTGAGGGTCATGGTGTTGCGCCAGGTGCGAAAGGGGGTCAGCAGCTGGTCTTTGTCGTCAAAGGCCAGGTAGCCGTGCATCATGGCGCTGATGCCAAGGGCGCGCAAGCTGGTGAGCTTGACGCCGTAGGCGGCCTGCACCTGGCGCTTCAGGTCCAGATAGGCGCCGGACAGGCCCTCCCAGGCCTTTTGGAGGGGATAGGTCCAGATGCCGTCCACCTGCTGGTTTTCCCAGTCAAAGGCGCCGGAGGCCAGCACTTGGTGCGCCTGATCAATCAGCACCGCCTTGATGCGGGTGGAGCCCAGCTCGATGCCCAGGATGGCCTGGCCGGAGGCGATAAAATCCTTATAATCTTTCATCCTGCCCTCACTTTCGGTAGTAGAGGCTGCCCAGCATCAGCTCCTGCTTTAAGGACTTGATGGTGGTGTCCTTGTCCAGCACCACGGCTTCAACGCCCATGTGGTGGCTCCAGTCGCTCATCTGTTCCGCCGTTAAGTCAAAGGTGAAGGCGCTGTGGTGTGCGCCGCCCGCCAGCACCCAGGCCTCAAGGCCGGTCTTGAAGTCCGGCCTGGGCGTCCAGAAGGTGGTGGCCACGGGCAGCCTGGGCATGGGCTTTTCGTTCTTTTTGCAGTCCACCTCGTGGATGATCAGGCGGAAGCGGCTGCCCAGGTCGATCAGGGAGACCGCGATGCCGGGGCCCGTCTTTGAGGTAAAGACCAGGCGGGCCGGGTCCTCCCGGTTGCCCATGAGCAGCGGCAGGCAGCGGATGGCCTGACGGCCATCGGCTAAGGAGGGGCAGATCTCCAGCATATGCGCCTGGAGGATGCCCTCCTTGCCGGGCACCATGTTGTAGGTGTAGTCCTCCAGCATGGAGGTGCCCTTTTTATCCTTGACGCTGGCGGTCATCAGCTTCATCACCCGCACCATGGCGGCGGTTTTCCAGTCCCCCTCGGGGCCAAAGCCATAGCCCTTCTCCTCCAGGCGCTGGATGGCCAGGCCCGGCAGCTGCTGGAGGCCCTCCAGGTCGTCAAAGTGGGTGACCACGGCGTGGTAGTTGCGGGCCAGCATGAAACGCTCCATGCCGATCTCAATTTTGGCCTGGGCCGCCACATGGCGCCGGAAGTCCTCCGGGTCGCGGCCATCCAGGATGATGTCATAGAGGCTGTAATACTCGTCCACCAGGGCCTTGACCTCGCCCTCGCCCACGGCGCGCACCGCTTCCGCGATCTCGCTGGAGGGGTAGGCGTCAATCTCCCAGCCAAAGACCTGCTGGGCCTCCACCTTGTCCCCCTCGGTGACGGCCACGTTGCGCATGTTGTCCGCCATGCGCATCACCCGCACCTTGCCGCTTTCCACAATGCCCACCGCGGTGCGCATCCAGCTGGCCAGGCGCTCCAGGACCTCAGGGTCCTTCCAGTGGCCGGCCACCACCTTGCGCTCGATGCCCAGCCGGGTCACCATGTGGCCGTACTCCCGGTCGCCGTGGGCGGACTGGTTTTCGTTCATGAAGTCCATGTCGATGTCGTCATAGGGGATTTCCTCATTGTACTGGGTGAGGAAGTGCAAAAGCGGCTTGCGGTATTCCTGAAGGCCCCTGATCCAGGACTTGGCGGGGGAGAAGGTGTGCATCCAGGTGATCACCCCGGCGCAGGCGGGGTCCAGGTTGGCGTCGTTAAAGACCTGGCGGATCATGCCGCTTGATACCATGGTGGGCTTAAGGGTCAGCGGAAAGGGCAGCACGCCTGAGGCGTTGAGGGCCTCCACCATCTCCCGGGAATGGCGGGCCACGTTGTCCAGCACCTGGGGGCCATAAAGCTCCTGGGAACCAACGCAGAACCAGAAGGTGTAATCTTGGCTGAGTTTCATGGTCTATCCTCCTTTGAAGGCGATTATTATAAACGGTCTTAGCTATCTTACCACATTCTGAGGGCCCGGTCACGGGTGCGGGCGGGAATATCGGCGCAAAAGCGCGCCTTGAAGGCCGGGGGGATTTTGCGTATACTGGGGGCACAAAGAAAACACAGGCAGGTAAGGAGAGCAAAGTGACAAAGAGAATCGCGGCGCTGAAAGAATACCAGTGGGATAAGCGTCACCACGCCTATAGACAACCAGCGCCCCAGGTGAGCGGGCAATACCGCAAAGCCCGGCTGCCTGATTTTGAGCGCACGGCCATCAGGCTGAACGCCGCCCTTGAGGCGGAGCGGCCGGTGCTTCTGCCCGGCGAGCTGATCGCCTTCACCCGCACGGTGCCGGATCTGCCCATGATCTTCACCCAAACGGAGTGGGAGGATATTAAGGCGCGGCACACCATCCACGAAAACGGCAACGTGTGCAACCTGTCCCCGGGCTATGCCCCGGTGATCGCGGGGGGCCTTTTGGCGCTTAAAAACCAGCTGACCGACAGCCCCTATCACCAGGCGATGGCCATGAGCATTGAGGCCGTGCTCAAGCTGACCAAACGCTATCAGGCGCTGGCGAAAGAACAGGGGGATGAGGCGCTGGCGGATACCCTTGCCCGGGTGCCGGCCCAGGGTGCCCGCAGCTTCCGGGAGGCGCTGCAATCCTTAAGAATCCTGCATTTCGCCATGTGGTGCGAGGGCAACTACCACAACACCCTGGGCCGCTTTGACCAGTATATGATGCCCTATCTGCAAAAGGACCTCAGGGAAGGGGTTTTGACCGAAGAGGGGGCACTGGAATTGCTGGAAGCCTTTTTCCTGGCCTGCAACCGGGACAGCGACCTGTACCCCGGCATGCAGCAGGGGGACAACGGGCAGAGCATGGTGCTGGGCGGCATGACCCCGGAGGGCAGGGACGGCTTTAACCTCTTAAGCAGGCTGTGCCTGACGGCCTCAAAGGAGCTGCGGCTGATTGACCCCAAGATCAACCTGCGGGTGAACAGCCAGACCCCCCTTGAGGTGTTTGAGCTGGGCACGGAGCTGACCCGCCTGGGCCTGGGCTTTCCCCAGTATGAAAACGACGACGTGGCCATCCCGGGGCTTGTGCGCCTGGGCTATGAGGAAAAGGATGCCCGGGACTATACGGTGGCGGCCTGCTGGGAGTTCATCATCCCGGGAAAGGGCATGGACATCCCCAACATCGGGGCGCTGTCCTTTGCGGGGGTGGTGTCGGACACCCTAAGGGCGGCGCTGCCGGGGGCCCAAAACATGGACGAGGTGAGCCGGGCGGTCAAGGAGGCGATCTTCGCCCGGGTGGGCGAGCTGGTCCAGGGGTTTAAGGATATTTACATCATCCCCTCCCCTTATATGTCCCTCTTCTTTGAGGGCTGCCTTCAGAAGGGGCGGGACATCTCCCTGGGCTGCGAGTACAACAACTACGGCCTCCATGGCACCGGCCTTGCCACCGCGGCTGATATGCTGGCGGCGGTGGAGAAAGAGGTGTTTGTGGAGGGCCTGCCCGTGCCGGTGCTGTTTCATGCCCTGGACCAGGACTTTTCAGGGCATGAGGCCCTGAGGGAGCGGCTGATAAAGGACAGCCCCAAGATGGGCAACGATGAGGACGGAGCGGACCAATACGCCACCAGCCTTTTAGACATATTCTCCCGGGCGGTGGAAGGGCATAAAAACCAGCGGGGCGGCATCTTCAGGGCGGGCACCGGCTCCGCCATGTACTACGTCTGGCACGGAAGCGAGCTGGGCGCCACCCCTGACGGGCGCAAAAAGGGGGACCCCCTGCCCGCCAACTACGCCCCTTCATTAAACGCCACCCTTAAGGGGCCCCTGTCCCTGATCAAGTCCTTCACCAAGCCGGACCTTTCCCGGGTGATTAACGGCGGGCCCCTGACCATCGAGTTTTCCCACGCCCTGTTTCGAAACGAGGAGTCCATCCGCAAGGTGGCCCAGCTGGTGATGATGTTTGTGCGCCTGGGCGGGCATCAATTGCAGCTTAACACCGTCAACCGGGAGCAGATGCTGGACGCGCAGAAGCATCCGGAGCGCCACCGCAACCTGATCGTGAGGGTCTGGGGCTGGAGCGGCTATTTTGTGGAGCTGGACAAGTGCTATCAGGACCACATCATCAGCCGCGCCCAGCTGGGGGAATAGTGGATAAGGAGCGGGGCATCGTCTTTGACATCAAGGAGTTCGCGGTGTTTGACGGGCCCGGCATCCGCAGCACCGTGTTTTTAAATGGCTGCCCCCTGCGCTGCCGCTGGTGCCACAACCCGGAGGGGCTTTTAAGGGAGCCCCAGATGCTCAGCCCAAAGGAGGGGCCGCCCCGGCTGTGCGGCCAGGAATGGGAGGCGGAGGCTCTTGCCCGGCGCCTGATAAAGGACCGGGATTTTTATGAGTTCTCAGGCGGAGGCGTCACCTTCTCAGGCGGGGAGCCGCTATGGCAGTGGCCCTTTGTGCGGGCGGTGATCAGCGGGCTTGGGGGCATCCACACCGCGGTGGAAACCTCCGGCTATGTGCCTGAGGCGGTGTTTTCAGAGGCCATGGACGTTTTTGATCTGGTGATGCTGGACATCAAGAGCATGGACGATGAGATCCACCGCGCCTACACCGGCAGCGGCAACGCCCTGGTCCTGGCCCAGGCGCAAAGGCTGATAAAAGGGAACACGCCCTTTATCATCCGGCTGCCCCTAATCCCAGGGGTGAATGACAGCCTTGGGAACATGGAGGCCGTGGCCCGGTTTTTGGAAGGGGCGCCCCGGCTTTTGCGGGTGGAGATGCTGCCCTATCACCAGACCGCCGGGGCCAAGCACCAGATGACGGGCCTTTCTTATTCCCCGGGGTTTGACACCACGCAGGATCCGAAAGCCCATGTGGAACCCTTCAAAAACAGGGGAATTCCTGTGAAAATACTGTAAAATCCGCATATTTTTTCATTCTTTTTTCCCGCCTGATTGACGGAGCGTGTTTTTTGCGTTAAAATACGCCCATACTTGGAATGGATAATTTACGAATCCCCGATTTGATTATCATGCGGCTGATCTTGTTTGGCCGATGAAATTATTAACTCAAGGAGGCTCCTATCCCCATGAAAAAAATGCTATCCCTTCTCACCGTCTTCTGCTTGCTGTTTGGTATGACAGCGGCCCTGGCAGAAGCAGCCCTGCCTGAAGAGCTGGACATCCGCGCTTTGATCTGGAAGTATGACGACACCTATGGCTCCACCGTGCGCGTGGCGATGGACAAGTGGGTCCAGCACTATGCGGAGGAAATGGGCATCAAGATCAATTTCCAGATGTATGACGCCGCTGATGATATGGCCAAGCAGATCGAATCCGCCACCATCCTCACCAGCGAAAAGCCGGACTTCGTCATCATCAACCTGGCGGAAGTGACCAACGGCCAGGTGCTGGTGGACATGTTCCAGGGCGCGGACATCCCCTTCCTGTTCTACAACAAGCAGCCCAGCGAGGACACCACCCAGGAAGTGCTGATCGACACCGGCACCATCTTCATCGGCACCCTGGCGCGCCAGGCGGGCGACATGCAGG
>DAISYX010000054.1:0-11136 GCA_036825095.1 Clostridia bacterium | reverse complement strand
GAAGACGGGTATACACTATCATGTGAACGAAAAAAATAAAAGAAGGGCGGAGGATGAAAATGGGGGAGGAGAGGCGCTGGCTGGCCTGGGCCATGGAGCTGCAGGCCCTGGGGCAGGCGGGGGAGGCCTACACCAGCAATGTCTTTGACCAGGAGCGCTATCAGCGGGTGCGCCAGATCGCGGCGGAGATGATGGCCGCGGGCACGGGCAGCCCTATTGAGATGGTGGAGGGCCTGTTTTTAAACGAGGTGGGCTATCAGACGCCCAAGCTGGACACCCGGACCGCCATCGTCAGGGAGGGGAAAATCCTGCTGGTGCAGGAGTCGGACGGCTTCTGGGCGCTGCCGGGGGGCTGGGCGGACGTGGGGCTGACGGTGATGGAAAACGCCGCCAAGGAAACCCTGGAGGAGGCGGGCATTGTGGCAAGGCCCTGGCGGTTGATCGCCCTTTTGGACCGCGGCCGCAACAACGCGGGCCCCTCCCCTTACAGCATCCAGAAGGCCTTTGTGCTGGCGGAGGCGCTGTCCGGCAGCTTTTCGCCCAACGCGGAAACCCTGTCCAGCGCTTACTTCGGCCTGGAGGAGCTGCCGCCTTTGGCTGAGGAGAAAACCACCAGGGCCCAGCTGGCCATGTGCCTGAAGGCGGCAGAGGCCCGGCATTGGGAAACCCTGTTTGACTGAAATAAGCGAGGATTTCTCTTTCCAATTATACCTTTTCTCAAAAACTTGCATTCTGAAGAAGGCTGGGGTATGATGCGCAAACAGATAGTCATTATGAGAATCATTCTCAGAATCGTTCTCTGATTTTGCGGGAGGGAATCCGTGGCATCCTATCAGACTGAGCAGCGCAAAGCCCTGCTGGATTATTTGCACCGGCATCAGGAAGCGGCCTTCAGCGCTGGGGAAGTGGCGCGGGGTATGCATCTGGATCCGGGGGTGGCGGTGAAGCCCGCCACCAGCACGGTATACCGCCTGCTCACCCGGCTGACCCAGGAGGGCCTGATCAAGCGTTTTGTACGGGAGGAGCGGCGGCAATACCTCTACCAGGCCCTGGCCTGCACGCATGAGGGAAAGCACCTGCACCTCAAGTGCCAGGGCTGCGACCGGCTGATCCACATGGATGGGGCCTGGTCCAGCCGTATTTTAAAGGAAATCAACCGGGAGATGAACTTCTTAGTGGATGAGGAGCACACGGTGCTCTACGGCCACTGCGCCAAGTGCGGGCGGGGGACGCCCTGATGGCCTTAAACCGCCGCCGGATTACGCTGCTGTTCTGCCTGGTGCTGGGGCTGATGCTGCTGCTGTTTGCGGGGCACTCCGCCGAACACCTGCACCACCATCACACCCACCCCCATGACTGCGCGGTGTGCGGGGTGATGGAGGGCTGGTTTTCTCTGCTAAAAAGGGCGGCTGCAAGCGCTCCGGCGCTTATGATGTTTTTGCCGCTTTTGCTTATAAGCCGGGGCCTTTTGCCGGTGATGGCGGCCCCGCGCCAGGATATCACCCCCGTTACCTTGAAGGTCAAGATAAGCAGTTGAGGCTTCCCGTGGGCTTTTGCTCACCGGCCACACCATAACAAAGCAAATACACGGGAGGTTTATTACTGATGTTAAAAATGATAAAGAAAGCGCTGGCTTTAGCGCTGGCGCTGGGCCTTTGCCTGGGGATGATGAGCCCTTTGCAGGCGGAAGAAGACAGCAAGCTGCGCATCGTCGCCACGGTGTTTCCCCAGTATGACTGGCTGAAAAACGTGCTGGGAGACCGGATTGATGAGGTGGAGCTGATCCTGCTTCAGGACAGCGGGGTGGATCTGCACAACTTCCAGCCCTCCGCCCAGGATATCATGCGGGTGTCCTCCGCGGACCTGTTCGTCTATATCGGCGGGGTGTCCGACAACTGGGTGGACGATGCCCTGTCCCAGGCGGTGAACGAAGAGATGATCGCGGTGAACCTGATGAAGGAGCTGGGGGATGCCGTGAAGGCGGACGTCACCATTGAGGGCATGCAGGACGACGGCCATCACCATGGCCACGACCACGAGGACCACGACGATGACGACCACGACCACGATCATGATCACGACCATGACCACGAAGGCGGGGACGTGACGCGGGTTCATTCCCATGATGACGAGCATATCTGGCTGTCCCTGCTTAACGCCCAGAACCTCACCCAGGTGCTGGCCGACCGCTTAAGCCGCCTGGATCCGGATCATGCCAGCAGCTATCAGAAGAACGCCGCCGCCTATATCAAGGAGCTGAAGGCGCTGGACGGGGAATACCGCCAGACGGTGGAAGCCGCCCAGAACAACACCCTGCTGTTTGCGGACCGCTTTCCCTTCCGTTACCTGATGGACGACTACGGGCTTGATTACTTCGCCGCCTTTGCCGGCTGCTCCGCAGAGACAGAGGCCAGTTTTGAGACCATCACCTTCCTCTCCACCAAGGTGGACGAACTGGCGCTAAACCATGTGCTGGTTCTGGAAGGGGCGGACAAGGACCTGGCCAGCACCGTGATCGCGAATACCACGGACAAGAATCAGGCGGTCATCGTCTTTGACTCCATGCAGTCCGTGGACAGAGCCGCCCTTAATGAGGGGGTTACCTACCTGGGCATCATGGAAGCCAACCTCCAGGCCCTCGCCACCGCCCTTCAATAAGGGATGAAAGGATAATAAGCACCATGGCACAGCTCACCTGCGACAGCCTTACCCTGGGGTATGAGAGCAGAATCGTATCCAGCCAAGTCAGCTTTTCAGTTGAGGCGGGGGATTATGTTTGCATCGTTGGCGAAAACGGCTCTGGCAAGAGCACCCTGATTAAAGCCATCCTGAACTTAAAGCCGCCCATGGCGGGCAAGGTGACGCTGGGCGATGGTCTCACCCGGGGGGATCTTGGATATCTTCCCCAGCAGACCGCTGCGCAGCGCGATTTCCCGGCTTCCGTCCGGGAGATCGTGCTCAGCGGCTGTTTAAACCGCATCGGGCACCGCCCCTTCTTTAGCCAAAACCAGCGCCGTCTGGCGCAGGAAAACATGCGCCGCCTGCAGGTGGATGACCTGGCCCGGCGCAGCTTCGCGGAACTGTCCGGAGGCCAGCAGCACCGGGTGCTGCTGGCCCGGGCCCTGTGCGCCACGGACCGGCTGTTGGTGCTGGACGAGCCGGCCTCCGGCCTGGACCCCCAGATCACGGAGGAGATGTACCGGCTGATCAAGGAGTTAAACCAGTCCGGCCTCACCATCATCATGGTGTCCCATGACATCCGGGCCGCGGTGCGGGACGCGTCCCACATCCTCCATTTGGGCAGGACCCCGCTGTTTTGGGGCAGCGCCCGGGAGTATGCGGAAAGCGACATCGGCCGCATCTACTTAAGCCGGGAAGCGGTGGGCGTATGAACAACATTTTTGAAACGCTGGCTTATTACTTCACCTTCCCCTTTGTGCGCTACGCGATGATCGTGGGGGTGCTGGTGGCGCTGTGCGCCTCCCTCTTAGGGGTGGTGCTGGTGCTGAAACGCTATTCTCATATCGGGGACGGGCTGGCCCATGTGGCCTTTGGCGCCATGGCGGTGGCCACCGCCCTGAAATTGACCAACCAGACGGTGCTGGTGCTGCCCCTCACCATGGCCTGCGCGGTGATCCTGCTGTGGAACGGGCAGAACGCCAAGATCAAGGGGGATGCCGCCATCGCCATGATGTCCGTGTCCGCCATGGCCATCGGTTATCTGCTGCTAAACCTGGCGCCCTCTTCCTCCAATATCTCGGGCGATGTGTGCACCACGCTGTTTGGCTCCACCTCCATCCTCACCCTAACCCCCACCAAGGTGTGGCTGAGCATGGGGCTGTCCCTGCTGGTGGTGGTGGTGTTCGTCCTGTTTTACAACCGCATCTTTGCCATCACCTTTGATGAGGGCTTTGCGTCGGCCACGGGGCTTAACACCCGGTTTTACAACCTGCTGGTGGCCCTGATCGTGGCCACCGTGGTGGTGCTGGCGATGGACCTGGTGGGCTCGCTTTTAACAAGCGCCCTGATCATCTTTCCCGCCCTTAGCGTGATGCGGGTGCTGCGCAGCTTTAAGGCGGTGGTGATCGCCTCCGTGGCGCTGGCCGTGGTGTGCGCGGCCCTGGGCATCGTGCTGTCCATCCTGGTGGGCACCCCGGTGGGGGCGACCATCGTGGTGGTGTATCTCGCCGTGTTTATAATCTTCAGCCTGGCAGGACTTGTTATGGGGAGGACCCGCGCATGAATAAACGCCTTTGGCCGCTGCTTCTGGCACTGACGCTTTTGCTTACTGCCTGCGGGGGAGGGGAAGACAATGCCCCCGCGCCCGCTGAGACGACTGCGGCGGCGGCAGACGCCGCCCCTGTCGCTGATGTGGTGCAGATGGATATCGCGGGCTTAAGCGACACCATGGCCTATGCCCAGATGTTCAATGTGATCAACTCGCCCAAGGAATACGTGGGCACCAGCGTGCGGGTGAAGGGCACCTATGTGCCCATCCCGGATCCCACCCGGGAGGGGCTGTACTACCATTTCTTAGTGGTGGCGGATATCACCGCCTGCTGCGAGGTGGGGGTGGAGTTCTTTCTGGAGGACCACCGCTATCCGGAGGACTACCCGGCGCAGTACGCCCAGGTGGAGCTGACCGGCGTGTTTGACCTGGCCACCGTGTCCGGCCAGCAGTACATCTGCCTGAAAGTGGATGAAATGAAGGTGTTGTAAGGACGCCCAAGGCAGCTAACCCAAAAGGCCGGTGCGGAAGCCCCGGATTTTTGGGCAGGATGCGGGAACCGATAAGATCAATCGCTGTCTTCTGGGCCGAAGGGCCGCGTTATTCCCCCACCAAATCCCCAAAGCTTTTCTTTTCCAGCACCCGCTTGGCCTGCTCGGTGTGCAGGCTGTCCAGGCGGCAGATGCCCTGGAAGCGGCAATAGGCGCAGGCGGCGCGGCGCTGGTTGTTGATCAGCGGGGAGCGGTTGATGACGCCGGAGGCGATTTTGCCGCCAAGGCCCCGGGCGGTGTCCGCCGCCAGGCGGATGAGGCGGTCCATGCCCTGGGGGCTTAAGAGAAAGTCCCTGTCCATCACCTGGCCGTCCTTTTTGGTGAGGCGCATCAGGGAATAAGGGGGATCCGCTTCGTCCATCAGGCGGATGACCGTGCTGTCTCTAAGCATCACGCCGCTTAAACGCAGGCGCTTAAGGGCCTCTTTGCGCGCTGTGTCCTCCGTGTCCGCCCGCACCAACGGGTCGTCCAGCAGCTGGTAAAAGGCGCCGGCGGGCCTAAGATCAGCGCCCTGATCTTTGGCGGCATAGAGGTAGAGGAGCAGGGCCAGCTGGCTTCCGGCCTGCACCTCCGCCGCGTCCAGGGCGTTGCGGCCGGTTTTGTAGTCGATCACCCGCAGGTATTTTTGTCCCTCATGCTCTGCGATGTCGGCCCGGTCAATGACGCCCTTTAGCCGCAGAACGCTGTTATCCTCAAGGCCCAGCGCCACCGGGGGCAGCCCCCCGTCCATGCCAAAGCGCAGCTCAAAGCCCAGGGGCTCAAAGGCGGAAACCTGGGCGGCCTGGGTTAAGACCTGGGCCATGTTGTGGCAGACCTTGAGGTAGTCCTCTGAGGCATGCCGGCTGCGGGGGGTGTCTGAAAAGGGGGTCTGCTCCCAGCCCTCAATGAGGGGGACCAGGGCCGCGTCCATGGCGGCGCGCACCGCCTGCGCCGAAACCTCCGGCCAGCCGGGAAGGGCCAGGGCGCGCCTGCCAAAGCCCTCCATGGCCTGATGGCAGAAGCTGCCGTAGTCCGCCGGCAACACCTCCCACACCAGGCGTTCATGGGGCCTTAGGCCATAGGTGACAAAGTGCTTAAAGGGGCACTGGGCATAGGTTTCAAGCCTTGAGACGGACACGGTGTCCGCTGAGAAGAGCAGCCGGGCTTCCTCCGGCGGCAGCTTCTTCCAGGGGGAATCCCCCCCGGCGGCCTGGGTGACGGCCTGGGCCAGGGGGCGAAAGCCCTCGTCCTGATTAAGCCAGGCCCAGGCGTCCTGCCAGCTGGGGGGCAGGTCCCCCTCCCCCAGAAGGCCCGCCAGCTCATCCAGGGCGGGCACCGGGGCCAGTGGCTCCGGCTCCCGCTGGCTGCCCAGGGCGCCCCCCTCCTCTATCAAGCCGGGGAAAAGCCCCTTGATGCGCGTTAAATGCCCCAGAGGGGCCAGCGCCTTGCCCGTTTCATCCGACAGAGAGAAACTCAGGAAAAGATGTTCGCCCGCGGCGGCCAGGGCCTTCCACAGGTCCAGCTGGCCCATGGCGTCCCTTTCCTCCTGGGGCAGGTCCATGCGCACCTGGAAGGTCTCCTCCAGGGCCTGTCGCTCCAGATCGCTCACCAAAGGCTCCTGCTGGCGGTTCATCACCCCGCTGTTAAGCCCCAGCACGAAGACCAGCCGGGGGCTGCCCGGCATCAGCTGCCCCAGGGCCCCGATCTGCACGCAATGCTCCTGGGGCGGCAGAGCGGACAGCTCGGTTTTTGAAAGACCGGCGCTTAAGAGAGCTGGAAACTGGTTCATGGGGACGCGCTCCCCGCCCAACAGCTCCTCCATCTGCTCAAACAGCCCGCAGAGCTTGTCCCAGACCTGGCGGGTGCGCACCGCCTCATCCGGCATGCCCTTATTCAAAAGGCTTTGCTCCAGGGCCACCACGCGCTCATAGGCCTTGATATCCTCCAAAAAGGCGATCAGCCCTCTTAGGGAAGCGGCGGTGCTGCGGGCCTGGGCCAGCTGCTCCCTCAGGCGCATCAGGGGGCCCAAGGCCTTTTGGCGAAGGGCCTCCATGGCCTTCGCCTCCTCCCCCCGGGTGAAGGGCCTGGTCCAGCGGCCGCCATAGATGCCATTGGCCAGGGCATAGTTCTCAAGGGCCCAGCCCTCGGGAGCCGGAAGGGGGGAAAAGGGGGATTTGATATAGGCGAAGACATCCTCCTGCTGCCAGGCGGCGGTCTTGATGCACTCCAGGGCGCTGAGCAGGCAGCGCACCAGGCTGTGCCCTAAGATGGGCTCCTTCTGGGCCAGGTAGTGGGGGATGCGATAGTCCAAAAATACTCCGGGCAGCAGGCGCCCGTATTCAGAGGGGTTGGCCAGCGCCACCACGATATCCTCAGGTGATATGCCACGGCGCAGCGCGGCCAGCACCTGCCGGGCCACCCAGCTCACCTCCCCGTGGGGGCTGCGGGCGGCGTAGAGGCTGATGTGCTCCGGCGGCTTTGGGAAGGGCTGGCGCTGGTGGCGCAGCAGGTGGCGCTCCAGATGGGCTAAATCCGTGTGACGAGCGGGGCCCTGATTTAGCCAGACCGTCTCCCAGGGCAGCCCGGCTTCCCCGAGGGCCTGGGTTAGGTGCTGGACGCTGCGGTTTACGGGGGCAAAGGCCTCCCCGTCCGGCGCGCCAGGCCGCTCCCGCACCAGGGCCACCAGCACCCTTTGGGCCCGGGGCACCCAGGATAAGATCAGGCGGATGAGGGGCTGGCTTAACAGATCAAAGCCATAGACAAAAAAGCTGGCGCCTGAGAACAGATCGCTTGCCGTAAAGCGGGCCAGGGCCTCCCTGTGGATGTCCTCGCTGTCCGCGGATTTCCCGGCCAGCAGGCGTTCATACTCCGCAAAAATCAGCGCCAGATCCTGCAATTTCCCTGGCTGATCCGCCCCGGGGGCCTCTGAGAGCTGCTGGGGGGAGAGGCCGGCGCCCTTCAGCTCCGTGATGGCCTCGGCGACCTGGCCCGCAAAGCCGGGCCGGCTGCTGGCGCCGGTGTAATAGCCAAGCTGTGCTTGGACGCGCCTGGCTGAGCGGGCGACGGTCATCAGTTTTCCCCGTTCGTCAAGGGGCCTCCCCTCCCCCTGGCCCAAACGGTCGGCCACCCGGCTGATGAACCGGGAAGGGGATAGCACATGCAGCCGGAAAAAACCGGGCACCTGAAGGATGTCCAGCAGCTCACGCTCGGCCGTTAAGGTGAATTGCTCCGGCACCAGAAGCACCACCTCATGGCCCTGGTGATAAGCCTTTGCGATTTCCCCTGAAACGGGCTGCCACAGGCCGCCCGCCCGTCCGCTTAAAACAGTCAGCATATAAAGCCCTCCTTAAGACAGGATTATAGCATATTTCCCGCTGCTTTCAGGGGTTTGTTTGCGGTGACATTTTGCCTATGCTATAATGCGCGGGGATTATCCCGAAGGAGGGTCTATGCAAGCCTGCAGCTATAACAAGGACCAGATTAAAGAGTCCATTCTTGGCAAACTCCAGCGCTATAACGGAAAAACCCTGGAGGAAGCCACGCCATATCAGATTTATTACGCCGTCGCCTCCACCTTAAGGGACCAGATCATGCAGCAATGGGTGGCTTCCAGGGAGGCGGACGAAAAGGCCGGCGGCAAGCGGCTTTACTATATCTCCATTGAATTTCTCCTGGGCCGGATGCTGTTCAACAACGCCTTAAGCCTTTTGTGCACGGAGAACTACACCAAGGCGCTGACGGAGCTGGGCCTGTCCTGGAAGGACATTTTTTATGAGGAGCCGGAGCCCGGCCTTGGCAACGGCGGCCTGGGGCGTTTGGCGGCCTGCTTTATGGACTCCCTGGCCACCCTTGATCTGCCCGCGATGGGCGCCACCATCCGCTATGAATACGGCCTTTTCCGCCAGAAGCTGACCGGCGGCCAGCAGGTGGAGCTGCCGGATGACTGGCTGGAAAACGGGAATGTCTGGGAAGTGGCGGACATGGAGAATGTCTTTGACATCTGCTTTGAGGGCACCGTGGCCACCGAAACGCGGGGCGGCCGCACCACCTATACCCTGGTGGATCCCCGGGTGGTGGAGGCGGTGCCCTATGATATGCCGGCGGTGGGCTATGGCAACGGCCGCATCAACACGCTTCGCACCTGGCGCGCCCGCAGCAAGCGGGCCCTGGACCTGGGCGCTTTTTCCGATGGGGACTACATCAACGCCACCAAGGAGAACGACTTGGCGGAGGTGATCTCCAAGGTGCTCTATCCGGAGGACAACCATTACGAGGGCAAGACCTTGAGGCTGTCCCAGCACTACTTCCTGGTGAGCGCCACCCTGCAATACGCGCTGAGGGTGTTTGTGCGCCAGTATGGCCACGATTTTGCCCTTTTGCCGGAGAAGGCGGTTTTCCACATCAACGACACCCATCCGGGCCTGGTGATTCCGGAGATGATGCGGCTGCTGATGGATGAATACAGCCTGGGCTGGAACGAGGCGCAGGCCATCACCAACCGCTGCATGGCCTATACCAACCACACCATCATGGCGGAGGCGCTGGAGCGCTGGCCGCAGGAGCTGGTCAAGCGCCATCTGCCCCGCATCTACATGATCTTAGAGGAGATGAACCGCAGGCTGGGGGAGAAGCTGTGGAACCACTATCCCGGGGAATGGGACCGCATCGCCCACATGTCTATCCTGGCCTATGACATGGTGCACATGGCCAACCTCTGCGTGTCCCAGAGCTATTCCATCAACGGCGTCAGCCGCCTCCACGGGGAGATCATCAAGAAGGAAACCTTTGGGGACTATGGCAGGATCATGGGGGACAAGTTCACCTACGTCACCAACGGCGTCACCCACCGCCGCTGGCTGATGGCCTGCAATCCCCGCCTTTCCGCCCTGATCACCGAGGCCATCGGTGAGAGCTGGACGCGGGAGCCGGAGCGCCTTGCAGACCTGCTGCCCTTCCGGGATGACGCCGCCTTTAAGGAGCGTTTTGCCGGCATCAAGCGGCAAAACAAGGAGGCCTTCAGCGAGTTCCTCACCCGGCGTCAGGAGATGAGCGCGGACCCGGAGTTTATGTTTGACGTACAGGTGAAGCGCCTGCATGAATACAAGCGCCAGCTGTTAAACGCCCTGCACATCCATGTGCTGTATAACCGCATCATGGACGATCCGAACTTCAGCATGGCTCCGAGCCTCTTTGTCTTTGGCGCCAAGGCCAGCCGCGGCTATGTGAAGGCCAAGATGATCATCCGCTATATCCTGGCGCTGTCCCGGCTGATTGACCGCACGCCAAGGGCCAAAAAGATGCTTCAGGTGCTGTTTGTGGAAAACTGGAACGTCTCCGCCGCGGAGGCGCTGATCCCGGCGGCGGACTTAAGCGAGCAGATCTCCACCGCCGGCAAGGAGGCCTCCGGCACCGGCAACATGAAACTGATGATGAACGGCGCTGTCACCATTGGAACTCTGGACGGGGCCAACGTGGAAATCTCCGAGGCCGTGGGCCTTGAGAACAGCTACATCTTCGGCATGAAGGCGGAGGAGGTGACGGCGCTTTATAAGGAAGGCACCTATTCACCCCTGCAGATCTTTGAGCAGAACGTGGAGATCCGCAAGGCCCTGATGCAGATGATTGACGGCACCCTCTTCCCGGACAACCCCGCGCTTCTGCAGATGCTCTATCACGACCTGCTCTTTGGCGCGGGCGGCAGCCACCCGGACAATTACTTCGTCCTCAACGACTTTGGCGCCTATTCAGACGCCCATCAGCAGGTGGACAAAGACTATATGGACCAGGACAAATGGCTGCGCATGGCCATCACCAACACCGCCATGTCCGGCTTCTTCTCCACGGACCGCACGATTGCGGAATACAACCAGCGGATCTGGCGCTTGAAGTAAGGTAGGATAAAACGCGGGACTGGCGCATTGGGCGGGCAGTCCCGCGGTCATATGGTTCTGCTAAATCACAGGGAAGTATGCCCGTACCCACTGCTTCCCGCTCTTGTAATCACACATACTGAAGCCATTTTCACTGCCGTATACCCTTAGCGTTGTGCCCGCTCGCACGGCGTCCTTGCGTTGGGCGTAGTCATAGCCGGGTCCATAATAGACAGAGGTTGTCTGGGACAGGACGACCTCATAATAGTCCTGTGTGCCCTGTGCCACAGGACCATAGGCGTTGATGCGCTTCATGCCGGTGTAGGCCCGGTGTTTCATACCTTTCCAGTAGAATTCCACCATGCCCCAAGGGACGCCGGTGGTGACGGATTCGACCAGCATGATTTCCGTGTTCTGTGGAAAGGTGCCCAATTCTTCTGTGTATTGAGTCCCTGGGCCCGAACGGGTTGACATTTGCTGGTTAAGGCTGGCGGGGGTATAGGTTCTT
>DAISYX010000053.1:0-11266 GCA_036825095.1 Clostridia bacterium | reverse complement strand
GCAGGTGAAAAACGTATGCTTCACCGTCCGGGAGGCGGAGATCCTGGGCATTGCGGGCCTGGTGGGCGCCGGGCGGACGGAGACGGTGCGGGCTCTTTTCGGGATGGATCGCAAGGACGCGGGGGAGGTGCTGGTGGACGGCCGGAAAATCACCATCCGCAATCCCCTGGACGCCATTCGCGCGGGGATAGGCTTTGCCACGGAGGACCGCAAATCAGAAGGCTTGGTGCTCACCATGGGGATGGGAATGAATATCACGCTTTCCTCTTTGGATCAGTTTGGTCCGCCGCTTAAGATCAACCTGCAAAAAGAGCAGAAGGCGATTCTTGAGTATATCAAGCGGCTGAGCATCAAAACACCTTCGCCTTTGCAGCGGGCCCGCAACCTCTCCGGCGGCAACCAGCAAAAGGTGGTGCTGGCAAAATGGCTGCTGAGCCGCTCGCGGATCATCATCCTGGACGAGCCCACCCGGGGGATTGATGTGGGCGCAAAGATCGAGGTCTATCACATCATCAACGAGCTGGTGCGCCAAGGGGCCGCTATTGTGATGATCTCCTCTGAGATGCCTGAGATCCTCAGCATGTCTGACCGCGTCCTGGTGATGTGCCAGGGGCGGGTGACGGGCCTGTTTGACAACGATGGCACCCTCACCCAGGAGAAGATTCTCACCTATGCCACCATGGGCGACAAGCAAAGCGCGTAACGGGCGTCAGAAGCACAACAAGGGGAATGCATTATGAAGAAAAGCATGAAGATCGCGGTTATCATCTGCCTGGCGCTGGGCCTTATGATGCTGGGCTTTGGCATTTATGCGGGCAGCCTGGGCGCGACCTCCCAGGCGCTTAAGGACAGCGCCGCGGCCTACAACCGGGCCATGGCCCAGGTGAAGGCTGCGGAGGTATTGGGCAAGGACACCGCGGATATTGAGATTCCGGAGGAGGTCGTCTTAACCCCGCAGGAGAACCGCCTGATCCGGCTGCATGACATGAAGGACTTTTTCCTGATTGTGGGGATTGACCTGCTGGTGGTGGCTGCGGGCGCCTTTTTCCTCTCCCTGCATCGCAAGCGCCAGCGGGACAAGGGGCAGGAGTTAAGAAAGGTATCCTCCGGCAACAACATCCTGGGGATTTTGATAGCCTTTATTGTGCTGTGCTTCAATCTTGCCCTGGCCAGCGATGCCTTTTTGACCATGAACAACTTTCTGAACGTCTTCCAGCAGATCTCCATCAACTTTGTGGTGGCAATCGGGATGACCTATGTGATTATCTCCGGCGGCATCGACCTGTCCGTGGGCTCCAACATCGCCTTAAGCGGCCTGTTGATGGCTATCATGATGAAGTATTGGGGGCTGTCGGTGCCCCTCACCATCCTGCTGGGCATTCTGTTCTCTGTGGCCATCGGCGTGATCAACGGCGTGATGATCACCTATCTGAGTCTGCCTCCCTTTATCGCCACGCTGGGCATGATGTATCTGGCGCGGGGGGCTGCCTACACGGTCACAGGGGGCCAGCCGCTGTATACCTTCCCCAAGGGCTTTACGGATGTGTCCAGCCGGGTGGCGGGCATTCCGCTGTATGGCATTCTGATCATGCTGGCGATCTTGCTGATTGGCTGGTACGGGCTGAAATACACCCGGCCCGGGCGCTTTACCTTCGCCGTGGGAGGCAATGAGAACTGCGCCCGCTTGTCCGGCATTGATGTGAACCGCACCAAGGTTTTCGTCTATGCCTTCAGCGGCTTTTGCTGCGGCGTGGCAGCGCTGCTTCTGGCCTCCCGGCTGGACTCCGCTGTGCCCACCAACGCGGACGGCCAGGAGATGGACGCCATCGCCGCGGTGGTCATCGGCGGCACCTCCATGAAGGGGGGCGAGGGCAGCATGCTGGGCACGGTGATCGGCATTCTGATCATCGGGGTGATTTCAAACGGGCTCAACCTCCTGGGCGTGCCCCAGGGCCCCCAGAAGATGATCAAGGGCGCCCTGATTGTCATCGCGGTCATCATCGATGTGATGCGCCGCCGCTCCGCTGAAAGCGCTGGTTGATTGGCGGGCTTAGTATAGGCTTGGATCACTCATTTGGCATAAAAACAGCGCCACCATCCGGTGACGCTTGATGAGGTATATAGACCGGCATGCCGGGCATAACAGAAATCAAAAAGACAAAAGGATTACTCAAACCGCAGCGCCTCAATGGGCCTTAAGGCGCTGGCTTTGTTGGCGGGATAAAGGCCAAAGACCACGCCGATGATCATGGAGAAGGCCACGGCCGCCGCCGCTATGACGGGGGAGACGGTGATGGTCATTTGCAGGATGGGCATCAGCAGATCCACCAGCAGGAAGGAGAGCGCCAGGCCGATCAGGCCGCCTAAGAGGCTGACCACCAGGGATTCGATGAGGAACTGGGAGAGGATGTTGCGCCGGCTGGCCCCGATGGCCTTGCGGATGCCGATCTCCCGGGTGCGTTCGCTGACGGAGACCAGCATGATGTTCATGATGCCGATGCCGCCCACCAAGAGGCTGATGCCCGCGATGCCGCCCAGCATCAAGGTGAGGGTGTTGGTGACGGAGTTGAGGGATTCCAGCATGGCGGACTGGTTGTAGATGCTGTAGGTGGTGCTGGAGGAAGCGGCGGAGATCAGGCGGTCCATATAGGCGGTGACGGAGGCCTCCGCGGTGCTCACCAGGTCTGCGCTCTGGGCGGAGACATAAAAGGTGCTGATGCCCTTGGCGCCAAAGAGCCGCTCCGCCAGGGTGAAGGGGATGATCACGATGTTGTCCCCGGAGCCCGCCATGCTGCTGCCAATCTCATCCAGCACCCCCACCACCTGAAAGCTGTAGCCCTGGAAGCTGAAGCTCTGGCCCAGGGCGTTCACGCTGCCAAACAGCTCCACCGCCACCTCCTGGCCCACAACCGCCACAAAGCTGCGGTTGTCCAGATCCGGCTGGGTGATGAAGCGCCCGGAGCGCAAGGACCAGTTGCGGATGCTGTCATAGCCGGGCACGGTGCCGATGAGGCTGGCGTCATCATATGTAATCAGGCCCGCCTTCAGACTGCCCCGGCTTGAGGTGGTGGGCGCCACATGGGCGATGCCCGCCTCCTGGGAGAGGCCCTGGAGCTTCTCAAGGGTGACGGGGTTGCTGCGCCTTTGGGAAAGGTTGATGGTAAGCAGGTTGGTGCCCATCTGCTCTATATTGCTGACCACGCCGGCGTTGGCGCCCTGTCCGATGGCGATCAGCACCACGATGGCCATGACGCCTATGATGATGCCAAGCATGGTCAGGAAGGAGCGCATTTTATTGCCGGAAATGGATTTAAGCGCCATGATCAGGGCCTGCATCTCAGTTCTCCTCTTCTGTTTCTGTGGCGGCGCTTATTTCGCCGTCCACGATGTGGACGCAGCGCTGGGCCCGGGCGGCGACGCTGGCGTCATGGGTGATGAGGACGATGGTGTTGCCCTCCTGATGCAGCCTGTCAAACAGGTCCATCAGCTCCTCGCCCGTTTTGCTGTCCAGGTTGCCCGTGGGTTCATCCGCCAGGATCAGCTTGGGGCGGGAGACCAGCGCCCGGGCGATGGCCACCCGCTGCTGCTGGCCGCCGGAGAGCTGGTTGGGCCGGTGATGGGCCCGGTCTGAAAGCCCTGTCAGGTTCAGCATCTCCTGGGCCCGCTCCCGGCGCTCACTCCTGGCTACCCGCTGATAGATCAGCGGCAGCTCCACATTTTCAAGGGCGCTTAAGCGGTTTAGCAGGTTAAAGCCCTGGAACACAAAGCCTATCTCCCGGCTGCGCACCCGGGCCAGCTGGCTGCCCTTAAGGCGGCTGACATCCTTTTGGGCCAGCAGATATTCCCCGCTGTCCGGCACATCCAGACAGCCGATGATGTTCATCAGAGTGGATTTGCCGCTGCCGCTGGCCCCGGTGACGGCCAGGTATTCCGCGTCATCCACCTTAAGGGACACATGGTTCAGGGCATGGATGGTCTCCTCGCCCATCCGGTAGGTTTTTACAATATTATTCAGGATGATCACAGGCCCCTCCTTAATTCCCGCGGCTGGGGAAACCCTGTTCCCGGGAGGGCGTGAAGCTCTCGCGCTCGCCCTCGGTCAGGCGCTCCAGGGCGGGCATCCCCTGCATGCCTTCGCCGGTGCCAAACATCATCTCGCCGCCTGTGGGGCTGGCGCTGGCGTTTGCTTCTCCCCGGGTTAAGACCAGCTGGTCGCTGACGCTCAGGCCAGAGCTTACCGCCACATAGTCCGCGCTGCTAAGGCCAGTGGTGATATAGGTTTTTATCCCTGGTTCCTCCGCGGTCTGCACATGGTCCGCCTGGTAAAGCCAGACATAGCTGCCCTGATTGTCGCTTTGCACCGCGGTTAAGGGCACCAGGAGGGCGTTGGCCTGCTGGCCCACCGCGATGGAGGCGGTGCCGTTCATGCCCAGCTTCAGCTCCTCCGTTTCCGCAAGCTCCAGGGTGACGGTGTAGTTGGTGATGCCGCTTGATACCGTGCCGATCTGGGAGATGTGCACCACCTCCGCCTCGTAGCTTTTCTCCGGCAGGGCGTCCATCTTCAGGGAAGCGCTCTGTCCCGGAGACACGCTGATGATGTCCAGCTCGTCCACGTTGATGGCCATCTGCATCACATCCCCGGCGTAAAGGCTTATCATCAGGTCCCCTGCCAGCATCTCCGCCCCCGCCTGGGCCAGGGCCTCAGCCACGATGCCGCCCTGCTGGGCATAGATCACCGGGTCCTCCAAAAGCGTCCGCGCGGTAAGCAGGCTGTCCGCCAGCTCCTCCCGGGTTTGGAGGACCGCCTGATATTCCCGGGAGAGCGCCACGCTGCCAAGACTTAGCAGGGCGCCGTTTTTATTCACCAGCGCGTTGACCTTGGGCGTGATGGTATCAATGCGGCCATCCGCGTCCGTGGTGTAAAGATAAGGCATGTTGATCTCAGCGCTGGCCGTGCCCAGCACCACGCCGTTTTGTACCAGCTGCACCTTCTCACCCGCCAGCACCTTGCTGTCTGAGAAGGTCACCAGAGCGCTGCCCTCAGAAACCCGTCCCAGGGTGGCGGCAAAGCTCTGATCCCCGGATATCACCTTCAGGTCAGTCCCGCCGGTGGGGATGGTGGCAAGGCCGGTGAACTCCGCCTTCATCAGGCCGTCAAGGGAGAAGAGCATCAGGGCCGGTTGATCCCTCAGCGCCTCTTGAAGGTATTCGCCGGGGTTTACATAGATGGCCTTCACCCGGCCTGCCACGGGGGACTTTAAGGTCTGTGTTTCCTTATATTTCCCGGCCAGGTTGGCCAGGGTTTCATCCTGGGCGATCAGCTGGTCCTGAAGGTCATTGGCGGAGGCTGCCAGGGCCTTTGTGCCTATGCTCAGCACGGCGTCATTTGCGTTGATCTCGTCACCCGCCTGAACGTGCACCGCCTCCACCACCAGGTCAATAGGGGCCTTCAGGTCCAGGGTATCCTTTTTGCTCAGTGAGCCGGTGCTGACCACGGTTTTTGACAAGGAGCCCACGGACAGGTCGGCCAGGGCGTAGGCCGTCTCGGCGCCTGAGGAAGCCTGGCTGGCGTTCTGCTGATAAAACCGGAGTCCCAAATAGCCAAGGCCTGCCACCACCAGCAGGATGACCAGGGTTTTTACAATGCGTTTCATGATGATCCCCTCTTCCGAAATTGTTCTGGGCCAATAAGCCCACTGACACCATAGCAGGCAAACCTGAAAACAACCTGAAATTGCCCGGCGGCTGCTTTCAGGCTCCTTTCAGGTTGTTTCGGTATGATGTATGATGTGATTGAAGCAAGGGAAAGGGGAATGGGGATGCGCATTCTGGTGGTGGAGGACGAGAAGAACCTGGCCCGCTCGCTGGTGCAGCTGCTGGAAAGCCAGAAATACCAGGTGGAGGCGGTGTTTACCGGGGATGACGGGCTGGCCTATGCCCAGAGCGGCCAGTATGACGCCCTGGTTTTGGACGTGATGCTGCCTGGGCTTAGCGGCTTTCAGATCGCCAGCGCCCTGCGCAAGGCGGGGGACGCCACGCCCATTTTGATGCTCACCGCCCGGGAGGACGTGGAGGACAAGGTAAAGGGTCTGGACAGCGGCGCTGACGACTATCTCACCAAACCCTTCACCACCCAGGAGCTGCTGGCCCGGGTGCGGGCGCTTTTGCGCCGGCAAGGGCCGGTGCAGAGGGACGAGGTGACCTTCAGCGACCTGAGCCTGTCCGTGTCAAACGGCATCCTTAAATCAGGAGACAAGCAGGTGCGCCTGAGCAAAAAGGAGCTGGATGTGATGACGCTTCTGATGAACCGCGCAGGCGGCATCATCAGCAAGAACGAGCTGATCAGCCGGGTTTGGGGCGCTGACAGCGAGGCGGTGGACAACAACGTGGAGGCCTATATCTCCTTTTTGCGCAAGAAACTTTTCTTTTTAGGCAGCCGCACCCAGATCACCTCCCAGCGCCGCCTGGGCTACACCCTGGAGGATGCATGATTAAAAGGCTGAAGCGCAAGTTCGTCCTGGTGAATATGCTGGTGGTTTTCCTGGTGCTGACGCTTGTTTTTGTGGGCGGGATGACGGCCATCAAGCTGCGCTTTGCCGAGGAATACCGCCAGGAGCTAAGACGGGAGCTGACGCTTGACCTGCGCACGCCGCAGCTGCCCCAGTTCAGAACCCAACTGCCCATGAACAGCCCCTTCTCCCGCCCCCAGCGGCTGACTTTCAGCGCGGTCTTGGGGGAGGACGGCGCCTGGACGCTGCACAACAGCTGGATGCAGGTGGACCAGGACACCCTGGACCTTTTGACCCAAAGGGCGCAGGAGGCCCGGGCGGAGACCGGATTTTGGGAGGATCTGGGCATCGCCTACCTGAAAAGCGAGGGGCGCATCGCCTTTGCCAACCTGCAAAACGAATTCAGCCAGCTACAAAGCAACTTAAGCGCCTGGCTGATGGTGTATGTGGGGGCGCTGGCGCTGTTTTTGCTGATCAGCCTGGCGCTCTCCCGCTGGACGCTCAAACCGGTGGAAAAATCCTGGATGCAGCAGCGCCATTTTATCTCCGACGCCTCCCATGAGTTAAAGACGCCTCTGACGGTGATATTGGCCAATCTGGACATCGCGGAGAAGGAAACGGGGGAGAACCAGTGGCTTGCCTCCGCCCGAGTGGAGGGGCTTCAAATGAAACGGCTGATTGAGGACCTGCTTTTTTTGGCCCGCTCGGATGAGGCCAGGCAGAAAGTCTTGAATCAGCCCCTGGACCTGAGCGCTCTGGTGGGCGAAACGGCCCTGGCCTTTGAGGCCCTGGCCTACGAGAATCAAGTCGCCTTAAGCCTGGATGTGCAAAAGGATATCCGGGTGGTGGGGGATCCGGGACTGCTGCGGCAGCTAAGCGCCCTTTTGATTGATAACGCGGTTAAATACACCCCCAAAGGCGGAGAAATACTGGTGAAGCTGCAGACGGTTAAGGACAAGGCCCTGCTCAGCGTCCGAAATCATCCGGCCCGGATATCAAAAGAGCAGCTGCCGCGCCTGTTTGACCGCTTTTACCGGGCGGACGAGGCCCGCACCAAGCCGGAAGGCGGCTATGGCCTGGGGCTATCCATCGCCAGCGAGATCGCCAGGCAGCACCAAAGCGCCATCAAGGCCAGCTGCACAGAGGCGGAGGGGGCCGTGTTCAGCATCAGCCTGCCCCTGATGGGACAAAAATGAGGGACGGCCGCCTTTAGCGCCGGGGGATTGCGTTGTGGCTGCCGTCGTTGGTGGTCACCTGGCCGCCGTTTATCTCAACGGGGCCGTTGGCGTCCAGGGCCAGAGTGCCCCGGCCGGGGCGCAGGGTGGTGAGGTCCACCTGGCCGCCGTTGATGGTGATGGTGCCGTTGGAGTCAATGGCGTCCGCCCCTGCGGTCACCTTGATGGTGCCGGCGTTGATGATCACCCAGACGCCTTCCTCCGGCGACATCCGGCCCCGGGGCCGGGTCTCGTCGTCCTGCTCCTCGCTGCTGGCGGCGTTGATGCCGTCATCTGTGGCGGTGATCTGGATGTTTCCCCCGTCTATGGTGATGGTTTTTCCTTCCAGGCCTTCATAGGCGCCGGTGACAAGTATATCCCCGCCGATGATGTGCAGGCCGCCGTCCGCGTGGATGGCGTCATCCCCGGTTTGGATGGCATAGCTGCCGCCGGTGATGGTGATATCCCCGTCGCTGTGGATGGCGTCGTCCTGGGTGTTTAAAACAAAGGTGCCGCCTGTTAAGGCAAGCGCTTTCCCCGCTTTTAAGCCCTTGATGCTGGGGCTGTCCTCTGTTTCTGCACCCCTTGCGCCTGACCCTGAAAAGCCCCCGGGGCTTGAGTTGGGCGGGGATGTGCCGCCGTCCCCGGTGGTGATGTGAAAGCTGCCGCCGGCGATGGTCAACTCGTTCTCCGCCTGAATGGCGTCCCGGCCGGCTGTGATGACAAAGGCCCCGCCCTCAATGCGCACCCAGCCCTTGTCCAGGTCATTGTCAGTGGCGATAATCCCGTCCGAGCCCGCCTCAATATTAAGGCTGCCGCCTGAGACGGTCACGCTGTCCTTGCCCCGCAGGCCGTCCTTTGGCGCGGTGATGTTCAAGCTGCCGCCGGTGACAGACAGCGCGTCCCTGCTTAAGATGCCGTGGGCGGTCTGCCCCCTGACAGTGAGGGCGCCCTGGCCAGAGAGGATGAGGTCTGTCTTCGTGTAAATCGCGGCGTTGGCGCCCTCCTCATCCAGGGGATAGTCTTCCCCATCCTCCAGCGTATTCTGGCTGCCCGCCATCAGGGTGATGGTCACCCGGTCCGCCCGGAGGCCATATATGGCGGGGCCAAGGGGGTTTTTAATACTGGCGTTGTCCAGCACCAGGTGCACCTGGTCTTCCTTATCCGCCTGGACTGACAGCTGCCCTGTCATGCTGCCGGAGAGGACATAGGTGCCGCCCCGGGAGATCACCAGCCCCTGATGCTCTGAGAGGTTGATGCGGGTGGCGTTTGCCAGGGCCTGGGCTGTCAGCGTATCCGGAGGGCTCAAAGCCCCTTCCCCGCGTGCTGCTGCCAGGCATAAAAGAAGCGTCAGAAGGGCCGTCAGGCCCAGGGAACGGCGGATATTTTCAAGCTTCATGGTTCATTCCTCCTTAGGGGCGGGTTGTTCTCACACAGAGTTCTGTAAGAAGAGCCTACCCCGAAAAAGCGCCCTCAGGCAAGAGGCTGGGTCTGAATAATCAGATGGGTTTCAATCTTCTCACATCCATGCCATAATGAAGCCGCAAAATAGCCTGTGAACCGAAGGGAGAAAATGGTCATGCGCAGCGTGCTGTCTATCAATCAAAACTGGCTGTATAAGCCCTCGTTCTCGCCGGAAACTGATCTGAAAAAAGGGGCGGGAGCGGGCTATGAGCCGGTTTGCCTGCCCCACAGCAATATCCAGCTGCCCTACAATTATTTTGACGAGGCGGCTTTCTGCTTTGTCTGCTGCTATAAGCGAGCCATAAGCCTTCAGCACCAGTGGCGGGGACAGCGCCTTTTCCTTGATTTTGAAGGGGTGATGAGCTATGCCCGCGTCTATTTAAACGGCCGGATGGCAGGGGAACACAAGGGCGGCTACACGGCCTTCAGCGTGGAGATCACCGACCTGGTGGATTTCTCCGGGGACAACGAGATCACCGTGGTGGTGGACGCCACCGAGCGGCCGGACACGCCCCCTTTTGGCGGCCGGATTGACTACCTCACCTATGGCGGCATCTACCGGGAGGTGCAGCTGCGGGTGGTATCCTCTGTATATATCCAGGATGTGTTTGTGAAAACGCCGGAGGCACTGGCGGAAGACAAGCAGCTGGTGGCTGACATTCGCCTGGATGGCCTGGGCGGGGCGCTGCCCCGGGGTCTGTCCCTTGAGGTGGCGCTGTGGGATGTGGAAACCCTTGTGGCGCGCCAGGCCGGGGCTGTGGCGTCTGATAATCCCACCCGACTGCATCTAAAAGGCCTGAAGGGCATTGGGCTTTGGTCTCTTAAGCAGCCCAAACTTTATCAGCTCAGCTGCGTTTTGCTAAAGGACGGTCAGGAGATTGACCGCTATGCCCTGCGGATGGGCTTTCGGGACATCCGTTTTACGGCGGAGGGCTTTTTCCTGAATGGTGAAAGGATCCAGCTGACGGGGCTAAACCGGCATCAGGCCTATCCTTATGTGGGCTACGCGATGCCCGGGCGCGTACAGCGCAGGGACGCGGACATTTTAAAGGATGAACTGGGCCTGAACTGTGTGCGCACCTCCCACTACCCCCAGTCCCGCCATTTTCTGGACCGCTGCGATGAGATTGGGCTGATGGTCTTTGAGGAAATCCCCGGCTGGCAGCATGTGGGGGACGAGGCCTGGCAGCAGCAGGTTTTGCTGGATGTGGAACAGATGATTATCAGCCACCGCAACCACCCCAGCATCTTCCTCTGGGGCGTGCGGGTGAACGAATCCCAGGATCACCACGAGCTTTACACCCGCAGCAACGCCCGGGCCAGGGCGCTTGACCCCACCCGGCCCACCGGGGGCGCCCGCTTTATCCCCAACAGCGAGCTGCTGGAGGACGTGTACACCATGAACGACTTCATACACGACAACGGCTACGGGAAGTATCTGGCCTCCGTGGTGCGCAACTATCAGACCTATGACCATTTAATCGGCTGGGACGGGGAGGCGACCGCGCTGAGGGAGCCCAGGGAGGTGACAGGGCTTCAGGAGGATGTACCCTATCTGGTGACGGAGTACTGCGGCCATATGTATCCCACCAAGCGCTTTGACCAGGAGGAGCGGCTGGTGGAGCACGCGCTGCGCCATGCCCGGGTGCAAAACGCCGCCCAGGCCCACCCCCATATCGCGGGCGCCATCGGCTGGTGCGCCTTTGACTACAACACCCATGCCGATTTCGGGGCGGGGGACAAGATCTGCTACCATGGCGTGATGGACATGTTCCGTATCCCCAAGCTGGCGGCCTATGCCTATCGCAGCCAGAAATCCCCCCAGGAGGAGATCGTAATGGAGCCGGGCAGCTGCTGGGCCTATGGGGAGCGCAGCATGGGCGGGGTGATCCCCCTGGTGATCTTCACCAACTGCGATGCGGTGGACTTTATCTATGGCGGCCGGCTGCTGGGCACCTACACGCCCGATTTTGCCCGCTTTCCGGCGCTTAAGCACCCGCCTGTGACGGTGGATGACATGACGGCCAACTGGGGCATGCGCTGGGAGGACGCCACCTTTGTGGGACGCATCAATGGAGA
>DAISYX010000052.1:0-11341 GCA_036825095.1 Clostridia bacterium | reverse complement strand
CATCGGCGCTGACATCAAGATGAAGTGCGCCGGCTGCGGCCGCGTGGTGATGCTGGACCGGCAGGAGTTTTTGCGCCGCCGCAAGCGGGTGCTGACCCCCGGCCCGGAAGCGCCGGAGATCACCCTGGGCCTGACCCCCCGCAATGCAAAGGAGAATGATGATGACTGATCAGACCAACCCCTCTGGCAGCAGGCCGGAAGATGAAAAGCAAACCCAGCAGGATACCTCCCAGGCAAACGACAGCCCTGCGGAACAAGGAGAACCGGCCGAGGCCGTGGATATAGACTCCGACACAGGCAAAAAGAAGACCGACAAGAAAGAAAAAAAGAAGAAGACCTTGGGACAGGAAATTTTGAGCTGGGTGGGAACATTGCTTTTGGCCGTGGTGATTGCCATGGCGATCCGTGCCCTGCTGTTTGAGCCCATCCGGGTGGAGGGGGAGAGTATGATCAACACCCTTCAAAACGGCGAGATTGTGCTGGTGACAAAGCCCAGCATGCTCATGGGCAAGCTGAACCGGGGGGATGTGGTGATCTGTCGCTTTCCCAACCGCAACAAGGAGACCCGCCTGATGCTGGGAGCGCCTCTGGACCTTAATGTGCAAAGCCATGAGCTGTTTGTCAAACGCCTGGTGGCGCTTCCCGGGGACAGCGTGGCCATTCTCTCCGGCAAGCTGTATGTCAACGACTCCCTGGTGGAAGAGGATTATGTGGATTATCCCAGCCGGACGGACTATCCCCGCCGTGTGCTGGAAGACAACGAGTATATGGTGATGGGGGATAACCGCGCCTCCAGCCATGACAGCCGCTCCCGGGATGTGGGGCCGATTACCAGGGACATGATCGTGGGGCACGCCGCCTATGTGCTGTTCCCCTTCGGCAGCATCCGACCAATCCAATAAAATCTGAAAGCCTGATAATAAAGAAGGGCGGCCGCTGAAAAAACGGCCGCCCTTTTGTGGTTTGTTCAAAGATTATTCGTCGCTTCCGGAGTCGGCGTCCTCCCCTTCTGTGGCGACGCTTAGCTGCAGGGTTTCCCGGACAGCCTGCTCAATCTCCTGGGCGATCTCCGGGTTGTCCACCAGGTATTTCCGGGCGTTCTCCCGGCCCTGGGCGATGCGGGTGTCTTTATAGGAGAACCAGGCGCCGGATTTCTGGATCAAATCGCGCTCCACCGCCATATCCAGCAGGGAGGATTCCTTGCTGATTCCCAAGCCATAGAGCAGATCAAACTCACATACCCTAAAGGGCGGGGCCACCTTGTTTTTGACCACTTTCACCTTGGTACGGTTGCCGATAACCTCGGTGCCGTTTTTAAGCTGCTCTCCCCGGCGCACATCCAGGCGCACGGAGGCATAGAACTTAAGCGCTCTGCCGCCCGGGGTGACCTCCGGATTGCCGTACATCACGCCCACCTTCTCCCTCAGCTGGTTGATGAACACCACCACGGAATTGGTCTTGCTGACTACGCCGGCCAGTTTGCGCATGGCCTGGCTCATCATGCGGGCCTGGAGACCCACAAAGGTGTCTCCCATCTCGCCGTCAATTTCCGCGCGGGGCACCAAGGCCGCCACTGAGTCCACCACCACAATGTCGATGGCGCCGGAGCGCACCAGCGCTTCCGCGATCTCAAGGGCGTCCTCTCCGGTGGTGGGCTGGCTGACATACAGTTCATCGATGTCCACCCCCAGGCGTTTGGCATAGCTGGGGTCCAGGGCGTGCTCCGCATCGATAAAGGCGGCCAGGCCGCCCAACTTCTGGGCTTCCGCTATGATGTGAAGGGCCACCGTGGTCTTGCCCGAGGACTCCGGCCCATAGATCTCAACGATACGGCCCCGGGGGATGCCCCCCACGCCCAGGGCGCTGTCAAGCCCCAGGCTGCCGGTGGGGATAACTTCCACCGTGAGTTTGGTTTGGCTGCCCAGCTTCATCACCGTGCCCCGGCCAAACTGCTTGTCAAGTGCTGCCAGAGCCCGGTCCAGGGCCTGGGTGCGCTCCGCGGACTGAGCCGCCCTTTCCTTTGTTTCCTTGTCTTTTGCTGCCATTGTCTTTCCTTTCAGCGCTTATCCCGCGCGCTTAGCTTGATATCCTGCCGGAACAGGTCTTTTCCGCCGATAAAATACTGTATGCCGCTGATGAGGGTGAGCAGCGCCATGAGAATCGCCAGCGTCAGCGAAAGCCAGAAAGGCGCCTTGAGAAGGGAGGACAGGATGCTGAAGAATTGGAAATTGGTCTTCACCTTGCCCAAGTTTCCGGCTGGAATGACGATTCCCTGATCCACCGCCACCAGCCTCAGCCCGTCCACAGCCAGCTCCCGCGCCGCGACAATGACGGCAGCCCACCAGAAATAATCCCCCCGCGCCAGCAGGGCAACCATCATGGTAAGGGTGAGGATCTTGTCCGCCACCGGGTCCGCGAAGCGGCCAAAATTGGTGACAATGCCCTGCTTCCTGGCGATATAGCCGTCCAGATAGTCCGTCAGGCAGGCGATGATAAAAAGGGCTGCCGCCAGCACATTAAGCCCGAGCATGGTAAACAGCAGGCACAGCGGAATCAGGGCCACCCTTAGGAGAGTAAGCTTATTGGGCAGGTTCATGGGCGCCTCCTTCCCCATCAAGCAGCCGGGCTTCAAGGTCATAGGTGGAGGCGGCGGTGATACGGGCCTGAACCATATCTCCGGGTTTTAGAGCCTGGGCGCTTGTCAGATAGATGATGCCGTCGCTGTCCGGCGCTTCCCATTGGGAGCGGGCCAGATAGCGCCCGCCCGCCCGCCCGGTCACCAGAAGGGTTTCTGTGCTGCCGATGCGCAGGCGATTTTGTTCCAGGCTGATCTGCGCCTGCAGCCGCATCACCCTTTCCAGACGCTCCGCCTTGATGCCTTCTGGCACCTGATCCGGCATTTTTTCAGCCGCCGTGCCCTCCTCAGGCGAAAAGGAGAAGGCGCCCAGCCGGTCAAAGCGCAGCGCTTCCATATAGGCGGTGAGCAGGTCAATGTCCTCCTGGGTTTCGCCAGGGAAGCCCACGATCACCGTGGTGCGCAGGGCAAAGCCCAGATTACGGGCATAGCTGAGCAGCCTCCTGGTTTTTTCAATGTCCCCGCGGCGGTTCATGGCCTTTAGGATGCGGGGGGAGGCATGCTGCAAGGGCAGGTCCAGGTATTTGCAGATGTTGGGGCGATCTGCCATCAGGTCAATCAGCGCCTCATCAATCTCGTCCGGATAGCAGTAGAGCACCCGCAGCCAGTCGATGCCGGGAATCCGGGAAGCGGCGTCCAGCAGCTGGGCCAGGGAGGCGCCCTTCAGGTCCCGCCCGTAGCGGGAGCTGTCCTGGGCGATAAGAATCTGCTCACGGGCGCCCTTTTGGGCAAGCGTCCGCATCTCCGCCAGGATATCCTCCATGGGCCGGGACCTGAAAGCACCCCGGATGCCGGGAATGGCGCAGTAAGCGCAGCGGTTGTCACAGCCCTCCGCGATGCGCACATAGGCGCTGTAGGAAGGCGTGGTCAGCACCCGGCCGCAGGCGTTAAAATCATAGGTCCGCGTGGTGTCGCTGGCGCGGCGGCCCTCAAGGGCCCCCCGAATCATCGCGGGCAGCGCCGGATACTGGGAAACCCCGGTTAAAACATCGATCTCGGGAATGTCTTCCAAAAGCGCCCGCTCATAGCGCTGAGCCAGGCAGCCGGTGATGCACAGCACCCGGCAGCGGCCGGTTTTCTTGTGCTCCGCCATTTCCAGAATGGCGTTGATGGACTCCTCCTTGGCGGAGGTGATAAAGCCGCAGGTGTTGACAATCAACACCTCTGCCTGGGATGCCTCAGGCACAAAATCAAAGCCGCTTTCCTTGAGGAAAGACAGCATTTCTTCCGTATCCACCTGATTTTTTACACAGCCTAAAGAAACAACGCCAACCTTCATCCTGCTACCTTGCCCCGCCCCTCACACACTTGATTTACCCTGCTGATTCTAACATAGCCGGCCCACTGGGACAAGGGCCTCAAGTCAAAAACAGGAACAAAAGTTCGCTTTATTTTTTCATCCGCCGCCGGATCACCTCTGGCCGGGCGACGCTGAAGCCAAAGAAACCAAGAGGCTCTGTCAGCCCCGTGTATTCGCCGTGGCGATAGGCGACCAGCTCCGCTTTGTGAAAATCTATTCTGCCCCTGGCGTCCATCAGCTGCTCATTAACGCCCATGCTGATGATCTCGCCCAAAAACATGGTGTGGCTGCCCAGGTCCAGGGCGTCCTTCACCCGGCAGGCCAGATAGGCCGGCGCCTGGGAGATGGCGGGGGCTGTGGACAGGCCTGCTGCTGGGGTGGGGCTAAGCTCACAAAGGGCGAACTTGTCCTGATCCCTGCCGGAGCGCACCCCGCACAGGTCGCAGGCCTTAAGCAGCCTCTGGCTCACCAGGTTCACCACGAACTCGCCGGATTCCCGGATGATGCCATGGGAATGGCGGTCCGGGCGGATGGAGACGGACAGCATAGGCGGATCGGAATTGACGGTGCCCGCCCAGGCCACAGTGATAATGTTGGGGCGCTGGCTGCTGCTGGCGCAGGACACCATCACCACCGGCGTGGGGGAAAGCAGGGTGCCGGGCTTTAAATTTACAAAGGCCATGTTATCCTCTCTGCTCCTCTAATAGGCGCTTTCGATGCCGCGCAGCACCTCCGGCTCCCGCACATCCCGGACGCTGGTGAACATGCGCCGGGTGAGGATGGCGCCGCTGCGGTAGTACAGGCAGATAAAGGGGATGTCGCGAAGAAACAGGTCCTGGATGGCGCCCAGTTTTTCCCGGTACTGGTCCCGGTTCATGGTTTTACGCAGCTCATCAAAAAGGGTATCCATGGCGGAGCTTTTGTAGCGGGTGTAGTTGCCGGTGTTGCCGCTGATGAGCATAAAGCCGGGGTCCGGCGTGAAATCCATGTTAAAGCTGGCCAGGCACAGGTCGTAACTTCCGGCCTCCAGCTTTTCCACCGTTTCCTTAAAGGTCATGGGGATAAGCCGCGCTTCAATGCCCACGGCGGCCAGCTGGGAGACGATCAGCCCCGCGGCGTTTAAGCGCGCGCTGTTGTCCTGCTCCTCATAGGCGTAAAAGCGCAGGGAGAGATTGACCAGCTTGCCCTCGCGCATCATATCCCGGATGCCGTCCTCGTTGCTGTCCACCCAGCCCACCTCATCCAGAAGGCGCTTGGCTTCCTCCGGGTTGTAGCGCACGGCGTCATCATCCGCCCTGTACATCCAGGAGCCGACCGGCATGGGGGTATCCGTGCGCTGGGCCATGCCCATGTAGGCGGTTTCTGCGATGGCGTCCAGGTTCAGCGCGAAGCGGATGGCCTGGCGCACGCGGATGTCCTCCAGCTCATAGGAGCGGTGATTGAGCTGCAGGGTTTCCAGCTGCTTGGTGCGGTAGTTAAGGTGCAAAGAGCTGATGCCGGAGCGGTACTGGGCGGCGGTGAGAGAGCGGGTCAGCACCGCGTCCACCCGGTTGTACTCATAGCTGGAGATCAGCTCCCGGTTGGCGGTGTGAAAAATCACGCTGATTTCCTTGATTCTGGGCGGCGCCCCCCACCAGTTGGAGTTGACGGAAAGCCAGAGGTAATCCTTTGGCAAAAACTGCTCCACCACATAGGGGCCAGTCCCCGCAGGCTGGTCCGCCTGAACCTGGGCTGCCGGCAGGATGGGGAAGCACATGGCGTAGAGAAAGCCGAAGTTGTTCCGGGGCGTCTTGATGACCACCACATCCTCTCCGGAGGCTGAGATATCAGAAATAAAGTATTTAAGCGAGGCGTAGACGCCCTTGTTGGCGCTGGTTTCATCGTTGGCCAGGCGCAAGATCTCTTGAACGGTGGCCACCACATCGTTGGCCGTCAGCGGCGTACCGTCATGGAAGGTGATTCCGGGCCTTAGGGTGAACTGCCAGCTGAAGCCGTCAGCGGCGGGCTCCCAGCGCTCCGCCAGGGCGGGCTGGGGCAGGTAATCGTCATCCATGCTCACCAGGCCCTCATACACCAGGGCGTTAAGGGACATGAACTCCCGCTCCACCGCCAGCAGCGGGTTAAAACGCGCCGTGGTGGTGGAGACAATGCCCAGGATCAGCGTTTCCTCCTGGCTCCCCTCAGCGGCTAATGCCTGGCTTAAGGGCAAAAGCAGACACAGCGCCAGGCACAGCGCCCTTTTCCATAGCATCCTGCTCATAATAAATCGCATATGCGTCCATTACCTTTCTTACATAGTCCCGGGTGTTTGACATGGGCAGCTCATCCACGCTTAAGGTTCTTTGATCCGCGGCGTATTTTAAGGCCCAGAGCTTGACGTTGTTCATGCCTGCGTGGTAGGCGGCGGCCACCATCACCGGCTGCCCGTCAAAGTGATTGCTGAGGTAGGCCAGGTAATAGGCGCCAAACTGGATGTTCAGCTGGGGCTCAAAAAGCCTGTCAATGGTGTAGTTGGGGGTGCCCAGGCGTCCGGCCAGCCACACGCCGGTGTCCGGCATGATCTGCATCAGCCCGCGGGCATCTGCGGAGGAAACGGCCCGGGGCAGGAAGTTGCTCTCGCACTTAATCACCGCCGCCACAAAGGCGGGATCAATCTGGTACTCTGCGGAATAGCTGTCTATCAGCCCCTGATAGCCTGACTGGGCCCTGTGCCGCAGGTGGTTTTCCACCTTGCCGGCCTGCTGCAGCCGGGCGGCCTCCCGCTCGTCCTCAAGGGCCTGAAGCCGGCTGTTCTGCTGGATGAGAGAGACAGAGGCAATGGCCAGAACCACCAGAAGCAGCCCAATGAAGACCGCGGCCAGGGGTCCAAAGCCCCTGGAGGCCCGTCTGGCGCGGGCGCGCTTTGACCTGGTTTTTTCAGGGGTATTGGCTTTTGGTTCCTGGGGGGTTACCAACAGCTGGCGCCGGGCTTTCCGGCGGGCTTTGGGCCGGGTGGGGCCGGTGGGCGGGTTGGTGTGGGGGATATGCTTCACCTGCGCGCTTTCAGGAGTGAAAGGCTTGGCGCCGGGTGGTTTTTTGCGGTTGACACTCCAGGGGGATTCAGACAAGGGTAAGCCTCCTTAGCACGCCTTCCCACAGGGCAATCGCCTGGGCGGCGCTTTCTTCCTTGGTGCCGGTGGTGCGGATGACATGCTGGCTTAGCCGCGCTTTCTCCTCAGAGGGCATCTGGCTGTCAATGCGCCGGATGGCCTCGTCCAAAGACAGGCCGCGCTGCAACAGGCGCGCCAGCTGCACCTCCCGGGGGGCATAGGCGCACCAGATTTCGTCACAGCGCTTGTCAGCCCCGGTTTCAAACAGCAGGGGCACATCAAGCACCAGCGCTGGCTGCGCCTGAAAAAGGGCGGTCTGCCGGTCCATCTCCGCAAAAATCAAGGGGTGGGTGATGGCGTTCAGCTTTTTGAGCGCCTGGGCGTCAAAAAAAACCAAACCCGCCAGCTTCTGCCGGTTTAAGGCATCGCCTTCAAACACCTCATCGCCAAAGGCCGCGCGGATGGCGGGCAGCGCCTGCCCGCCAGGGGCGGTGAGGGCGCGGGAAATTTCATCCGCGTCGATCACCACGGCGCCCACTGAAAGAAGGGCGCTGGTCAGGTTGCTTTTGCCACAGGCGATGCCGCCGGTCAAACCGATGAGATAGGGTTTATTTCGTATCATACCAACTGCTTCCTGATTTGATGTCACACTTAAGCGGCACTTTCAGCTGCGCCACCTGCTCCATGCTGGCCTTAAGAAGCCGGGTGACCGTCTCCACCTCTGCTTCCGGGGCCTCGATAATCAGCTCGTCATGCACCTGAAGGATGAGCCGGGCTTTTAAGCCATTCTCCTTCAGCGCCGTGTGGGTGCGCACCATGGCCGCTTTGATGATGTCCGCCGCCGTGCCCTGGATGGGGGTGTTCATGGCGGCGCGCTCGCCGAAGTTGCGGGTGTTGGCGTTGCCGCTCTTAAGCTCCGGCAACAGCCGCCGCCTGCCAAAGAGGGTGGCGATATAGCCATGCTCATAGCCGAACTTCACCACGTCCTGCATAAACTGGTGCACCTGGGGATAGCGCTCAAAATAGCGGGAGATGAAGTCCGCCGCGCGCTTGCGGGTGGTGCCCAGGTTGCGGGCCAGGCCAAAGTCGCTGATGCCGTAGACGATGCCGAAGTTGACGGCCTTGGCGTCCGAGCGCATCAGGGGGGTCACCTCATCCAGGGGAACGCCGTTGATCTCCGCCGCGGTGCGCAGGTGGATGTCCTGATCCTTTAAAAAGGCGTCGCACATCGCCTCATCCCCGCTCATGTGGGCCAGGATTCTCAGCTCAATCTGGGAATAGTCCGCATCCACCAGCTGCCAGCCGGGCTTGGCGATGAAGGCGCGGCGGATCTCCCGGCCCATCTCCGTGCGGATGGGGATGTTCTGTAAGTTGGGTTCCGCAGAGGAGATGCGCCCGGTGGCGGTGCCGGTCTGATCAAAGGTGGTGTGGATGCGTCCGGAGGGGTCCATCTTGCGCAGCATCGCATCGATATAGGTGCTGTTCAGCTTGGTCACCTGCCGGTATTCCAGAATCAGCGGGATGGCGGGGTGCAGGTCCATGATGCTCTCAAGCACCGCGGCATCGGTGCTGTAGCCCAGCTTGGTCTTGCGCTGGGAAGGCAGGCCCAGGGTTTCAAACAGCACCTTGCCCAGCTGCTGGGGGCTGTTCAGGTTAAAGCTGTTCACCCCGGTGAGCCGGTAGATATCCTCCTTGAGCGCCTCTGAGCGCCGGGAGAAATTCGCCCCCAAGTCTTCAAGCACCTGGCCTGCCACCTGGAAGCCCTCCCGCTCCATATCATAAAGCACCTGCACCAGGGGCAGCTCGATATCATGATAGAGGGCTTCCGTGCCCTCGTCTTTTAATTGCTGGCGCTGGGCGGTGTACAGCTCCGCCACGCCCCGGGCGTTACGCTGGGCGAAGGCTTGCAGCAGATAGCTGCGTTCCTGTGAGTTGTGCAGATAGGCCGCCACCATGGTGTCAAAGGCCAAAGGCGGCGGCGTTTCTCCGCCGGTGCGCATCCTGTGGAAGAGGGCCTTGGCGTTGTGGGCGATGAAGCCGTCTTTAAGCCTGGGTCTTATCACGCTTAAGGCCTCAGAGGCCAGCAGGCCCTCATCAGCGCTGCCAAAGAGGTCCTGCTGCCCGGTTGCAATGCTCACCTGGGCGGCTGGGCCCTCGGGCCAGGCGATGGACAGCTCTTCCTCTGTGGCGAAAATCGCGGCGGGGCCCTGGGGCGCCTGGTTAAGCAGGGCCAGAAGCTCTGCCTTGTCCTTAACTGTAAGCCAGGGCGTCTCCGGGGCTGCCTGGGCCTGGTCCGCCTGGGGGGAGGAGCCCGCCAGGCGGATTAAGCGCTGGGATGCCCCAGTGAGCTGGTATTTCTGCATCACGGGAAGCGCGTCTGCCATGCGGTCCAGGCTGGCGTCCTTCAGGCTTAGCTGGATGGGCACATGCCGGTCGATGGTGGCCAGCTGGCGGCTCATCCTGGCCTGGTCCGCATAAACGCCAAGCTTTTCGCCCAGCTTGCCCTTGATGTTGGGGGCGTTGGCCAGCACATTGTCCATGGTGCTGTATTCCTTCAGCAGCTTCAGCGCCGTTTTTTCGCCCACCCCGGGGACGCCCGGGATGTTGTCACTGGCATCCCCCATCAGGCCCTTCCAATCGGTCACCTGTTCGGGGGAAAGGCCAAAATGCTCCTTCACCCCGGCGGGATCAAAAAGCAGGGTGTCCGAGATCCCTTTGCGGGTGAAAAGCATGTGCACGCCCTCATCCACCAGCTGGAGATCGTCCTTGTCCCCGGTTAAAATCAGCGCCTTCACGCCGCGTTCCTTCAGCTGCCGGGCCAGGGTGCCGATCAGGTCGTCCGCCTCATAGCCCTCAAGGATGCTCACCCCGATGTGCATGGCGCCAAGGATTTCCTGAATCACCCCAAACTGGGGCCTCAGCTCCTCCGGCATGGGGGAACGGGTGGCCTTGTACTGGTCATAAATATCATCCCTGAAGGTCGGGCCATGGGTATCAAAGGCCACGATGCAGTACTGGGGCGTCTGCTCCTCAAAGGCCTTGAACAGCATGCTTAAAAAGCCGTGCACCGCATTTGTGGGCACCCCGTTTGCATCCATGGGCGGCAGGGCATGAAAAGCCCTGTACATCAGGCTGTGCCCGTCCACCAATACGCAGGTCTCTTGCAAATCAATCACCTCAGGCCGCATTATACCATATCAGGCTTTGGGGTGGAATTTTGAATGTTTGTCCGCAAAAAAAATGGCCGCAGCAGAAGGCGGCAGCCATAAAGAATTAAGCGGGCTTATACAAACAGCGGGTGTGCCTTTGTCAGCTTCTCCACCTCCGCCAAAACCTGTGGGATGGCAGCTTCCTTTTCTTCGATGATGCGGGTGATGAGGCGGGCAATCAGCGCCATATCCGCCTCCTTCATGCCCCGGGTGGTGAGGGCGGCGGTGCCGATGCGGATGCCGCTGGTCTCGTTGGGCTTGCGGCGGTCCCTGGGCACCATGTTCTTGTTGACGGTGATGTTGGCCTCGCCCAAAAGCGTCTCCACCTGTTTTCCGGTGATGTCCATGTCGGAAAAATCCAGCAGCAGCAGGTGATTGTCCGTGCCGCCGGAAACCATGGGCACCTTTTGGGCGGTAAAGGCCTCCTCCAGCGCCTTGGTGTTTTTGATGATCTGGGCCTGATAGGTTTTAAATTCGGGTTCCATGGCCTCTTTAAAGCAGACGGCTTTGGCGGCGATGATATGCATCAGCGGCCCGCCCTGAATGCCGGGGAAAATGGCCTTGTCAACGGCCTTGGCGTGCTCCGCCTTGCAGAGAATCATGCCGCCCCGGGGGCCGCGCAGGGTTTTGTGGGTGGTGGTGGTGACCACATCCGCATAAGGGATGGGGGAGGGGTGCAGCCCTGCCGCCACCAGACCCGCGATATGCGCCATGTCCACCATCAGCAGGGCGCCGACTTCGTCTGCCACCTGGCGGAAGCGCTTGAAATCAATGATCCGGGGGTAGGCGGAAGCGCCCGCCACAATCATTTTGGGTTTGACCTGCCGTGCCTTCTCCGCCAGGGCGTCATAGTCCAGATATTCCGTAACGGGGTCTAAGCCATAGGATTCAAAATGGAAATAGGTACCGGAGATATTAACCGGGCTGCCATGGGTGAGATGCCCGCCGTGGTTAAGGCTCATGCCCAAAACGGTGTCTCCGGGTTTTAAAAACGCGTAATAAACCGCCATGTTCGCCTGGGAGCCGCTGTGGGGCTGCACGTTGGCGTGCTCCGCGCCATAGAGGGCGCAGGCCTGGTCCCGGGCGAGGTTTTCCGCCACGTCCACAT
>DAISYX010000051.1:0-11520 GCA_036825095.1 Clostridia bacterium | reverse complement strand
CCTGGTGCTAAGCCCTGAACAGCTGGCCGAACCCAACATCGTTTTGCGTTTAGCCAGCGCCATTGGCATCATCGGCGCAGCGGACGGCCCCACCACCCTTTATGTGGCCAACCACTTCAACCTGAAGGATTATATGGCACCCATTTCCGTGGCCGCCTACAGCTATATGTCCCTGGTGCCCGTCATCCAGCCCCCCGTCATCCGGGCGCTGACCACCAAAGAAGAGCGCAAAATCCGCATGGACTATCATGACAAGCGGGCCTCCAAAACCGCCCTGATCCTCTTCCCCATCATCACCACCCTGGTGGCCGGCATCATCGTGCCCATGTCGGCGCCCCTGGTGGGCAGCCTGATGTTTGGCAACCTCATCCGCGAGTGCGGGGTGCTGGAGCGCCTGTCAAAGACCGCGCAAAACGAGCTGGCCAACCTGGTCACCATTCTCCTGGGTCTGACCATCGGGTCCACCATGCTGGCGGAGAACTTCCTGCGCTGGGACACCGCGCTGATCATGGCCCTGGGCCTGGCCGCCTTCATCTTTGACACCGCCGGCGGCGTGCTGTTCGCCAAGTTCCTCAACCTGTTCCGCAAGAACAAGGTGAACCCCATGATCGGCGCCGCGGGCATCTCCGCCTTTCCCATGAGCGCCCGGGTGATTCAGAAAATGGCCAAGGAGGAGGACCCCTACAACTTCGTCCTCATGCAGGCCACCAGCGCCAACGTGTCCGGCCAGCTGGGTTCCATCGTCGCCGGGGGCATGGTCATCACCCTGGTCTCTCTGTTTATTCGTTAAGGAGGTTTAGCATGAGCGATTTTACCATTGGCCTGATCGTCACCGGCCTTGGCCTGGCCGGCGTCTTCCTGGTGCTGGGCCTGTTCTTCGTATCCATCAAGCTTTTGCAGCACCTGGAGCCCCGGGAGGATAACGAGTAAGCGGCCCTATGAGGCCCTTATCGCCTCTCTTTTTTCCGCCGCGCCCTCTGGGCGCGTTTTTTTTCTGCGAAATAGCCCTTTAGGGCTATGCTCCCTGCCCCAATTGGTGGTAGAATCAATATAGAGATAAGTACCGGACAGACGAGCGGGGGTGATTGCGTTGGAAGACAGCATGCCACGGGTTGATGTCATGGATGATCATTTGCGGAAGCTGGAGCTCAGCAGCGGGAGCATCGCGCTGGTCAATATGAGGCAGCGCGTGGGCGGCATCCGTGCGCGAACTTCTGGACACGATGCTTTAGGGAAATACGCTTGATATTTGTCGCATTGCATAGGAGGGACGGCGAACAATGACCATTGAAGAAACCAGGGATGGCAGCCTCCTGCGCCTGAAAATCACAGGGCGGCTTGACAGCCTGACTTCCCGGGAGCTTGAGGCGGCGCTCCGCACAGGCCTTGAGGGCATTACACAGCTGGCGTTTGAAATGCGGGGCACCGAATATGTGTCAAGCGCCGGGCTCAGGGTCATCCTGGCCGCGCAAAAGGTGATGAACCGGCAGGGGAGCCTTACCATCATAAACCCCAATCCCGCCGTTATGGAGGTGTTTGAGATCACAGGCTTTACGGAGATCCTCACCATACTTGACGAAGCCCCATGAAGCGAACCTTTCAGCGGCGTCTGTTGATCCTGATGGCAGCGGCCTTCGGGGCAACCATGCTGATCACCTGGCTGGTGCAGACCCGCCATGCCCGGGCGGACGCGCTGGAGCTGATTGCGTCCCGGCTTGCTGACGCCCAGGAGCAAATCACCCAGCATGACAAAGACTTGGAGAAAATCAGCCTCAGCAATGACGAAGCCCTGACAAGCAAGCTTCATACACTCCGATGGATTCTCGCCCGGCATCCGGAGCTGACCCAGAGCGGTGATGAGTTGACCGGCCTCCTGTCGGCGCTTGATGTGGACCAGCTGCATATTGTTGATGGCAGCGGCATCATCACCGCCACCACCTTTGCGCCATACCTTGGCTATGACCTGGCCAGCGCTGAGCAGTCCTCCTTTTTCCTGCCCATCCTCAAAGACCCGGACCTGGTTTTGATACAGCCCGCGGCCCCCACGGGGCATGACGCAAGCATGGTGATGCAGTTCTCCGCAACCGGCATCCCCGGCCGGGCGGGCATGGTGCAGATCGGGGACGTGCCGGAACGCCTGAGGGAAGCTGCCCAGGTGGCGGACATCAAAAACCTGGCGCCCGGATTTGCCATTGGCAGCTACGGCACCATCATGGTCCTTGAGCGGGGGCTGGTGGTAAGCGCCGGTGAGCGGAACCTGATGGGCTTAAGGGCGGAAGACATGGATTTCCAGCTGGGCAAAGCCCGTTTGGGCGAGCCTTTCACCACCGGATCGGGGGCGTCCCGCGCGCTTTGCCTGGGGAGGGTATGGGAGGATTACCTGATCATCGGCACGCTCCCCTATTCCGAAATCTATGCGGGCCGAAACCTCACCCTCCTGTTCATGGGCCTGGCCTACCTTCTTCTTTTCCTGGCTGTGTTTATTCTGGTCAGCCGCATGATCAATGCGGAGGTCATCCAGGGCATCAGGAATGTGAACGCCTCCCTGGCCCTGATCACAGACGGGAACCTGGAAACCCGGGTGGAAGAGCGGGGCAATGCGGAGTTCCGCGCCCTGTCAGACGGCATTAACGCCACTGTTGACGCGCTCAAACAGGCCATCGCCCATGCCCGGGCACGCATTGACGCGGAATTGGCGCTGGCCCGGGAGGTGCAGCTTGCCAACCTGCCCCGGACAAGCGCGCTTAAAGGGCTGGAAGGCCGGTTCCGTCTGGGCGCGCTGCTTAAGCCCGCCCGGGAAGTGGGCGGGGATTTTTACGACTTTTTCTTTGTCCCCGGGCTTTCAGGCAAGAAGCTGGCCCTGGTGATCGCGGATGTCTCCGGCAAGGGCATCCCCGGGGCCTTGTTCATGATGCGGGTCAAGACACAGCTTCAAAGTGACATCCTGGCTGAAGAGGATCTGGCCAAAGCGCTGGCCCACACCAACCGGAAGCTCTGCGCGGAAAACGAGGCGGGCCTCTTTGTCACCGCGTTTGTGGGCCTGTGGGATATTGAGGGGGACGGCTGGCTTGATTATGTAAACGCGGGGCATAACCCGCCCCTCCTGGCCCGGGCGGGAGAAGAATACGCCTTTTTGCACGGCTCTAAGGGCCTGGTGCTGGGGGCTATGGAAGACAGCCAATACCGCAGCTGCCGCGTCCGCCTGGTGGCGGGCGACAAATTGCTGCTTTACACCGACGGGGCAACTGAGGCGGAGAATGTGAAAGGCGCGTTTCTTACCTCCGGGGGCTTTAAATCCCTGATGGACAGCTCCCCCCTGCGTAAGATGCCGGCGGAAAAACAGCCCGAAGCGGTGATGCAGGCCTTGGACTGGTTCGCCGCGGGCAGGGAGCAGGCGGATGACATCACGCTGATGGCGCTGGACATCCGGAAAAGCGCCGCCAAACTGCCCTGGACGAATATCCCCCTTGAGGAGGCGCAGCTGGAAACCATCCGGTCCCTGGTGGCAAGCCAAACAGCGCCATTAAACCCTTCCCCCCATGCGCTTGGCCGGCTTCAGGTGGTGGTGGACGAGGTATTTTCCAACATGGTTCGCTACGCAAGCTCACACAGCGATAGGGTAGCGTTTTGCTGTGAGCTGATGGGCCAGGAGGCTGTGCTGCGCTTCAGGGACCGGGGCGCGCCCTTTGACCCCCTCTCCCAGCCGCTGCCGGATATCAGCCTGCCAAGTGGCCAGCGGGAGGCAGGGGGCCTGGGCCTCCTGATGATCCAAAAGCTTTCGGATTACGCGGCTTACACCTGTGAGGATGGGGAAAACCGGCTGCTCATCCGCATGAACCTGGCGCGCGGGCCGGATGAAAAGATAAAATCCCGCGGCACAAAGGAGCCTGGCCATGGATAACAAGTTATTCCGTCAAAGCAGCGTGGACAGAATCTCGTCCCCCGAAGCGCTCAACGACTATCTGCGTGTGGCACGGCCCAGCGTATGGCTGGCGCTGGCGGCCATGATCATCCTTCTCGTGTCGTTTGTGGCGTTTGGCTTCTATGGCACGATTCCCGGCACCGTCTCCGCCAAGGGGATCGCCCTGGACGGCGAGGTGGTGTGCTATGTGATGCAGGCTGAACGCATCTCCCCCGGTATGCCCGCCACCATCGGCGGCATTCGGGGCACGGTGCTGTCCGTGTCCCCCGTGCCGCTGTCTGAGGAGGAGATTAACGAAATCCACCCGGAGGACTTCCTGGTGTATCAGCTGGATCCCAAGGCCTGGAATTACCCTGTGCGCTTAAGCGCGCCGGGAATAGCTGACGGGGTATGGGATGTGGTCATCACCACAGAAACCATCCGCCCCATCGAGTTCCTGCTGGAAGGGGGCGGGCAGGGTGCGTAGAAAATCAGCCGCTCAATCCCTGAAAACCGGATGGGCCAGGGTGCCTGTGGTGATGCAGCTGGAAGCGCTGGAATGCGGCGCCGCCTGCCTGGCGATGGTGCTGGCCTGGTACGGCAAGTGGCTGCCGCTTGAAAAGGTGCGGGCGGATTGCGGCGTGTCCCGGGACGGCTCCAACGCCCGCAACATGCTCATCGCCGCCCGCAGCTACGGTCTTATGGCCCAGGGCGCCCGCTATGAGCCGGAACAGCTGAAAAAGGAAGGGGGATTCCCCTGTATTATCCACTGGAACTTCAACCACTTTGTGGTGCTCTGCGGCTTTAAGGGAGAGCGCGCCGTCATCAACGACCCGGCCCGGGGGATGGTCCTTATCACCAAAGAGGAATTCGACCGGGGCTTTACAGGCGTGTGCCTGATGTTTGCCCCCACGGACGCCTTCGTGCCGGGCGGAAAGCCAAAGAGCATGCTGGCCTTTGTCCGCTCCCGGCTGCGCGGCGCCCAGGCCGCCGTGGCGTTTGTGGTCCTGACCAGCCTGGCCACCGCCCTGGTTGGCGTTATCAATCCGGCCTTCTCCCGCGTTTTTATAGACCGGCTGTTGACCGGGCGAAACCCGGAGTGGCTTGGCCCCTTCACCCTGGCGCTTGCCGTCCTGGCCCTGGCGCAAATTCTTATCAGCCTCCTTCAGGAAGTCCATTCGCTGCGCATTGAGGGCAAGTTCGCGGTGGTGGCCAACGCGGAATTCATGTGGCATGTGCTGCGCCTGCCCCTCGCCTTTTTCTCCCAGCGCATGGCCGGGGATATCGCGTCCCGCCAGAGCGCCAACGCCGGGGTGGCCAACGCCCTGATCCGGCAATTGGCCCCGCTGTTTCTGGATTTTGCCGTGCTGGTGTTTTATCTGGTGGTCATGCTGCGTTACAGCGTCCTGCTCACGGCCCTTGGCCTGGGCGCCATGGCGCTTAAGATGGTGCTGGCCAGGATGATTTCCAAAAAGCGGATCAACATCACCCGGGTGCAGATGCGGGACGCCGGAAGGCTGGCCGGCGCCACGGTGACGGGCATCCAGCTGATTGAAACCATTAAAGCCTGCGGTGCGGAGGACGGATACTTTGAAAAGTGGGCAGGCTACCAGGCCTCGGTCAACACCCAGGAGGTGCGCTTCGCCCGGCTAAACCACTACCTGGGCAGCCTGCCGGGGCTGATCTCCTCCCTGTCGGACGGGGCGGTGCTGATTTTAGGCGTATGGCTGACCCTTCAGGGCCGGTTCACCGCGGGCATGATCCTGGCGTTCCAGGGCTTTATGGGCGCCTTCACCACGCCCGCCGGCAATCTGATATCAGCCGGTCAGGGCGTTGAGGAGATGCGCGGGGATATGGAACGCATTGAGGATGTGCTTTCCTATCCCCCGGATGTGCCCGGGCAAAGCAGCCCCTTGCCCCAGGAGGGCTGTGATAAGCTGCGCGGCGGGATAGAGATGTCCGGGGTGACTTTCGGCTATGCGCCCTTGGGAAAGCCTCTGATAGAGGACTTTGACTTAAGCCTCAAGCCCGGCGCCAGCGTGGCCCTGGTGGGGCCCTCCGGCTGCGGCAAATCCACACTTGCCAAGCTGATTTCAGGCCTTTATAAGCCCTGGCGGGGCGAGATTTTCTTTGACGGTCACAGGATGGAGGATATCCCGAGGGAGATTTTTACCGCTTCCCTGGCCGTGGCGGACCAGGACATCATCCTGTTTGAGGACAGCATCGCGGACAACATCCGGATGTGGGACACCTCCATCGAGGACTTTGAGGTCATTCTGGCTGCCCGTGACGCCCAGATTCACGATGACATCCTGCGCCGTGAGGACGGCTACCAGGGCCGCGTCCTCTCCGGCGGCCGGAACCTCTCCGGCGGCCAGCGCCAGCGTCTTGAAATCGCCCGCGTCCTGGCCCAGGACCCGTCCATCATCATCCTGGACGAGGCGACCAGCGCGCTGGATGCCCGGACGGAGTATGAGGCGATGCGGGGAATCAGGCAGCGCGGCGTCACCCTGGTGGTGGTGGCCCACCGCCTGTCCACCATCCGGGACTGTGATGAAATCGTGGTGCTGGATCACGGCAAAGTGGTGGAGCGCGGCACCCATGAAACGCTTTACGCCCAGGACGGTCTTTACCGGCAGCTGGTGTCCAGTGAGTAGGGGGAAGCACAATGGGTTGGTTTGACGAGCAGATACGCAAGCGCGCGCAGCAGGACGACGAGCTGTTTGCACAGGCCTTTGCCGATATGGCCAGCGCCGTACTGGGACGCCCGCCCTTTCCCCAGGTTGACAGCCGGCAGGCCCACAGCGCTGTTAAGCAAATCCTCTCCTACTACCGGCTGCCCCTGCCCGAGGACACGGAGACGGTTGAAGAAATCCCCCGGCAGCTGGCGCGGCTGATCGCCCCCCTGGGCCTGATGCACCGCCGGGTGCGCCTGGCAGGCAGCTGGCACAAGGAGGCCATCGGCCCCATGCTGGGCACCACCCAGGCAGGGAAGCCCATCGCCCTTTTGCCGGGCGCGTTTGGCGGCTATACCTATGTGGACCCGGATACCGGCAAGCAGATCAGGCTGAGCGCCCGGACCCTGACGACCGTTTCTCAGGACGCGCTTTGTTTCTACCGCTCTTTCCCCTTGAGAAAGCTTGGCGCGCGGGATTTGCTGGTCTATATCGCAAAATCACTCTCCTTGTCGGAGCTGGCGCTGGTTTTTCTGGCGGCCTTTCTGGCAACAGGGTTGGGTCTTTTGCTTCCGCGGCTGAGCCTGATGCTGTTTGGGCCGGTATTAGACAGCGGCGCGTCCGGCTTGCTGGTGCCCGTGGCAAGCGCCATGGCAGGGGTGATTTTGTCCATGACGCTGATCACCACCGCGCGAATGCTGCTGCTTTCCCAGATACAGACGCGGCTTGATCTGATGGTGCAGTCAGCCGCCATGATGCGGGTGCTTTCGCTGCCTGCCAGCTTTTTTAAGGGCTATAACGCCGGCGAGCTGACCAGCAGGGTGAGATCGGTGGGAACCCTTTGCAGCCTGATGACAAACATCACCCTGACCGGCGGGCTGTCAAGCCTGATGTCGCTGGCCTACCTGGGGCAGGTGACCGGCTTTGCGCCGTCGCTGGCCATACCGGCGCTGGCCGTCGTTTTGTCCACCCTGGCCATTTCCCTGCTCTCCTCCTTAGCCCAGGTACGCCATGCCCAGGAGCGCATGGAGATTGGCGCTAAGGAAAGCGGCATGGTGTTTTCCCTGATCAGCAGCGTGCAAAAGATCAAGCTGGCCGGGGCCGAAAAGCGTGCCTTCGCCAAATGGGCGGACTGCTATGTCAAGGGCGCCCGGCTTCAATATGAACCCCCCTTTCTGCTCCGCTTTGGCCGGGTTATCCCGCAAGCCATAGCCCTGCTTGGCAGCGTATTCATCTACTTTACCGCGGTGAAAAGCGGGGTGGACACCGCAGGCTATATGGCCTTCAGCCTGTCCTTCGGGATGGTCAGCGGGGCCTTCGCGTCCCTGGCGGGGATGTTGTCCCAGGCGGCGGAGATTCGCCCCATGCTTCAGATGATTGACCCGCTGCTCAAAGCCGCGCCCGAAACCGCGCGGCACAAAAAAAGCGTCCAACGCCTCTTGGGCGGGGTGGAACTCAGCCATATCTCCTTCCGCTACCATGAGCGGATGCCCCCGGTGCTTCATGACCTGAACATGAAAATCCACCCGGGGGAGTATGTGGCCATCGTGGGGCGCACAGGCAGCGGAAAGTCCACCATCATCCGCCTGCTTCTGGGCTTTGAGCAGCCCCAGCGGGGCGCCATCTACTATGACGGGCAGGACATGGCGGCGCTTGACCTGCGCAGCCTGCGCCGCCACCTGGGTGTGGTCACCCAGGACGGCAAGCTGTTTCAGGGGGATATCTTCTCAAACATCGCCATCTCCTCTCCCGGGCTGAGCCTGAAAGAGGCCTGGGAGGCGGCGGAGACAGCCGGCATCGCCCAGGATATCCGGGAAATGCCCATGGGCATGCACACCTTGCTGTCCGAGGGTGAAGGGGGGGTATCGGGCGGACAGCGCCAACGGCTGATGATAGCCCGGGCCATCGCGCCAAAGCCGCGCATCCTGCTGCTTGACGAGGCCACCAGCGCCCTTGACAACATCACCCAGCGCCAGGTCTCCCAGGCCCTGGAAAAACTCAAGTGCACCCGGATCGTTGTGGCCCATCGCCTCTCCACCATCCGGCAGTGCAGCCGCATACTGGTGCTGGAAGAGGGTAAAATCTCCGAAGACGGAAGCTATGACGAGCTGGTGGCCCGGGGCGGCGTCTTTGCAGACCTGGTGCGCCGGCAGCAGCTGGAACCGGACCCTAAAAAAACAGAACCACGCGCGTAACAACAACTGAAGGAAGGGAGTTAAGCGATGACAGCGGGTGACAAAGCGCTTCGCAGGCTATTGGATTATCAGCGCTTTGAGGGCGAAGAACGCCTGGGCAGGCTGATAGACGAGACGCTGGCGCGCTGGGCCAAAGGAAGCGTCCCTCTTTTGGACGAAGACCTGGAACTCAATGCCGCGGGCGATCCTGATATCCTCAGAGAAGAGGAGGGCCCCCATGAGTGAGCCGGTCACCATGGACCATATCTTCCAGGAATATCAGAACAAGGTCAGCCGCTATGTCCGCTCCAGAATCAGAAACTACCACGACGCTGAGGATATGGTCAGCGACGTGTTCCTCAGGGTGGGATCGGCCCTTGACCGTTACAACAGCGCCAAAGGCAGCCTGTCCACCTGGATATATGCCATCACCAGAAACGCCGTGCGGGACTACTACAGAAGGACAAAAACCACTCTCCCCCTAACGGCACAGGAGAGCCTGCAGGATGAGGGGGAAGCGCTGGATGACATGGTGATCGGGCGCGAGCAGCTCAGCGAGCTGGCCCAGGCCCTCAAACGCCTCAGCCAGCGGGAAAGAGACATTCTGATCCTGCGCTTCTATGAGGGCTTAAGCCCCGGGGACATCGCCAAAAAGATGAACATCTCCTACAGCAACGAGGGCTACATCCAATCTACGGCGCTTAAAAAACTGCGCCAGCTACTGGAAAGCAAAAAGGAGGAACTGGCATGAACACAAAACTACTGTCTCTGCTTTTGGTCTTGGCTCTGATGATTCCGGCTCTGGGCCTGACCGAAAGCGCCGTGATGCTGCCAAACCCGGTTCGTGAGGCCACCCGGGAAGAGGTTTTGGAGGCGACCGGGGCCAATCTGCTTGTGCCCGAGGAAGCCACGGAGGTGAGTTATTCGCTTATCGAAGTCCCGGATCAGGAGCCGCTGGGCCAGGTGCGCTTTGTCTACCAACAGGCGGAGTACCTCTTTCGGGCCCAGCAGGGCAACGACCCCGCCGACATTTCCGGGATGTACCTGGATTGGGACACGGTGACGCAGGCGGAGAAGGCTCCTTTCAGCGGCACCATCTGCCTGGACGAATCCGGCGACGGCATCGCCCTGTGGCGCTACGAAAAGGAAGGCTACAATTTCGCCCTGGTTATGTTCAACGCCGCCACGGAAGACGGGCTGCTGGAGATGTCCGCGCTGCTTCTGCCGGATCCGGGTGAAGCGTAACACGCCCCATTGATCCATAAGTCCTCGGCCGCGGCGCGGCCGGAGAAAATAAAGGAGGAGACCGCAATGACACTAAGGGATGACGATCTTAACAATGTCTCGGGAGGAGCCGGCACAGACAGCCTGGTCTACTACACCGTGGCCAAGGGAGACAACCTGCACAGTATCGCCAGGCACTACCAGCGTCAGGGCCATACCAGCGTGACCTGGGAGAAGATCTACGACTGGAACCGCGACATCATCAGGAATCCTGACTTAATTGAGCCGGGCTGGCGGCTTCGCATTTATCTGCGATAAAGTAATATTGCATCTGTTTCAGGGCCTGCGCGGCCATCGCCGCGCGGGCCTTCACATCCCCTACTATAGATGGGATGGTGTTATGCCGGTTCCAAACATATTTTAACGGGTAAGATGGATTTCACACGAACCTGTTCACCGCCTGAAGCCATGATCTTCCCCGCAAATCCGTTACTCATGAGACATGAAAGGAAGGAACGCCACATGAAAAGATTTGTCAGCCTCCTGACCGCCCTCCTTTTGCTGGCGGGCGCGCTATCCGCCGCCGCATCTATCTACGACCCGGACGCCGTCACCATGTATGTGAAAACCTCTGACGGCAAAACGCTGAATATGCGCGAGCAGCCCGACCCCAACGCCAAGGTGCTTGCCCAAATCCCCTACGGCGCCGAGGTCACGGTGTACTCGGATTTCCTGGGCATGGTCTGGTATCATATTCAATACGGCATGTTCAACGGCTATGTGAAAACCGAGTTCCTCACCGACCACAAGCCCAAACCTTTCGTCACGCCCACACCAAGGCCCACCGCCAAACCCACGTCCACACCAAAACCCACCGCCAAACCAACCCCCACCCCAACGCCTTCCCCGGCGGAGCTGATTGCCCGGGAGATTGAGGCCGCCCGCAGCCTGGGCCTTGTCCCCCAGGGGATGCTGTCCGAGGGCAATGTCACCTGGCAGGAGCTGGATGGTCTGCTCACCAACGCCATCCGCCTGAAATCCAAAAACCCTGCCGCCATCAGGAGCCATGTCTACCTCACCCTGGAAGAGTACAACGCGGCTAACGCCGGCGCCCAATTCAACATTGTGCTGCGCGGTGTGGCAGCGGCGGAAATGTATGGCGCCCTGATCGATATGGGCGAGGAGGACCCAAGCCTTGACCATTCCCATGACCCCTATATCGCTGATGCCGCTGACATCATTTTGGCCCAGGAATACGCGGGGATCGTGACAAGCGATGACAGTTCGGACTGGCGCCAGTTCCCCATGCTGGAGATGGCGATCACCATCCTTGACCATGCGGATACCACATCAGGAAAGCCTGTCATGAGCATTGACGCGGAGCACCTTTTCTTCCCCACCCATCCCCTCACCCGCACGGACGCCATCCTGGGCGTATACCGCCTGTACCGTTCCTTCCACACCGGCATGGGCACCGTCCTGGTAACCCACAGCCGCCAGGCCAACCTGCGGGCGAACCCCTCCATGAAAGCGGCCATCATAGGCA
>DAISYX010000050.1:0-11604 GCA_036825095.1 Clostridia bacterium | reverse complement strand
ACTCAAGCGAGGAGAAATTATGGACAAAATCATCGAAACTGTCCCCAATTATTCGGAAGGCCGGGATATGCGCATTGTGGAAAAAATTGCGGATTGCTTCCGCAACCGGGAGAATGTCAAGCTGCTGGACTACAGCGCGGATAAGGACCATAACCGCTGCGTCATCACCGCCCTGGGGGAGCCGGAGGCCCTGGGCGCGGCAGTGATTGACTCAGCAGGCGTGGCGCTTGAGCATATCGACCTCACCCGGCACGAGGGGCAGCACCCCCGCATGGGCGCGGTGGACGTGATTCCTTTCATCCCTATCCGCGGCTGCGATATAGAGGAAGCGGATCAGCTGGCCCGCAAGGTGGCGGAGCAGATCGCCGCCCGCTTTGGCCAGCCTTCCTTCCTCTATGAAAAAAGCGCCACGCGCCCCAACCGGGAGAACCTCAGCGATATCCGCCGGGGCGGCTTTGAGGGCATGGCCGAAAAGATGAGGGACCCGGCCTGGCAGCCGGATTTTGGCCCCGCCACCATCCACCCCACCGGCGGCGTCACCGCCATCGGCGCCCGGATGCCCCTGATCGCCTTTAACATCAACCTTTCAACCGATGATTTGGACATCGCCAAAGCCATCGCCAGGGTGGTCCGCCACTCCGGGGGCGGGCTTCGCTATGTCAAGGCCATGGGCGTGATGCTTCAGGAGCGGCAGCTGGCCCAGGTGTCCATGAACCTCACCGATTACACCCAGTCCAGCCTCTTCCGTGTGTTTGAAATGGTCAAGCGGGAGGCCGCGCGCTACGGGGCCAATATTGTGGGCAGCGAACTCATCGGCTTAGCCCCCATGCAGGCCCTGGTGGACTGCGCGGAATATTACCTGCAGATTGAGAACTTCAAGCCGGAGCAGGTGCTGGAAACGCAGCTATAAAGGAGGGAACCCATGCAGGATTTGAAGCACATGACCGTGGCGCAGCTTTGCGATCTGACCGCTTCTGACGCGCCGGTGCCCGGCGGCGGCAGCGTGTCCGCCCTGGCGGGGGCCTTTGCCGCCGCCTTAACCGGCATGGTGGCAAAGCTCACCCAGGGAAAAGAGAAGTATGCCCCGGTGGAGGAGGAGATGCGGTCAATCGACCAGGAGGCGGAGGCCCTCAGGCTGCGGCTGCTGGAAGATATCCAGCGGGACAGCCTCTCCTTTGACGGCTACATGAAGGCCCTGCGGCTTCCCAAAGGCACGGAGGAAGAGATCAAAACCCGGCAGGAGGCGATGCAGGCAGGCCTTAAGGAGGCCTGCACCGTGCCCCTCTCCGCCGCAAAGGACGCCCATGCGGTGCTGAAACTGGCGGTGGCGACGGTCGCCCGGGGCAATTTGAACACCTATTCCGATGCCCTGGTGGGCGCGATGCTGGCCCGCACCGCCATCCTGGGCGCGGTGAGCAATGTGCGCATCAACCTGGGGGGCATTAAGGACGAGGCCTTCAGAGCGGAGATGACCACAGCCTGTGACCGGCTGGAAAAAGAGGCCCACCAGCTGGAGCGGGAAGCTATCACCGCGGCCGCCGCCCGGGGAGACGCATGATGCAAAACCCGATAGACGTCCTGTTTGACCATTTGCCCCAGCCGCCCCTCTTTGACCCCGCCGTGCGCCGGGCCCCCAGGCGGGAAGCGCGGCTCAGTGAGAAAGATAAGCGCCAGGCGGTGAAAAACGCCCTGCGCTACCTGCCAAAAAAACATCATGCCCAGATGGCGAAAGAGTTTTTGGAGGAGCTGAACACCCGGGGGCGTATATACGGCTATCGCTTTATGCCAGGGGAACCCTTGCGGGGCAGGCCCCTAACGGAATACCCCGGCGCCTGCCTGGAGGGCCAGGCCATCCAGGTGATGCTGGACAATAACCTGGACCCCCAGGTGGCCCTTTACCCCTATGAGCTTGTCACCTATGGGGAGACCGGGCAGGTTTGCCAGAATTGGATGCAGTACCACCTCATCAAATATTACCTCCAGCGCCTCACCCGGGAGCAGACCCTGGCGCTGATGTCCGGCCACCCCCTGGGGCTGTTTAAAAGCCATGACCTGGCCCCCCGGCTGATTATCACCAACGGGCTGATGGTGGGCCAGTTTGACAACCAGGAGCAGTTCAACCGGGGTGCTGCCCTGGGGGTGGCCAACTACGGGCAAATGACGGCGGGGGGCATGATGTACATCGGCCCTCAGGGCATCGTGCACGGCACCTTTAGCACCCTGCTCAACGCCGGACGGCTAAAGCTGGGGGTGCCCAAAGAGGGCAACCTGGCGGGAAAGCTGTTTGTGTCCTCCGGGCTGGGCGGCATGAGCGGCGCCCAGGGCAAGGCGGCGGTGATCGCCGGCGCCGCTTCCATCATCGCGGAGGTGGATGATTCCCGCATCCAGACGCGGCTTGATCAGGGCTGGGTCAGCAGCCGCACCGATTCCCTTCAGGAGGCTGTGGCCACGGCCCTAAAGCACCAGGAGGCGGGCAGCCCCTGCGCGGTGGCCTATCACGGCAACATCATCGACCTGTTGGCCTATCTGCTTAAGGCGGGCATCAAGGTGGACCTGATGAGCGATCAAACCAGCTGCCATGCCCCCTATCAGGGCGGCTATTGCCCCCAGGGCCTGGATTTTGCATCGCGCACCGCCATGCTAAGGGAGGACCCGGAGCAGTTCAAACAGCGGGTGGACAGCAGCCTGCGCCTGCATTATCAGCTGATCCAGCGCCACAGCCAGGCCGGATGCTATTTCTTTGACTATGGCAACAGCTTTTTAAAAGCGGTGTATGACGCCGGGGAAACCGGGGTCTGCCGCAACGGGGAAAACGACCTGGACGGCTTTGTCTTCCCCAGCTATGTGGAGGACATCTTGGGCCCCCAGCTGTTTGACTATGGCTATGGCCCCTTCCGCTGGTGCTGCCTGAGCGGCAAACGGGAGGACCTGCTAAAAACCGACCAGGCCGCCATGGCCCTGATCGACCCCAACAGGCGCTATCAGGACCGGGACAACTGGGCCTGGGTCAGGGACGCGGACAAAAACCACCTGGTAGTGGGCACCCAGTGCCGCATCCTCTATCAGGATGCGGAGGGCCGCCGGGACATCGCCCTGCGGTTTAACCAGATGGTCCGGGAGGGGGAGATCGGCCCGGTGATGCTGGGCCGGGACCACCACGACACCGGCGGTACGGATTCCCCCTTTAGGGAAACCAGCAACATCAGGGACGGCTCCAACATCATGGCGGACATGGCCACCCAGTGCTTTGCGGGCAACGCCGCCCGGGGCATGAGCATGGTGGCGCTGCACAACGGGGGCGGCGTGGGCATCGGCAAGGCCATCAACGGCGGCTTTGGCATGGTGCTGGACGGCAGCCCGCGGGTGGACCGCATCCTTGAAATGGCCATGCCCTGGGATGTGATGGTGGGGGTGGCCAGGCGCTCCTGGGCGCTGAATGAAAACGCGCTGGACACCGCGGCTGCCTATAACCAGGCCAACGCCAAAAGCGACCATATCACCCTGCCCAGCCAGCCGGACGAAGATATTCTGGACGGGCTGTTCCCATGACTAAAACGCTGATCGTAAACATCGGCCTCTTGGCCAGCCCCAGGGGCCATCAGGCCCTGGCGGGGGAGGCCCAGGGACAGATCGATAAAATCGAAAACGCCCACCTGCTGCTCCAAAACGGCCGCATCAGCCAGGTAGAAACCGGACGGGTGCCCAAAAGCCTGCTGGAGTGCGCCCGGGTGATTGACGCCAAAGGCGGCCTGGTCACCCCGGGGCTGGTGGACGCCCACACCCACCTGGTATTTGGCGGCTGGCGCGCCCACGAGATGCAGATGAAGCTGGCGGGCGTCCCCTATCTTGATATCCTGGCACAGGGCGGCGGCATCCTGTCCACCGTGCGGCAAACCCGGGCCGCCAGCCCGCAGGACTTGGCGGAAAAGGCCCAGGCAGCGCTTGACGAGATGCTGCGCCTGGGCACCACCACCTGTGAGGCCAAAAGCGGCTATGGCTTAAACCTTCAGGATGAGATCAAGCAGCTGGAGGTAACGGCGGCCCTAAACCGCAAAGGCCCCATGCAGCTGGTGTCCACCCTGATGGCGGCCCACGCGGTGCCGGAGGAATACCGGGATAACCGCCGGGGCTTTATGGACCTGTTGATGAATGAGATCATCCCCGCCACAGCACAAGGGCAGCTGGCGGAATACTGCGATATCTTCTGTGAGCGCGGCGTCTTTTCAGCTGAGGAATCCCGGGAGATTCTGCTGGCGGCAAGGCGGCACGGCCTGGGGCTTAAAATCCATGCGGATGAAATAGAGGCCATTGGCGCAAGCCAATTGGCGGGGGAGCTGGGCGCTGTCTCGGCGGAGCATTTGATCGCCATCACCCCGGAGGGCATCAGCGCCCTGGTCAAAGGCGGCACCATCGCCTGCCTGCTGCCCGCCACCAGCTTCTACCTGGACAAGGCCTATGCCCCGGCCCGGGCACTGATTGCCGCGGGCGTGCCCGTGGCGGTGGCCACGGACTTCAACCCCGGCAGCTGCCCGGGGCTGAACCTTCAGCTATGCATCAACCTGGCTTCCCTAAAATACAAAATGACGCCGGAGGAAATCCTAAGCGCCGTCACCCTGAACGCCGCGGCGGCCATCGGACTGGCGGAGGAGATCGGCAGCCTGGAGCCCGGCAAGCAGGCAGACCTGGTGATCTGGGACGCGCCGGACCTGGACTTTCTCTGCTACCGCTTTGGCAGCAACCTGGCCCGCACCGTCCTTAAAAAAGGAGAGATCGTGGCACAGAATAAGTGAACCCCGCTTATTCAAAGGCAGGCGCCATCCGGGAGGCAAGCTCCAGGATGGCGTTTTGCCTGATCAAAGCCTCCATGGCTTCCAGATCATAGCGCAGCTCCCGGTCCTCCCGCAGAAAGGGAACCCGGCCCCGGATAAGCGCCAGCAGCTCCCGGTGAAAGGGGGAGGGCCTGCCGCCCCGCAGCGCCACCGCCTGGGCGGCCGCCAACAGCTCATAAGCCAAAACCGCCAGGGTGTTGTCCGCGATTTTCCGCGCCTTGCGGGCGGCGTGGGCCCCCATGGACACATGGTCCTCCTGGTTGGCGGAGGAGGGGATGGAGTCCACGCTGGCGGGGTGGGCCAGCACTTTGTTTTCGCTGACCAGGGCGGCGGCGGTATACTGCACGATCATCATGCCGGAGTTAAGCCCCCCTTCCTCCACCAGAAAGGCGGGCAGGCCGCAGCTTAGCTGCGGGTTCACCATCCGCTCCAGGCGCCGCTCGGAAATGCTGGCCAGCTCCGCCGTGGCAATGCCCAGATAATCAAGCGCCAGGGCCAGGGGCTCCCCGTGGAAGTTGCCGCCGGACAGCACCTCCCCTTCCTCCGGAAACAGGAGGGGGTTGTCCGTCACCGCGTTAAACTCCCGCTCAAGCACCTGGCGCACATGATCCAGCGCGTCCCGCGCCGCCCCGTGCACCTGGGGAATGCAGCGCAGGGAATAGGCGTCCTGCACCCGCGGAGGGTGGGCCCGGTCCACCAGCTCGCTTCCCTCAGTGAGGGCCAGGATATTCCTGGCCACCAGCGCCTGGCCCGGATGGGGCCTTAGGGCGTGAATGCGCGGGTCAAAGGCCGCGGACAGCCCCTGAAGCGCCTCCAGGGTGAGGCTGGCCGTGATGTCCGCCAACCGGGCGGCCCTCAGGGCATCCGCCAGGGCCAGGCCCCCCACGGCGCCCATCATCTGGGTGCCGTTGATAAGGGCCAGGCCTTCCTTGGCCTTAAGCGCAAGGGGCCGAAGCCCCGCTGCCAAAAGCGCCTCCGCCCCCGGCATCCGTTTCCCCTGATAGAAGGCCTCTCCCCGGCCCATCAGCACCAGGGCCATGTGGGCCAATGGCGCCAGATCGCCGGAGGCCCCAAGGGAGCCCTGCTCCGGGATCACCGGGTGAACCCCGGCGTTTAACATATCCGCCAGCAACTGAACCACCTGGGGCCGGATGCCCGAATGCCCCTGGCATAAGGCGTTAGCCCGCAGCAGCAGCATGCCCCGGACGCTGTCCTCAGGCAGCGGCTCACCGCGGCCCACCGCGTGGCTCATCACCAGGTTGGCCTGCAATAAATCCCCCTGATCCTGGGAGATCGTCACCTGGCTGAAGGCTCCAAAGCCGGTGTTGATGCCATACACCGGCAGGCCCCTCTTCAGGATTTCTTCCACCTGGGCCCGGGCCTTTTCCATGCGGGCAAGGGCCTCCGGCGCTATCTCCACACGCGCCCGGTGCCGGGCCACGGCCACCACGCCTTCAAGCGTAAGGCTCCGCCCATCCAGCACCACCAGGTCAACATCACTAAAATGCAGCATCTGCCCTCCCAGCGGCGCTAAAAGGCTGCCGCGTCATATGATCAGTCAAGCCCGAATTCTCCGCGCAGGGTGCGCTCCATCAGCGCCTTGGGGGCTTCTTTGCCCGTCCAGAGCTTAAAGTTCACCGCGCCCTGGTTCACCAGCATGCCCAGGCCATTGATGGTGCGCGCACCCCGCTTTTCTGCCGCCTGTAAAAACCGGGTGTTGGGGTCGTTGAACACCACGTCCGTCACCACCATGCCGGGGGTGATGCTGTCATAGTCAATATCCGGCCGGCTGCCCGTATCCGGGTACAGGCCGATGGAGGTGGCGTTGACCAGAATGTCCGTCCCTTCAGGCACCCGGACCCCGGGCAAAAGGGGGAGCCCCTCTGAGGGGACGCCGGTGCGGTTGGCGATCATCTCCGAAAGCTCCCGGGCCTTTTTCAGGGTGCGGTTGAGGATGGTAACCTGCCCGGCGCCCGCCAGCGCCGCCTCCACCGCGATGGCCCGGGCAGCGCCGCCAGCCCCCAGAATCACCAGGTGTTTGTTTTTGACCTCACAGCCGTTTTCAGCGAAGGATTCCAGCATCCCCTTGCCGTCCGTGTTTTCCCCGATGAGACGGCCGCCTTCGTTGATCACGGTGTTCACAGCGCCGATGATCTCCGCCGCTTCCGTCAGCTCATCCAGGTGCGGGATCACAGCGATTTTGTGGGGGATGGTCAGGTTGATGCCCCGCATGTTAAAGGCCCGCAGCCCCGCAATCGCCCCCGGCAGCTCCTCCCGCCTCACCCGGATGGTGAGGTAGCGAAAAGGCAGCCCTAAAGCTTCAAAGGCGGCTTCCTCCATGACGCCCGTGGGGTTTTCGTCCACCGGGTCCCCAAACACGCCCACCAACTCCGCGCGATAATTCTTTGACATGCCTGCCTCCCCGCCTGATTATTCTGCCTTGAACCCTGCCCATATCATAATGCAAAATAAGGGTTAATTCAAGAAAGCATTCCGCCCCTTCCCCCGCCTTCCTTATGCTATAATCGGTTCGGTTATCTATAACACAGACAGGGGCATTGATATCATGATAGCGTTTGGAACAGGCGGCTGGCGGGGCCTTATCGGCAGGGACTTCATCTTTGACAATATCTGCCGGGTGGCCCAGGGCCTGGCGGACATGATTCTTGAGGATCATCAGCAGGACCGGCCCGTGATGATAGGCTTTGACCGCCGCTTCCTCTCCTTTGACGCGGCCTGCTGGATCGCGGAAACCCTGTGCGCCAACGGCATCACGGTGTGGTTTATGAACCGCACCGCCCCAACACCCCTGGTGATGCACACGGTCAAGGCCGATAAGCTGTTTTACGGCATCCAGGTCACCGCCAGCCACAACCCCGCCACCTACAACGGCATCAAGCTGATTGTGGCCGGCGGCCGGGACGCGCCGGTGGAGGTGACAGACCGCCTGGAAGCCCTGATCAACAAGGCCGCCCGGCAGGGCAGACAGCCCCAAAACCTTCCCTTTTCCCAGGCGGAGGAAAAGGGCCTGGTCGTCTATCTGAAAAACCCCTTCAACGCCTTTATTGACAGCATCCAGTCCCAAATCCGCATGGATCTTATCCGCAAGCGCGGGCCCCGCATCCTCTTTGACCCCATGCACGGCTCCGGCGCCTATCCCCTGATGGTGCTGCTCTACACCGCCCGCTGCACCGTGGACCACATCAATTTTGATCGGGACGCCTATTTCGGCGGCTACACCCCCGCCCCCAGCGAGGGCAGCCTCAGCGAGCTGCGCCAAAAGGTGCCCGCCCGGGGCTATGACCTGGGCATCGCCTTTGACGGGGACGGCGACCGCCTGGGCGTCATCGACCGCAGCGGCCGCTATATCAGCGCCAATGAGATTCTGGTGCTGTTGTACTACTACCTCCATGAGCACCGGGGCTGGCGGGGGCCGGTGGTGCGCAACCTCACCACCACCCACATGCTGGACAGGCTGGCGGAATCCTTTGGCGAGGAATGCCATGAGGTGCCGGTGGGCTTTAAGCACATCTCCCGGAAGATCGAGGAGACCAACGCCGTGCTGGGGGGCGAGTCCTCCGGCGGCCTCACCGTCCGGGGCCACATCCACGGCAAGGATTCGGTCTATGCCGCCGCCCTTTTGGTGGAAGCCCTCTGCGCGCTGCGCAAAAGCCCCTCTGAGATGATGGACGAGCTGTACGCAAAGCTGGGCCCCCACCACACGGCGGAGGAAAGTTTGGCCCTCTCCCCTAAGGAAAGGGAACTGGTGGAAACCGACCTGATGGAAAAGCGCAACCTGCCGGCCTTCCCCCGGCAGATCCAGCAGATCTCCTACCTGGACGGCTGCAAGGTATATTTCTCAGACGGCAGCTTCGTCGCCTGCCGCTTCTCCGGCACCGAGCCCCTGTTGCGCCTGTATGCGGAAGCCTCCACCATGCCCAAGGCCCAGGCGGATGTGGCGCAGTTTGAAATGTATATAGATACCTTGATTCGTCAAAGCCGGGATTGACATTTTCAAGACCCGGCATTAAACTGAATACAGTTGCGGAGTATTCTCGGCAAAAGTAATTTCATAACACTAAAGGAGGACCTCACAATGAAGAAACTCGTAATCCTGGCTTTGACACTGCTTTTGGCCTTCTCCTTCACCTCGGCGATGGCGGCAGGGTCCCTGGTGGTTTATTCACCTCATGACGCGGATCCGCTGCAGGCTGGCCTTGCCATGTTCCAGGAAGCCTATCCGGACATCAAGGTGGAATACATCGCCGCCGGCACGGGCGAATTGCTCCAGCGCGTGGCGGCGGAAAGTGAAAATCCGCTGGCGGACGTCCTCTGGGGCGGCGGCGCGGACTCACTGGCTGCCTTTAAGCCTTATTTCCAGCCCTATGTCTGCGCCAATGATGACGTAATCGCGGAAGACTTCAAGGACGCGGAGGATCTGTGGATTGGCGAATCCCCCCTGCCCATGGTGCTTTTCTACAACAAAACCATGGTGTCTGAGGAAGATGTGCCCAAGAGCTGGGAAGACCTGCTCAACCCCAAGTGGAAGGGCCAGATCGCCTTCGCCTCCCCCGCCAAGTCCGGCTCCGCCTACACCCAGCTGTGCACCATGATTCTGGCCCAGGGCGGCCCCGATGGCGGCGGATGGGACTTTGTGGAGCGCTTCTATCAGAACCTGGACGGCAAAGTGCAGGACAGCTCCGGCAACTGCCATAAGCTGGTTGCCGCCGGCGAATACGCCATCGGCGTCACCATCGAAAAGTCCGCCGTCCTCTATCTGGACAACCCGGACGTCGCCTTTGTGTACCCCGCCCAGAACAGCGCGGTGCCGGACGGCGTTGCCATCATGAAGGACTGCCCCAATCCGGAAAACGCCAAGCTCTTTGTTGACTTTGTCACGGGGCTGGAATGCCAGCAGGACCAGAACGCCAGCTGGAAGCGCCGCCCGGTGCGCAGCGACCTGGAGCCCGTAGGCCTGGTCCCCCTGGCCGAATTGGACCTGACCAACTACGACTTTGACTGGGCCGCCAACGAAAAAGAAACCATCATCGACATGTGGCAGGAAATCATCATCAACAACTGATCCGCGCCACACCTCAGGGGAGGCGGGCATGCCCCGCTCCCCTCCTTTTTAGAAGGAGACATCCATGCAATCTCACGACGTAGGCATCCGGGATGCGGTCAAGACCTATGGGGACTTCATGGCCGTGGCCGGCATCACCCTGGACATCAAAAAAGGCGAGTTTTTCACCCTCCTGGGCCCCTCCGGCTGCGGCAAGACCACCCTCTTGCGCATGATTGCCGGCTTTAACACCATTGACAAGGGCACCATCTCTTTTGGCGATGAAGTTATTAACGATGTCCCCGCCCATAAGCGGGGTATCGGCATGGTTTTTCAAAATTACGCGATTTTTCCCCACCTCAGCGTGTTTGACAACGTGGCCTATGGCTTAAAAGCCCGGCGGGTGCCAAGCCGCGACATCGGGCCCAGGGTGAGAAACGCGCTTGAGATGGTGCAGATAGCCGAGCTGGCCAGCCGCATGCCCAACGAGCTCTCCGGCGGGCAGCAGCAGCGGGTTGCCCTGGCACGGGCCTTTGTGATTGAGCCCAGCGTGCTGCTGATGGACGAGCCGCTTTCCAACCTGGACGCCAAACTGCGCGTCCAGATGCGCACCACCATTAAAAAGCTGCAGCGCAGGCTGGGCATCACCACCATTTATGTCACCCACGACCAGGAGGAGGCCCTCTCCATCTCCGACCGCATCGCGGTCATGAAGGACGGGCTGATCATGCAGGTGGGCGAACCCACCCAGATTTATAAAAAGCCGGAAAACGCCTTTGTAGCAGGCTTTATCGGGGTGTCCAACTTCCTGGACTGTGACATCACGGGCCAGGATCCCCGCCAGGCCTCCCTCACAGTGGAGGGGTACACCCTTTATAACATCCCCCTGAGCCGCCCCTATTCCGGAAAGGGCAAGATCGCCGCCCGGCCGGAGTATCTCTCGCTTAAGGATGAGGGCATCAAGGGGCGTATCGAGCTGTCCACCTTCCTGGGGGATTTTATCGAGTATGAGATTTTGCTTGAAAGCGGACAAAGCATCCAGTTGAACGAATACACCAAGGACGCTCTGGCCATCAAGCCGGACGGCCTGGACGTGCATGTGGCGATGGACGCTGCCTCCATCATCATTTATGGGAAGGACGGGGAGGTGCTCACATGATGAAAATCCCCTCCCTTAAAAAGCCCCGCTTTGATTTTTGGTTTTTTGTGAAGGGCATCGTTATCCTCTCCATGCTCTTCTTTTTGGTCTATCCCTTTTCAACCCTGATTACCCGGAGCTTTTTCTCAAAAAACACGGACGGGGTGACGCTGGAGAACTACGCCACCTTTTTTAGCAAAAAATACTATCTGGACGCGCTGAAAAACACGCTGTATATCTCTTTTCTCGCCTCCTTCGCCTGCCTTTTGGTGGGCGCGCCCATGGCCTACCTGATGACCCGCTACAATATCTTCGGCAAAAAGATTATCTATGTCTGCATCATCCTGGCGCTGATGTCCCCGCCCTTTATCGGGGCTTATTCCTGGATCCTGCTGTTTGGCCGCGCGGGCTTTATCACCCGTCTGTTCGCGGGGATAGGCATCAAAGCGCCCACCATCTATGGCCCAGGGGGCATTATCCTGGTCTTCACCCTTCACCTCTTCCCCTATGTCTATCTCTATGTGGCGGGCGCCTTAAGCAGCATCGACAGCTCCCTGGAGGAGGCGGGGGAAAAC
>DAISYX010000049.1:0-11963 GCA_036825095.1 Clostridia bacterium | reverse complement strand
GCGTCGCCACCCCTGACATGATGGGCGTGGTGGGGAAAATCGGCCGCATCCTGGGGCCTAAGGGCCTGATGCCCAACCCCAAGTCCGGCACCGTCACCATGGATGTGGCCAAGGCTATCGAGGAGATCAAAGGCGGCAAGGTGGAATACCGGATTGACAAGACCGCCATTGCCCACTGCCCCATTGGCAAGGTATCTTTTGATGAGGATAAGCTGGTGGAGAACCTGAGCGCCCTGATGGCGGCTGTGATCAAGGCCAAGCCCACGGCTGCCAAGGGCGTCTATCTGCGTTCTTTGTACCTGAGCACCACCATGGGCCCCTCCATCCGGCTCAACCCGCTGAAGTTCTGATTTAGTTTTTACCCTTTTAAAAGCTCCTTGCTTTCATCAGCAGGGAGCTTTTTTTGACGGCAAAAAAAGAGGGCGGCGCTTAATGTGCGCCGCCCTCTGGCATTTAAGGTATGATTAGGTCTCGTCGGATTCGGACTCTTCCGGGGTTTCCTCAGCTTGGGCTTCTTCCGCCACGGCTTCTTCATCCACCTGAGCTTCTTCTTCCACGGTCTCTTCAGCCGCTTCCGCTGCTTCAGGGGCCTCTTCCTCTTCGACGGGGGCATCCTCCTGCTCGGCTGCTTCCTGCTCCTTGGCCATCAGCTCTTCCCGGGCTTTGCGCATGGCAAGCTCCAGGGAGGTTTCCTGACGCTCTGCGGGGGCAGTGGCGGTGACTTCCGCGGCGGCGGCGGCGATGGGCTGATGCTCATAAACGCCGTAGTCCGCTTCCGGTTCGCCGGGAATGTCCGCGCTATAGTCCATCACGGTGTCTTCCATCGCCTCGCGCACAGACAGGCTGATGCGCTTGGCCACCGGGTCCACCGCCAAAACCTTGACGCGCACGTCCTGGCCGGGGCTTAGGACGTCCTCCACCCTTTCGATGCGGGTGGGCGCCACCTGGGAGATATGCACCAGGCCGTCCACGCCGGGCTCCAGTTCCACAAAGGCGCCGAAGTCGCGCACGCGCACCACCTTGCGTTCCAGGATGGTGCCCACGGGATACTTCTCCTCCACATTGTCCCAGGGGCGGGGCTGCAGCTGCTTATAGCCCAGGGCGATGCGGTCCCGGTCCCGGTCCAGGGAGAGGATCTTTACCTCAACCTCCTGGTTGGCCCTGAGCACCTGGCTGGGCACGATGTTGCGGCTCCAGCTGAGGTCGGAGACGTGAATGAGGCCATCCACGCCGCCCAGGTCAACAAAGGCGCCGAAGTTGGTGAAGCGGCGCACAACGCCCTTGACCACCGCGCCCTCTTCCAGAGTGGCCCAGACGTCCTCCTTGCGGGCGGCGTTTTCAATGGCCAGGGCTTCCTTGCGGCTGGCCACCACACGCTTTTTGCTGTCATCAATTTCGATGATCTTCAGCTTCATGTCCTGGCCGATGAACTGGGAGATCTTGTCCACATAGCGCTGGGCCAGGTGGGAAGCGGGGATGAAGGCGCGCACGCCCTGGATGTCAGCCAAAAGGCCGCCCTTGACGGCTTCCTTGCCCACGCCGTCAACCAGCTCATTGGCTTCGAACTTGCCCTTGATTTCCTCCCAGACCTTGCGGTTGACGATGTTGCGCTGGGAGAGAATCACGTTGCCTTCGCCGTCGTTGACCTTGACGACCTCAACTTCGATTTCGTCACCCAGCTCCACGTCCTTGTCCACCAATTCCGCGCGGCTGAGCAAACCATCGGACTTGTAGCCGATGTTGACGCTGACCTCGTCCTCCGTCAGTTGGACCACCTTGCCAAGGATGACTTGCCTGGCGCGGATGCGCGTGAAGCTGTCCGCTGCCATCTCCATCATGCTCTGCTCTTTGGGCACGGCAGGGGCCTCAGGCTCCTCTTCCTCTGCGGGGGCTTCCTCTTCCACAGATGCGTCCGCTTCGGGCGCCGCTTCCTCTGAAGCTTCCGTTTCGGGGGCAGCTTCTTCAGCCGGAGCCTCAGGAGCCGCTTCTTCCGTCACGGGCGCTTCTTCCTCAGGCGCTTCCGTTTCAGGGGCAGCTTCCGAAGCTTCGGGGGTGACAGGCTCTTCAGGCTGCACGGCCTCAGCCTCCTGGGGGATGGGGTCCGCCTGGGTATCAGGCTCCTGGATCGGGGTTTCCGGGTCCATTTTTTCGTTGAGTTCCATGTCGTACATTTTGTCAACAACCTCCTTAAGTGACCACGCCGGGGTCGATGCGCCGGCGGTGATGCCGATGAGTTCCCTCGCGGGATTAAATTGGTGCTGGGAAAGCTCCGAGGCGTCCTCCACCAGGAAGGTATCCGGGCACCATTTGCGGCAGGTTTCTGCCAGCTTGCGGGTGTTGGCGCTCTTTCGGCCGCCCACCACAATCATTTTGTCCGCGCGCTTTGACAGCTCTTCCGCCTCGCTTTGCCGCCGGGCGGTTGCCTGGCAGATGGTCTTCCTCAAGCGAAGGTTGGGGAAACGGGACAAGAGATGCCGCGTGAGCGCCTCCCACCTGGTGGGGGGGAAGGTGGTCTGGCTGACCACCAGCGCCTCTGCGCAGCGATCCGGGAGTTGGTCCGCCTGAGCCTCGCTTTCTATCACAAAGCTCTCTGACTGACACCAGCCGAGGATGCCAATGACCTCTGGATGGCCGGCATCCCCCAAGAGGATGACAGGACGGCCATCGCTGCTTGACGCATGGACCAACTGCTGTACATGATGCACGAAAGCGCAGGTGCAGTCAACTGTTTTTTGCGCCGCTTTCCGGGCCCTTTCAAGCACCTGGGGGCCCACTCCGTGGGAGCGGATCACCAGCAGGCCGCCCCCCGCCTCCTCCGGGCTGTCCACAGCGTTTAGGCCCTGCGCCTGAAGGGAGGCGACCACCGCGGGGTTGTGGATCACTTCACCCAGGGAATAACAAGAAACTCCAAGGGTTTTGGCCTCCTCTGCGGCCTGGTGGGCGCAGGCCACCGCCCGGTTTACCCCGGAGCAGAACCCTGCGTGTGACGCTACTTGAATGGGCATGGCTGTAGTATCCCCATTATATCCAAGGTTTTCATTGAGTCACCGAGGAAGAATTGTTTTTTTCTTGTTCTAATTTTTCTTTTAGCTTTTGATAGACGTCCTGGATGTGGGCTTTAATCGCATCATAAGACAACTCGTTGTTTTCCCGGTTCAGTGTTTCAAAGGAGATAGGGTCCCCCACCAGCAGCTTCACCCGCTTAAAGGGGCGGGGGATGCCGTGCACATAGACGGGCAAAAGGGGCGCCTGGCTGCGCAGCGCCAGCACCGTGAAGCCGGACTGGATCTGCGCCATGGGCGGGCCGCCGGGGAAACGGCTGCCCTCAGGGAAAAGGCAGAGCACATGGCCCGCTTTTAAGGCGTTCAGGCTGGCGCGCATGGCGCCCATATCGCTTTGATGCCGGCTGACGGGAATCATGTGCAGCTTTTCAACCACCCAGCGAAGGGGAGCAAAACGGGTCAGCTCCCGCTTGCCCAAAAAGCGAATCTCATAGCGCTTCAAATGGGCCGCCAGGAGGATTGGATCCATCATGCTCTGATGGTTGGCAATCAGGATATAGGGGGCGCTCATAGCCTCCAGCTTCTCAGGGTTGAGCGCCCGCGAAGGATAAAACAGGGCTGCGAAAGCCTTGACCACCACGCGGGCAAACTGGTAGAACCAGGTTTTCTGCTCCGGCTCAGGCCTGCTTTGCACGATAATCCTCCACCAGCGCCAGGAGCCTTGCCAGGGATTCTTCAAAGGTCAATGTGGAGGTGTCCAGCACCACCGCATCCTCCGCCGGCCTTAGAGGATCATGCACCCGGCCGGTGTCCTGGGCGTCCCGTTTGATCAGCTCCGCCAGCACCGTGGGATAATCCGCCTTGCCGCCGCCGGCAATGATCTGGGTGTAGCGGCGCAGGGCTCGGGCCTCCGGGGTAGCGGTTAAAAACACCTTGATGTCAGCCTCCGGCAGCACCACGGTGCCGATGTCACGGCCATCAATCAAAAGGCTTTGCTGCCGCGCCAGCTGCTGCTGGATATCCACCAGGCAGCGCCGCACCGCCGGATACCGGGACACGGTGGAAGCCGCCTGGCCCACCGCCTCTTCCCTGAGCCGGTGGGTGACGTTTGCGCCGTTGAGCAGCGTCTTTTGCATACCTTCCGCGTATTCCACGGTGACGGCGGCCAGGCCGTCTTTGATCAAAGCCTCCAGGGCTTGTTCATTCCCGGGATCGATGCCGTTTTCAAGGGCATAGAGCCCCACGGCCCGGTACATGGCCCCGGTGTCCAGGTGCAGGATGCCCAGATTGCGCGCCAGGGCCTCGCTTAAGGTGGACTTGCCGGCGCTGACGGGGCCGTCTATGGCGATGGAGAGGGGCTTTATGGCCTTATTCATCAGCGGGCCATCCCCTGGGTGAGATCCCAGCCCTTTAGGATGGCATTCTGATGGGACACCGCGTAGGGCCCGGTGAGGGCGGCCTCCGCCATTTCCCGGGGGAAATGCACGCAGAGATGTCCGGTGAGGTCGTTGTTGGAGGTGTAGTCCACCTCGTGCCCATGGCTGTGGGTGGAGGCCATATAGACCCTGCCGTCGCTGAAAATCACCCAGACGGGCCGGGGCGTCCAGTTGTTGGCGCCCATGATGCTGTTCATGATGGCGGTGTCTTCCTTGGTGGGGGTGTCCCCGTCTGCATGCTTGCCAAAGCTGAAGAAGCGGAAATTGTAATGCTTGCCGGTGGTGAAGTCATAGATGACCACGTTGCGCAGCCGCTGGGCGTGGCTGCGGATTTCGGTATACCAGTTGGCGTAGCGCACCTCGCTGGCCTTGGGGGCCTGGAAGCTGGAACCGGTGCTGCTCCCGGGCGCTGAGGTGGGCTGGGCCGTGGGGCTGGGCGAAACTCCGGCCACAGGGCCCACGGCGTTGGCGGAATTCAGCTTGGCGATGGTCAGCTTGCCGGCGATGCCGTCCGGATCCAGGCTGTTGCGCTGCTGGAAGGCCTGCACCGCCAGGGCGGTGCGGGGACCAAAGATGCCGTCTGCGGCGCCTGCTAAATAGCCCATGGAGATCAGGCGCTGCTGCAATTCCGTCACCTCGCTGCCCGTGGATCCCAGCTTCAGGCTGGCGATCACCAGGTTGCCGGGTGCCGGGGTGGGGGTGGCGGCGGGCGCGTTGCTCTTGGCCTCCGCGCTGTAAAGCGCTGTGAGGGTGAGGCTTCCGGCGATGCCGTCCGGGTCCAGGGCGTTGGTCCGCTGGAAGTTGGAGACGGCCCGGGCGGTCTGGGTGCCAAAGATGCCGTCCGCGTTGCCGGTGAGGTAGCCCAGCACAATCAGCCGGGATTGCATCGCCCGCACCGCGTCCCCCGTGGCGCCCATCTTAAGCAGGGTGGGGGTCACCTCCGGCACGGCGCCGGGGGTGGGCGTGTCACCATTGGCCAGGGCATAGATGCTGTAGAGCACCTGCTGGGTGGCCAGGTCCCCAACACCGGTGACAGTTAAGCCGTTGGCGCGCTGAAAGGCCCTGAGGGCGGCGATGTCATCGCTGTCGTAAATGCCGTCCGGCAGGATATTGTAATATCCCAGGGCCACCAGGCGCTCCTGCAGGTCGGTAACGGGCTGGCCCCGGGTGCCGGAGCGGATGACCACCACATTGTCCGCAGTCAGGGGGGTGGTATCCGGCTGGGAGGGCGCGGGGGTGCCCAGGAAGGTCTGAAGGGACAGCAGGGTAAAGCTGTCCGCCTTGCCCGTTTGCTTGATGCTGTGCGCTTTCTGATAGGCCCGGACCGCCTGGGCGGTGGCCTTGGTGTATTCATAGCCGTTGGCCCCATCATAATGGCCCAGGGCCGCCAGGGCCTGGTGCAGCGCGTAGACCGCGTCGCCATAGTCACCCTGCTGCATGGGATAGCCGTCAATGGGCGGCAGGGTGTTCACCAGGACGCGCTTGTTCTTGTTGTTGTAAACCCGTTCCTCATAGAGCAATTGCTGAAGCTCCGGCAGGGCTACGCCGGTGGCGCGCAGGCCGTTTTTGGTCTGAAAGGCTTTCAGGGAAGCCAGGGTGCCGGCGCCGAATTTTCCGTCGATGTTGCCGCTGTAATAGCCCAGCTCAGACAAGGCCTGCTGCAGGGCGCGCACCTTGGCGCCGTCAGAACCGATGGCCAGGGTTTCGTAGTTCACCTTGGCACTGGGGTCTGAATCCAGGGATTTACCGCTGAGATAGGCCTCGGGGATGTTGATGTATTCGGTCATCACGTAGCCTGTGAAATTGCGATAGGTGACCTTCTGGAAGCTGTCCTCGTCCGCCAGCACCTCAACGGTGGCGCCCTGGGGAATGGTCAGATAGCGCATGGAGGAGAGGGATTTGCCCTTGCGCAGGTTGACGGAGGAAGAGGTGGTGGTGTTATAGGGGTAGCTGGCCTCCTCCTCACCAGGGCTTTGGGTGGTGAACACGGGGGAAGGGGTGGGCGTAGCCGCAGCAGGCGTCCCGCTGTCCTCAGGGGCCAGCTGGGGGAAGAGCTTGGCGTAGGTGGCGCTGCCCACAATGCCGTCAGCCGTCAGGCTGTTGGCCCGCTGAAACCCGCGCACCGCGGCCTGGGTGGCGGTGCCGTACTTGCCGTCCACCACCCCCTGGTATAAGTTCAGCTCCTTAAGGCGCTGCTGGACCAGCTCCACCGCCACGCCCTGGTTGTCAGCGCGGATGGTGACGCCGTCAATGGCCGGCAAGGTCTTAACCCGGGTTTTGGCGCCGCGGCTGTTCAGCGGCGAGCCCTCAAAGAGCAGCTGCTGGCTTAAGGGATCAGCCTGGCCGGTGACGGAAAGGCTGTTGGCCTCCTGAAAGGCGCGCACCGCCTGGGTGGTGCCGCTGCCGTATTTGCTGTCGATGCTGCTGTTGTAATAGCCAAGTTCCATCAGCGCCTGCTGAAGGGCCTTGACAGGCTGGCTTTCCATGCCGGACTGAAGGAGGGGGTATTTGGCGCTGACGGCGTCGTCCGCCACCGGAGCGGCGGGGAGATTGCCTGCGGCCTGCGCCTCCAGGAAGGAGGAGACGATATAGCCCCGACGGCCCTCGTACTCCACAATTTTGTAGTTGCCCTCCGTGCCGGTGACCAGCACCGCGTCCCCTGATTGCACCACATCCAGAATGGTGGCGCTGGAGGAGGGCCTGGCCCGGAGCCTGACGGAGGCGGTGGCGTAGCTGACATAGGGGTAGCTCTCCTGAGCAAAGGCCAGCAGCTGCGCAGCCAGCACAAACGACAGGACCAGGCAGAATATGCGATGTTTGGCAAAGCGCGTCATGTGCACCTCCGTCAAATGACATAAGTTTGCTGACATCGTAGGATATTCAGCCGCAAATGTCAAGAAAATATTACGAAATGATGAAAGAATTCGGCGCGTTTACAGCACGATGCGGTCCCGGCTCACCCTGAGGGTATAGGGGCCATCCATGAGAGGCTCCCCAAACACGTCCAGGCCGTCCAGGCTGGCCCGGTGGATGACCAGGGTGTCCTCCCCCTCATGGGAGAGGCTGAGACTGCCCCGGCGCAGCACCGGGCGCTCCTGGCGCAGGCGGAAGGCTTCCTTAAAGATGGCCATGGTGCGGGGGTCCTCATGCCCCCAGGGGAAGGTGCCCCGGCAGAAGGGGTCCGCGGCGCCCTCAAGCCCCGCCTCGTCCCCGTAATAGAGGCTGGGCATCCCGGGCATGGCCGTCACCACCCGCATGACCTTTTCAAGCCGGCTGATGGCCAGATCCCGAAGCGCCTTGGGCAGGGCCTGATGGCCCCGCTCTTTTAAGGGAAGCTCTGCATAGTCCCGCTTGACCAGGCGGTTTAGGATGCGCGCCCGGTCATGGCTGCCGATCAAATTCATGGTGGCGTAAAAGAAGGGCACCGGGTAGTTCTCCTGAAGCGAGCGGATGATTCGCACAAACTGGGCGGCGGGAATCTCATGGGTGAAAAAGCGGATCAGCGCGTCCCTTAGGGGGTAGTTCATCACGCTGTCCACCGTGTCCCCCAGGACATAGCTGCGCACCTGGCCATAGGCCAGCTTGTTGCTGGCATCCTCCCAGACCTCGCCCAGGATGGCGGCGTCCGCCTTTTCCGCCTTCACGGCGTGGCGCAAATCCTGAAGGAAGGTTAAAGGCAGCTCATCCGCCACATCCAGCCGCCAGCCGGAGACCCCCGCCCGCAGCCAGCGCCGGGCCACCCCGTCCGGCCCCATGATAAAGGCGCGGAAGCTGGTGTTGTTTTTGTTCACCTCAGGCAGCGTGTGAATACCCCACCAGCAGGCGTATTTGTCCGGATAGTCGCTGAACTGATACCAGGGATAATAGAACGAATCCTTGCTTTGACTGGCGCCCAGGCCGTCATAGCGGCCGTAGCGGTTAAAGTAGATGCTGTCCTCCCCCGTGTGGCTGAAGACGCCGTCCAGCATGACGCGCATGCCCATTTCCTCCGCCGTCTCACAGAGCTTTCTGAGGGAATCCTCATCCCCCAACAGGGGATCAATCTGGTGGTAATCTCCCGTGTCATAGCGGTGGTTGGAGCGGGCCTTGAAGATGGGGTTGAGGTAGAGGAGGGTGATGCCCAATTCCTTAAGATAGGGCAGCTTTTGCCGGATGCCTTCCAGATCGCCGCCAAAAAAGTCCGCGGCCAGATGGTCCCCGCTGCGGGGGTCCTGGCCGACCAAGGGCAGATCGTCCCAGTTTTCGTGGAGATAAAGGTCCTTGCGCTTGCTCACAGGCGGGCGGCTGCGGTGGAAGCGGTCTGGGAATATCTGATACATGATGCCGTCGGTCAGGTATTTTGGCGGCGTGAAAGCCGGGTCATACACCGTGATCTGATAGCTGGGGGGCGGGTCCTGATACACGGCGCCCACGCCGCCCAGCTCGTCCCTGGCGTTGCCGTAATACAGCCTGTGGCCCCGGGCGTCCTCCAGGCAGAAGCTGTACCACCAAAGGCCCGGAGTCTCAGGCGCCTGGATGGTGGCCTCATACACCCCCAGGCCCTGATGCTTCATCGCCACCAGTTCCTCGCCGCCGTTCCACAGCCTTAAGGTGACCCTGGCGGCGCTGCCGCGCACATAAAGCCTCAGGCGCACGCTTTGGCCGGTGGTCAGCGCCCCCACAGGGGCGCGGCAATCAGGGGAACGGGAATCATGAAACATGTCCATAAAAAAAGCATCCTTAATCGTTGTGTAGTTATAAAGCGCAGGGCTTTAAGGCTCCGGCTTTATCTGGGGATGGGCGCACAGGGGCAGCAGTTTGCAGGTAATACAGGCGGGATTGCGGGCCTTGCACACGCGCCGGCCGTGGAAAATCAGCCAGTGGTGCGCCTGGTTCCACTGGGCTTTGGGGATGGCGCGCATCAGCTGCTGCTCGGTTTTTTCCACCGTGGCGGCCTCCGCCAGCCCCAGGCGGTTGGACACCCGGAACACATGGGTGTCCACCGCCATGGCGGGCACGCCAAAGGCGTTGGCCAGCACCACGTTGGCGGTTTTGCGGCCCACGCCTTTCAAGCTGGTCAGCTCCTCCAGGGTCTGGGGCACCTGGCCGCCAAAGCGCGCTAAAATATCCTGGGCCGCCATGACGATGTTGGTGGCCTTGGACTTAAAGCCGCAGGATTTGACATAGGGGTAGAGAATCTCCGGGGTGGCCTTGGCCATTGCTTCCAGGGTGGGAAAATCCCGGAACACCGCGGGGGTCACCTTGTTGACCTGGACATCCGTGGACTGGGCGGAGAGCATGGTGGCCACCAGGGTCTCATAGGGGTTTGAGAAGTGAAGCTCCGGCCGGGCGTCCGGGTAAAGGGCCTCTAAAACGGCCAGGATCTCGCGGTTGCGCTTGGCTGTGTTCATTTGGCCAGCCGATCAAAGGTGCTGCGGTATTCGGACATTTTTATCAGCGTGAACACCTCCACCGGGAAGAACAGCAGGTTTTTGACCACCCTCAAGGGCAGGAGGGCCCAGAAACCCTGGCCGATCAGGGTTGAGATCACCAGGGTGTTGAGCACCAGATGGCACAGCAGGGTCACCAGCCCCTGGGAGAGGACGATGCGCCCCCGGCCGCCCCCCCGCTTTGAGAGGAAAAAGCCATAGATGAAGCCCTTGATGGCCGCGATCAGGGTGAAGCGCAGATCCAAAGGCCCCACCGGGAAAAGCAGCGCCCCCAGAAAATCCGCCATGGCGGAGACGATCATCCCGGGCACGGGGCCAAAGAGCATAGCGGCCAGTGCCACCGGCAAATAGGCGAAAGAAACGCTCAGCAGCCGGTCGTTATAGCCTAAAAAGCGCTCCAAAATCACGGACAGAGCCGTAAGAAGGGAGAGGATCAAAAGCTTTTTAAGAACATTGCTGCTGCTTGAAACAGCGGGGCTGGTCATACCGGGCAAAACTCCTTTGCTGTGTGATGGATGGACCCTTAGGGCAGCGGGTCCGCGGAAACCAGGAAAGTCTCCGGGAACATAAAGTCCTTCAGCAGCGCGCGGTTTGCCTCAAAGTCCATCAGCTGGCCCGCGCTGTTGGCGTACTCATAGGGCCCGTAGGTGCCGTCAAAAGGCAGGCGGCACTGCTCCACCTGGCTGTTGCGCAGCGCGAAGGCCACGCTGAGGGCGTCCAGGACATCCGCCATGGTGATGTTGGTTTCCGCCCGCTTTTTGACAGGGCCTGAAGGCATCGTACCCGCTACGAAGATGTTATTGTTGCGGATGTCCGGATAAGTGAAAGTTTTATCGTAGGGCTCCTCCCAGATTTTGAGGATATCCGTCAGAAGCTTCTGGGCCTGGTTCATATCGTAGCCGCTTATTTTGTCCGCGATATTGGACAGCACCAGGCGCGCCCGGTAGGTGCGGCCGATGTCCTGGGTGTCCAGGTCGTTGGAGGCGCGGGTGCGCCGGATGCGCATGAAGATGACGGCGGCAAAGCCGTTGAGGTGGTAGGTGCCGGGGCCGTTAAGCTCCGGCTGGGTGCTGCCCACCGGCACCGCCCAGTTTTTCATGTAGTGAATCTCAGAGGAGGTGAGAGGCACCTCCACCCCGCCCACCGCGTCCACAATTTCCATGATGTGGCGCCAGTCCATGATGACGTACTTTTCCACGTTCAGGCCGAAGTGGCGGTTGATGATGTCCAAAAGCACCTGGGGGCCGTATTCCCGGATGATGCGGTTAATGCGCCCAGGATGGCCGTCAGGCCGGATCACCCAGGTGTCCCGGATGATCGAGGTGACGATCACCCGGCCGGTCTGCTCATCCATGGTCAAAAGCACCAGGCCGTCGTTATAGCCCGGGTTGTCCACGTTGTTCTGCCACTTGTCCATGCTGATCAGCAGGTAGTGGCGCACGCCCAAGGGGGAGGCGGGGATTTCTTCATCCGTCAGGGGCTTGATGTTCTCCTGCAGGTAAAGCCGCTCCTTAAGGTTGCCGGAGGCAAGGCCCACAGGCGCCAAACACAGTGTCACCAGGGCCATAAGCGCGCAAAGCAGCCTTTTCATCATGCGGTTTCCCTTTCGTAGCGCTCAAGCGCAACGCCCGTCTCCTCAAAGAAATGCAAGGAAAAATCATCCGGATAGCCCTGCTCAAACACCACCCGGCGGATGCCGGAGTTGACGATGATTTTGGCGCACACCGAGCAGGGCTGGTGGGTGGTATAGAGGGTGGCGCCCTGGATGGAGACGCCGATTTTGGCCGCCTGGATGATGGCGTTTTGCTCCGCGTGAATGGCGTAGCAAATCTCAGCCCGGGTGCCGGAGGGAATGCCCAGCTTGCGCCTTAAACACTCGCCCCGCTCCTTGCAGGTTTTCATGCCGGCGGGGGCGCCGTTATAGCCGGTGGTTATCACCCGCTTGTCCCTGACGATGACGGCGCCAATTGCCCGGCCCTCATTAAAACAGCTGCTCCAGGATGAAACCAGGCGCGCCATTTCCATAAACCGATGGTCCCATTTGTTCATCTGCCGTATGCCTCCTGATGGTTTAACGAGTATACTGCCTTCCATTG